>CAZAWN010000110.1:0-9729 GCA_964488825.1 uncultured Methyloversatilis sp. | reverse complement strand
GCTGCACCCAAGAAAGCTGCTGCCCCGGCCGCTGCACCTTCGACAGCCGCCACTCCGGGGATCAAGTCCGCGCTGAATCCTGCCGCTGCCTGGCCTTTCCCGACCGGCTCGCGTCCAACCTGAACGATTCAGGCTCCGCTTTAAGGGAGGCCCTATCGGGCCTCCCTTATTTTTTTGGGTCATCCGACTCAATTGCAGTTTTCAGCAGGCATTTGTGTGTCGCCCAGACGTACCAGCCCTGCCAGAATTATGTACCCGTACCTCCAGGAGCTTTGCAATGCAGTGGCATGGCAACCCCACGTTAAAACCTCTCTGGAAGAGTAATTGCATCAATCCCATACCGAGATAAACTCGCCCCATGAGAACCATCAGCATCAGCGCCTTGCAGACTTTCGCTGTCATCCAAACGTGAACCCACCCTCCCCGTTCTCCCAGGCGAAAGATTCCGCCGCCAGCTTGCAGATCGTCGATACGCAGCGATTCAGGGCGATCCTGATCCTCGCCATGGTTGTCCTCTGCCTCGGTCTGTATTTCTTTGCCGACCGGCTCGCCATGCGCACCGAGCAGGATGCGTTGCACCGCCTCGCCAAATCACATGCCGACTTGATTATTTCCTTCCGCAATTTTTACTCCGCGCGGCTGCTGCCCATCGTGCGCAAGCATTCGGAACTGGCGATCGCACACGATTACAAAGAACGCTCCGGCGCCTTGCCGATTCCGGCCACCATGACGCTGGACCTGGTCGACGAGATCGCCCAGTCGAATCCGGAAATGAACCTGCGCCTGGTCAGCCCCTATCCTTTCCCATGGCGCAAGATTACCCTCGATGCGTTCGAGACCGAGGCGCTGGCTGCGCTGCAGGCGAGCGGCGGCAACGAATTTTTGCGCCTCGAAGATTCGCCGCGCGGCAAGCTGCTGCGCTACGCCGCGCCGATTCGCCTGGAGAGTTCATGCGTCGGTTGTCACAACGGCCACCCCGACAGCCCTAAACGGGACTGGAAGGAAGGCGATGTGCGCGGGATTCAAGTCATGGCGCTACCGCTCGAAGGCTTGTCTTTCGACAACCACCCGCAGCACTTTCTCTTCGCCAGCCTGCTGCTGCTGGCTTTTGCTGCGGCCGGCGGCGCGCTGCTCTGGTTGCATGGCCGCAATGTGCGTGCCATCCAGCTGGCACAGGCTAACGCGGCAGGCATGCAGGCTCGGCAGCGCGCGCTGGACGCGCACGCGATCGTCAGCATCACCGACCGGGGTGGACGCATCCTCTACGCCAACGCGCAGTTCTGCGTTATTTCCGGTTACAGCGAAACGGAACTACTCGGCCAGACGCACCGCATCCTCAAATCCGGCGCCCATCCCGACAGTTTTTACGCCGAGATGTGGGCGACGATAGCGCGCGGCGAAGTCTGGGAAGGGGAAATCTGCAACCGCAAGAAGGACGGCGGCTTATACTGGGTCAAGTCAACCGTCGTGCCCTTCCTCGACGAGAACGGCCGCCCGGTCCAGTACATTGGCATCCGTACTGACATCACCGCACGCAAGGCCTTCGAGTCCGAATTGATCGCCAGGCGCGCAGAGGCTGAGGCTGCCAGCCGCGCCAAAAGCGAGTTTCTCGCCAACATGAGCCACGAGATTCGCACGCCAATGAACGGCATCATCGGCATGACCGATCTGGCGCTCGACGCTGCCAGCGAAGAAGAGCGCCAAGAGTATATGAAGATCGTCAAGAACTCGGCCGAATCGCTGCTCGGCATCCTCAATGACATCCTCGATTTCTCCAAGATCGAAGCCAACAAGCTGATGCTCGAACGGGTCGGCTTCGCGCTGCATCAGGCGGTATCCGAGACGCTCAAGACCCTCGGAGTGCGCGCCAGCGAAAAAGGCCTGGAACTGATTTGCGACGTCGCCGATGATGTACCGGAGCATGTCCTGGGCGATCCGACGCGTTTGCGCCAGGTACTGATCAACCTGATCGGCAATGCCATCAAGTTCACCGCCCACGGCAAAGTTGTCGTCAGCCTGGCCGTCGAAACGCGCACTGACACCAGCGTGACGCTGCAAATCGCCGTGCGCGACAGCGGTATCGGCATTCCCGCCGACAAGCTCGACAGCATCTTCGAAGCCTTCGCGCAGGCCGACGCCTCGACCACGCGCCAATACGGCGGCACCGGCCTCGGACTGTCGATTTCAAGCCGGCTCGTCAATCTGATGGGCGGCCACATGAGCGTCGATAGCGAACCCGGCAAGGGCAGCACCTTCCAATTCACCCTCGTGCTCGGACTGGACGACGCGCCGCTTGCGCCGCTGGCAGCCGCCCCCGCTCCGCCGCCGCCCCACCAAAGCTTTCTCGACGTGCTACTCGTCGAAGACAATCCGATCAACCAGCAACTCGCCATTCGTCTATTGGAAAAATGGGGTCACCGGGTCACTCTGGCCGTTCATGGACAGGAAGCGGTAGATCGGCTGTGCGACGGCGCGCGCTACGATCTGGTGCTGATGGACATGCAGATGCCCGTGCTGGGTGGCATCGAGGCGACCCGCCTGATCCGCGCCCACGAAGCCGCACAGGGGCTGCCGCGCGTGCCGATCATGGCGATGACTGCCAACGCCATGCAGGGAGACCGCGAAGCCTGCCTCGCCGCCGGCATGGACGACTACCTTTCGAAGCCGATCAATCAGGTCGAACTGGCGGCAAAACTGCGTCTGTTCGCCCCGCAGGGCGCTCCTGCCAATGCCGCCCCCGTCCGGAACGCCCTCCCGGAAGCCGGTCGTGCCGTCACGCCAGCGCCGACTTTCGACTATGCCGCCGCCCTCGCCGTGATGGATGCCGAAATCATCGATATCCTCGCGCCGGCATTCCTTGACCACTACCAGAACGAACTCGCCAGCCTGCGCGCCGGCATCGCCGCGGGCGACAGCGCCGAAGTCATGCGTCGCGCCCACGGACTGAAAGGCACCCTCGCCGCCTTCGGCGCCGAACCCGCCATGCGGCGCGCCGCCGAAATCGAAACGCTCGCCAAGGCGGAAGACCTGGCCGGTCTGCCCCCGCTGCTGCATGGGCTGGAAGAGGAGGTGGCGAAGCTGGTGGCGGTGTTGCGTCGCTAGGCAAGCTCCACACCGGGCCTTGCTGCCGCTGAACCCCTGAATCGACGCCCTGCGTTACCTCAACGCTGCGCAGGCACGCGCGATGCGTTCAAGTGCGGCGTCCAGCAGCGGGCGTGTCGTTCCGAAGTTGAGCCGCACATAGTGCGCGTAGGCCTTTCCCGGACCGAAGGCGACGCCGTCGGAGAGACCGACGCCGGCACGTTCGAAAAATTGCGCCGGGTGTTCGACACCGAGTTCGCGGCAATCGATCCAGGCGAGGAAGGTGGCTTCGACGCGCTCCATGGCGAGTTGGGGCAGTTGGCCGATGGCCTGTTCGACGCGCGCCGCGTTGCCACGCAGGGTATCAAGCAGGTGCGCGCGCCATGCCGCGCCGTGGCGGAAAGCTGCTTCACTGGCGGCCAAACCCAGCAGATTCGGATGCGGGACGATGCCGTGGGCGGCAGCGAGAAAGGCGCGGCGCAGATGCGGATTCGGGATGATCGCGAAGGCGCAGCCGAGGCCGGCGAGGTTGAAGGTTTTTGACGGCGCCATCAGCGTGATGGTGCGAGCCGCAATTTCCGGGGAAAGCGTGGCGAAGGGGCGGTGGCGGCCATTCAGGGTCAGGTCGCAATGGATTTCGTCGGAGCAGACGACCAGGTCGTGCTTTTCCGCCAGCGCGGCAAGTTGCCAGAGTTCGTCCTCGCGCCAGGCGCGGCCGACCGGATTGTGCGGATGGCAGAGCAGAAACAGGCGCGCGGCTTTCATGCATGCATCGGCAGCGGCGAAATCCCAACCCCAACCTCCTTCATGGCGCACGAGCGGCAGGGCAACCAGTTTGCGTCCCGACTCGCCGGGTGCGGAAAGAAAAGGCGGATACACCGGTGTGGCGGTGAATACGCCATCGCCGCTTTCCCCGACACTGCGGCAAGCGACATGCAGACCGGACACCAGTCCGGGCAGCCAAACCAGCCAGTCCGGCTCAATCGCCCAGCCGTACTCGCACAGGCAATGCGCCTGAATGGCTTCGGTCAATTCCACGCCGGGTTCGGCGTAGCCAAACAGACCGCTGGCACAGCGCTGCTGCAAGGAGGAGATAACTTCTACCGGGGCGGGGTAGTCCATGTCGGCGACCCAGAGGGGAATCACATCGCTGCCAGCGTATTTTTTCCAGCGGGCGGAATCGGGGGCGGGCGCGAAATCGCGCAGGTATTCGTCAAGCTTCATTCGGTGGCATCTAATTGTTTGGTAATCGACAAAGCGGCGCCGATCGCGCCGAGCAGCGCGGCGACACCCAGCAGGGCAGCAACCTCGCCTGGTGTGGGGAGGGTCAGAAGCAGATCGACGTCGTACAGGTCGGCAAGGGCGCCGACCGGCTGCCGCAGCCAGAGCAGGGCAAGCAGGGCGATCAGCCAAGCGCACAGGCCGCCGCCGAGACCGAGCAGGGCGCCATGCCAGACGAAGGGGCGGCGGATGAATGCGTCGGTGGCACCGAGCAGGCGGCTGACTTCGACTTCCGCGCGGCGGGCGACTGCCTGTTGTCGTGTGGTATTGAACACAATGGCAAGTGCGCCCAGACCGAGCAGTCCGGCGAGCAGATACAGGCCCGTCTGCGCCAGGCGGACGACGGCGGCAAGTTGGCGCGCCCAATCGGCATCCACCTGAACATGTTCGATCTCGCGCCATTGGCGCAGGCTGGCGGCCAGCGTTTCGAGCGTTTCCGGACGCAGATCCGCCGGGGTAACGACGATGGCGTCGGGAAACGGGTTCTTCGGCAACACGCCGATCGCCTCGGCCAGGCCATCGACCGTTTTCATGCGCGCCAGCGTGTCCTCGCGCGTCAGCAGGCGGGTGGCACGCACTTCCGGCAGGGCTTTGACGCGCACTTCGAGGGCTGCGTTGGCGCTGCGCTCGGCAGTGACATGCAGGAACAGGGTGAGCTGCGGCGTGGCGCTGCCGCCTTGCATCAGTTCCGCCACCGGCTTGAGCACGACGTAAGCGCAGGCCGGCAGGGCCAGCACGATGCCGATGCCAAACACCGCCAGCAAGGTATCCAGCGGCATCGCCGCGAGACGGCGCAACGCGAGGAGAAAAGCGCGTACCTGGGTTGTGATGTAAGTCATACCAGCCGGCCTTGCGCCAGCTTGAGCCGCCGCGCGTCGGGGAACAGTGCGTCGGCGCAGGTGGCGATCAACACGGTGACGCCGACGCGCTGGAATTCACAAAAGATCGCCGCGACAGTATGCGCGGTGGCATCGTCAAGAAAAGCCGTGGGTTCGTCGGCGAGCAAGAGGGCAGGGCGATGGGCAACGGCGCGGGCAATGGCGAGGCGCTGTTGCTCCCCGCCCGACAGCGCGATCGGCAGAGCACGAGCGCGTGGCCCGAGACCTACCTTGTCGAGCGCCGCTTGCGCTCGCCGCCGCGCTTCCTGCGGCGCGAAGCCGGCGATCTCGAGCGGCAACAGCACATTAGCCAATGCGCTGCGGTCGAACAACAGTTTCTGGTCCTGAAACACCAGCCCCATGTTGCGACGCAGCCATGGGAGCGCGCTGCGTCGCAGGGCGCAAACATTCTGGCCATGCACCAGCAGGGCGCCCCCGGTAGGACGCTCGATGGCAGGAATCAGCTTGAGCAGGGTGGATTTTCCCGCGCCGGAATGGCCGCCAACAGTAACCAGCTCGCCTGCGGCAATCTCGAAGCTGACATCCGTCAGCGCCTCGATGTCCGGCGGGTAGCGCTTGAAGACGCGGTCAAAACGAATCAAGGGACGGGTCAGGCGCGAAACTGTTCCGCCAGCCGCTTCAACTTCTCGGCCAGCAGGCCCACCTGCTGCGATTCGTGCATGGAATTCTGGGCAACGTGCGAATTGTTTTCGGCGGATTGCGAGATGCGTTCCATGTTGCCGGCAATCTCGCGCGTGGCAGCGCTGCTTTCGGACAAGGCATCGCTGATCGACTGAACCGACTGGGCGGCTCGCGCTACCGAGCCTTCCACCGCCGCTGCCGTTTCGCCCGCTTGTGCCGCGCTTTGCGCGCCGTGTCCCACCTCTTTGCTGCTGGCGGCGACTTCGTGGGCGACCGAACTGCTGACATCCTGGATGCGCTGAATCATCGCGGTGATTTCCTGGGTCGAATTACCGGTCCGCTCGGCCAGCTTTCTCACTTCGTCGGCAACGACGGCAAACCCGCGTCCCTGCTCGCCAGCCCTCGCCGCTTCGATGGCTGCATTGAGCGCTAACAGATTGGTCTGGTCGGCAATCTCACGGATCACCAACACGACGCGGCTAATTTCCTCGGACATGGTAGCCAATTCGGCGATGCGCTGCTCGGAATCGGCGACCACGCGTGCCGCAGCGCCGATGTGTTCAGCCGCCCGGCGACTGGTCGCAGCGCTTTCGAGCGTGGCTTGAGAAGAGGCATCGGTGGCTTGCAACGCATCGCGGGCGTTGCCGCTCATCTCGTCGGTGGATACCGAAAGCTCTTCCACGGCAGCCGCGATGCTGGCAATGGCGGCAGACTGCGCATTGGCCGCCTCGACTGTAGCGTTGCTGGCAGAAGTCAATTGCCGACTGGACTGGCCAAGCGCGCGGGCGGTTTGCTGAATCAGGCTGATCGCTTCGTGCAGGCGATTGCGCAAGGTCGCGACACGCGTCAGGATGGCGCCCATCTCGTCGTTGTTGCCGACATGGATGACACGGGCGAGATTGCCGCCGGCGACATCCGAAATGACTTGTTCGGTCTCGCGCGCCTGGCGGGCGATGCGCGCCAGCAATACGCCGGCCAGCAGTACGCCAAGCACAACGGCAAGCACCGCAAGTATCAGGCTGCGCTGACTCGCCTGTGTCGCACGGACGTCCAGATCGGCCAGCAGCGTCGGCAAGGCCTCGTCGAGCCGCTTGATTTCGTCCAGCATCGCTTTGCGCATTTCGCGCCACTTGGGCGTTTCTTCCTTGTTGAGAAAAGCCTTGGCTTCATCTTGCTGGCCGGCCTTGACGAACTCGAACACGCGATCCTGCGCTGTCTTTTGCTGGGCGCGCAATGCGATGATCTTGTCTGGCAAGCCGGTTTTATCGAGCTGCGCATCGTGCAAACGCATCGCTTCCGCGGCCTTATCAAAGGCGGCGGCGGCGTTCTTGTGATTGTCGTAAGCCGTCGGGTTCGCCGGGTCGAGCATGATATTGCGCGTCGCCTGCCCCATCTGCAGACCCTGCGCATACATGTTGTAGAAGCCAACCCGCCGCGCGCCGTCGCCGTCGATATACGCGCTATAGGCTTTTTCGATTTTCGCGGCAGACCACTGGGCATCGACCAGGGCGCCGATCAGCATACACATCACCAAGGCCATGACCAGCGCGAGTCGATTGCCGATGCGCATATTGTCGATCCAGCCCCAGAAATTCGTCCTGGCGATCTGTCCATGGCGCAGGCGGATCGAACTGTCTTTCTGCATGCGCGCGTAGAGCGCCTCGGCGGCGGCGATTTCATCGCGGCTTGGACGCACGCGCACCGACATGTAGCCGCCATCGGTCTTGGGCGTGACCGAGGCACGCACCCAGTAATAGCCGCCATTCTTGCAGCGATTTTTCACCACGCCCGCCCAGGGGCGGCCCGATTTCACCGTATCCCACAGGTCTCGGAAGGCTTCGGCCGGCATATCCGGGTGGCGCAGGATATTGTGCGGCTGACCGATCAGCTCTTCCTGCGTAAATCCGCTGACTTCGACGAAATCATCATTGACGAAGGTAATACGTCCCTTGTCGTCGGTATGCGAAATGATGGCGATATCGTTGGCGTATTGACGCTCAACGCCGGTGACAGGCTGATTGTTGCGCAAACTGGGCTCCTTGCCGAAGATCGATGACTGGCTAGCGCCTGATTGTCACACCTAAGCTGGCCGCCTGGAAAGCAGATCAAGGGCCAAAGCCTCGGCTATCTCGATGCCATCGACCCCGGCCGAGAGAATGCCCCCGGCGTACCCTGCGCCTTCGCCGGCGGGAAAAAGGCCTTTGACATTCACGCTCTGACCATCCTTGCCGCGCGTGATGCGCAGCGGCGACGAGGTACGCGTTTCGACACCAGTAAGCACCGCATCGGGCAGCGCAAAGCCGCGAATCTGCCGATCAAAGACGGGAATCGCCTCGCGCAGCGCAGCAATGGCATACGCGGGCAAAGCGCCAGACAGGTCGGTGGGCGTCACCTGCGGTTGGTAGGAGGGCGCGACGGCGCCCAGCGCTGCCGAAGGCCGACCCGCGAGAAAGTCACCCAGGCGCTGGCCGGGCGCGTTGTAATTTCCGCCGCCGAGTTCGAAGGCGCGGCGTTCCCAGATGCGCTGGAAATCGATCCCCGCCAGCACGTCGGTGCTGCCAAAATCCGCCGGCGTGACATTGACAACCAGACCGCTGTTGGCGTTGCGCTCGGCGCGCGAATACTGGCTCATGCCGTTGGTGACCACACACCCCGGCTCGGAGGTCGCCGCCACCACCTGTCCGCCGGGGCACATGCAAAAGCTGTAGACGTCGCGCCCGTTCGAAGCATGATGTACCAGCTTGTAGTCGGCTGCTCCAAGCAGTGGATGGCCGGAGAAGTTGCCGTAGCGCGCACGGTCGATCAGTGACTGCGGGTGCTCGATGCGAAAACCGATGGCGAAGGCCTTCGCTTCCATGAACACTCCGCGCCGATGCAGCATGTCGAAGGTGTCGCGCGCGCTGTGGCCAAGCGCCAGTACCACATGGTCGGCCCGTAGGGTCTCCCCCGTTTGAAGCGCCACGCCGCGAACATGGCCACCCTCGATGATGAGGTCTTCGACGCGACTTTGGAAACGAATCTCGCCGCCCAAAGCCTCGATCTCGGCGCGCATCTTCTCGACCATCGACACCAGGCGAAAGGTGCCGATGTGCGGCCGATTGACGTAGAGAATTTCTTCCGGCGCTCCGGCTTTGACAAACTCGGTAAGCACCTTGCGCGCCAGATAGCGCGGATCGCGGATCTGGCTGTAAAGCTTGCCGTCCGAGAAGGTGCCGGCCCCGCCTTCGCCAAACTGCACGTTCGATTCCGGATGCAGTTCATGGCGACGCCAGAGGTCCCAAGTATCCTTCGTCCGCTCGCGCACTTTTCTGCCGCGTTCCAGCACCAGCGGTTTGAAACCCATCTGCGCGAGAATCAGCGCGGCAAAGATGCCCGCCGGGCCGAAGCCGACAACGACCGGACGCAGGAATGCGGTTCTCGGCGCCTGGGCGACGAATTTGTAGACCATATCCGGCGTTGGCTTGACGTGCAGATCGTCCTTGAAACGCACCAGCACGGCGGCTTCGTCTGCCAGTTCGAGATCGAGGCTATAGACGAATTGCAGCGCCGATTTCTTGCGCGCGTCCGGGCTGCGTTTGTGGATGCGCAAGTTCAGCAATTCGGCAGTCTTCAGGCCCAGCCGTTGCAAAACGGCAGCGGCAAGCGCTTCCGGCGGATGTTCGAGTGGGAGGCGGAGTTCGGTGAGACGGATCATTTCATGCAGCAGCGTTCGATCTGATCCGCCACGGCAGGATTCCCATGCGGGTCGGCGGTATCGCGCATGCCGCGAGTCACTCCATCGCGGTCGGCGGGTTCCTTGTTCTGGCTCATCTTCCACTTGCCATCGATCCGTGTGATGACGATTTCG
>CAZAWN010000109.1:7859-9731 GCA_964488825.1 uncultured Methyloversatilis sp. | reverse complement strand
GAGCAAGCCGAAAAACACGAGTACTTTGCGGGTGAAGTGTTTGCCATGGCGGGCGCCAGCGATGCGCATGTGACGATCAGCCTGAATCTGGCGATCGCTTTGCGCAATCATTTACGCGGCAAGCCGTGCCGTACCTATATCGCCGATATGAAAGTGGAGGTGGCCCGGGCGGATGCGTTTTTCTACCCCGATGTGTTTGTGAGTTGTTCGGCAGCGGATGCAGCGCTCGCGGATCGCAAGCGTGAGCCTTTGCTGTTGGTTGAGGTGCTTTCGCCCACTACCGCGTCGTATGATCGCGGCGCGAAATTTGCCAGCTATCGCCAACTGGATAGCTTGCAGGAGTATGTGCTGGTCGATACCGAGCGTGTGGCGGTGGACGTCTTTCGCCGCGATGCCAGCGGCCATTGGGTGCTTTACCCCTATGGGCCCGGCGAGACAGTCGAGTTCGCCAGTGTGGATATGACCCTAACGGTCGCGGCAATCTATGAAGATGCGTAACAAGGGGTGGGCCACGGTTTAGTCGGTTTGTTGTGCTGGTGCCGTCCCGCCAGCGCCGGGTTTCTGCTGTGGATCGCGGCGGATAAGAGGATCAAGCGAGCGCATGGGATGGCTATACCAGAGCCCGCTTAACAATAGTCAAGTCTGTTTTTATGTGGGCTTGATTTTGGCCGCGCAGCTGCGAAACCCGGTATGAATATCGTTGCGCTCGACGGTGAAATAGTTGCGGTAGCGCGGATGCGCCATGCGCGGCGATGTGGCGCGGCTGGCGCCCTTGAGGACGTAGCGATGCTCTTCGAAGCCGAAGCGCGAGTAGTCGCGGTAGGGGTGGGCGACGAAGCCGGGGAAGGGGGCGAAGCGGCTGGCGGTCCATTCCCAGGCGTCGCCCCAGTCGAAACCGGGCGCGGTCAGCGCGGCGCATTCCCATTCCGCTTCGGTCGGCAAGCGGCGGCCGGCCCAGGCGCACCAGGCTTGCGCCTCGTCCCAGGTGACATGCAGGGCGGCGGTATCGAGATCCAGCGCTTCCCACGCGCCGTAGCGCCGCGCCTGCCAGACGCCGTTTTCGCAGCGCAGGTAACGCGGCATGGGGACCGCTCCGGCTTCGACGGCGGGCAGGAAACGCCGCCAACTTACTGCCACGCTGTCGATGGCATAGGCGGCCAGCCTCATGTCGAGTGGAGGCACTTCGTTGTCGAAGGCGAAGCCCGTCTCGTCGTAACCCAGCCGCCAGGTCGTTGCCGGGACGGCGATGTCCGTCGCGGCGGGTAGCCGACGCGCCCAGGGACGCAGCTGCGCCGGCAGGGGAATATCCAGCGCTTGCGCCATGTAGGTGGCGGCTTCGGCATGCATGTCTTCGTGGAACAGCGACAGGCGATAGAAGTAGAGTGCTTCCTCGGTCTCGGCCGCGCCGGCGAGCAGTTCCAGCGTCTCGGCGAGGCTTTCTGCCAGATAATCGCGCGTCGCGGCGAGGTCGGGCAGCGGCAGGCTCCAGCGTGTCGTATGCTTGACCAGGCTGGAGTTGTAGAGCGCGTCGGCGCCGGGCAGGCGACCGGCGGGGCGGGCGCAATCAGGGTCGGCAGACAAACCCAGATGGCGTTGAGGATTGCGCGCGATCCAGACATCGTAAAACCAGGCGACATGCCCGACTTCCCACAGCGGCGGATTGAGCTGGGTCGAATAGGGAATCGGCAGGGTTTCGCCCAACTTGGCGACGTAGGCCTCGAGCAGTTGCAGGGTGCGCCGACGGCTGTCTTGCAGGGCGAGGGCGAGCGCGCTGCGGTCGCCGCAACGGCACAGTCGGGAAATGGAATAATCGGTGGCCATGAAACGATCCTCATTAATTGACAACGGGCAACGTGCGGTGATTATCACCCC
>CAZAWN010000109.1:0-7759 GCA_964488825.1 uncultured Methyloversatilis sp. | reverse complement strand
CATTGGTGGTGCTGCAGGAACGCGGCCTGCAGGCGCTACCCGCGAGCATGCGCGGCAAGGCCCGCATCATCTTCCAGTCGACCGCCTCCCGTCAGACATTGGTCAAGTCATCGCATCGCCTGCGGGCGGTAATGGTCGGTCATCTGCGCGAAGAGAAATCCCCCGTCACCCTGTTCGCCGCCGCGCGGCGGCTGGCCGACCAACGCGATATCTTCATCGATCACATCGGCGCGGCGCTCGATCCGGTGCTGGCGCGGCAGGCGGAGGAAACCATGGCGATGTGTTCCAACTACCGCTGGCTGGGCGGCCGGCCGCATGAGGAGGTGCGGCGGCGCATCCAGCGCGCCCATGTGCTGATCCACGCCAGCCGCATGGAGGGTGGCGCGCATGTGGTGATGGAAGCCATCGCCAGCGGTACTCCGGTGCTCGCTTCGCACATCGAAGGCAATATCGGCATGCTCGGTACGGATTACGCAGGATACTTTCCCTGGAACAACGAGTCAGCCCTGGCAGCGCTGCTGGTTGCCTGTCGCGCCAGTCAGTCCAGAGCAGGCGGCACCTACCGCCTGCTGGAACAACTGGCTGCGCAATGCACGCGCCGCGCGCCCTTGTTCGCGCCGGCGACCGAACAGGCCGCCGTGCGGCAACTCGTGAGCGAACTGCTGGGGGGGCGGTAAACGCCAGCCTTCCTCACTGCAGAGCGCCCGCGCCAAGCCGACGGGTGACGAGCGCCGCAGCATAGGGTAAACATTGCAACATCAGGATGGCAACCCAGGCGGCGGTGGTCGCGTCGAGCGGCTGGCGCAGCCACAGCGTCGCCAGCATCCCCAGCCACAGGGCGGCCAACAGCAGGACCTGTTCGCGCAGTTCGTTCGGCATCCTGCGGTTTGTCGCATTTCCCGGACGACGGGTGGTGACGTGAAACACGCCGCGCGTCCCCCACAGACCGGCCAGCACGCCGCGGGCGACGGTATGCGACAGGGCCATGCCGGCCAGCGCCGCGCCGCAGCGGTCGGCCAGGCCGCAATCCACCCTGCGCCAGTAGAGCAGTGGCCCGAAACTCAGGCGAGAGAGGAAGAACACCCCCAACGGCAGGACAAAGAGGGGATGCGGCAGCTTGAAGAAACTCGGCGCCAGCAGGACGGCAAGCGTCCAGAGCAGTGCGGCGAAACTGAAGATCAGATGCAGGGCGTCGCCGATCCAGGGCAACCAGCCGGCCAGGAAGTGATAGCGCTGGCCGGCGGTCAGTCCTGAACGCCCTGCCAGCATGCCCGCATGGCGCCGCAGGATCTGCATGGCGCCCTGCGCCCAGCGGCGGCGCTGGCGACACCATGCGGCGAAGTCGGCGGGCACCAGACCCGCGCCAAGCACCCGATCCACATAGACGGCGCGGTAACCCCGTTCGAGCAGGCGCAAGCCAAGCTCGGTGTCCTCGACGATGCAGCCTTCGTCCCAGCCATTCGCCGCGCGCAGCGCAGCGGCGCGGATCAGCGTCATCGTGCCGTGCTGGACGATGGCATCGCGTTCATGGCGATGGTGCATGCCGATGCGGAAGAAGCCCTCGTATTCCCAGTTCATCATGCGGCGGAACCCGCTACCCTGCCAGTCGCGGTGCGCCTGCGGGGCCTGGATGATGCCAACCGGCGGGTCGGCGAAGTAGCCCGCCACGGACTTCAGCCAGGCCGGATCGACCCGATAGTCGGCATCGACCACGCCAATCCACTGCGCGGCCGGATCAGTGCGCGCCAGCGCGAAATTCAGCGCGCCGGCCTTGTAGCCCGGCCATTCCGGCAAATGGAAGAAGCGCAGCCGCGCACCGTCCCGCGTTGCGCGCTCCGCTGCATAGGCGGCCACCGGCTGCCAGCAGGCGGGATCGGTCGTGTTGTTGTCGACCACGATAATTTCCAGCGCCGGCCAGTCGAGCGCCAGCAGGCTTTCAATGCTGTCGATGAGCATGTCCGGCGGCTCGTTGCAGCAGGCCAGGTGGATACTCACCAGCGGAGCGGCATGACCCGCCGGCAGGGGGCGCGCCGCGGCGACACGGCGCAGGCTGCCGGGCCAGAACAGTTCGGCGAATTCGAAACTCTGCGCGATCAGGATGGCGGCCAGCAGCAGCAAGGCCGGCGCGAGCATCGCCAGCATGCTCCAGTCCGGCAGGCTCAGGTAATGGATCAGCGGCAGGGTGGAGAGCAGCACCGCCAGCGCCGCGACGCCCTGAACGATCAACGCGAAGGCGATGCGTCCCGCCCGCCGGAGATGGTCAAAACGCAGCAGGAAAGGCAGGACGAACAGCGCAGCGATCAGCCCGGACAACAGTGCCTTGCCGCGCCAGTAGGGGTCGTTCTGCACCGGGCCGGCGAAGTCGAACTTGAGGTTGCGGCGTGCGTCAAACAAGCCCCAATAGGCGCCGACGGTACCCTCGGTAACTTCTTTCCAAGGCTGATCGACCGCTTCCATAAGGTAGTAGTCGAGCCCCAGGTCCACGGCGCGCGCCATGAAGGCGCGCACGAACCGGGCTTGCGCTGCCGGGGACGGCACGGCCGCGCCGATGCGGTCGCCGCCGCTGGGCCAGCCGATTTCGCCGATGACGATGTGCATGCCAGGAAAGCGCGCACGCAGGGCGTCGTAGCGTTGCAGGGCGACGTCGAGCGCGGCCTCGACCGGCACGCCTTCCCAGTAAGGCAGCAGATGAACGGTGATGAAATCAACGTGGGCGACCAGTTCCGGCTGGTCCAGCCAGACATGCCAGGGTTCGGCGGTGGAGACGGGGATATCCAGCGCGGCACGCAGGCGGTCGAGCGCGGCATACAGTTCGGTCGCGGCGAGCTTGCGGTGCAACTGGGTTTCGTTGCCGGCGATGAGGCGCTCGATGTTCGCGTGGCCTTGTGCCGCAGCCAGCGCCGCCTCGAGTTCGCGACGGTTGTTGTCCGCGCGCCGGTCGAGCCAGACGCCGAGGGCCAGCCGGATGCCCTGCGCCTCGGCCAGGGCCGGCAGTTCGGGCAGTTCCGCGGCGCTGTAGGTGCGCAGGCGCCCGGTGTAGGCGGACAGCAGGCGCATGTCCGCATCCTGAATCGTACGCCCGGGCGTCGTGCCGTCGAAGGGACTCTGCCAGCGCTCGAACGCGTTGTAGGCCAGCCCCTGAATACGCGGCGGTGCGTCGGGGGCCGCCAGTGGTGGATTAAAAAACCGCCAAGCCAGCAGATTGAGCCCCGCCGCCAGCGCGACGATGCCCAGGGCCCGCGCCAGCCGCTGCGCGCGGCAGGCATAATTGCGCCACGATGTCATTGCCCGCCGCTCCCATTTCGCCGAAGCCAAACTGCCTGCGCCGAGTCTTGCTTGCGCTGGCCGCGATGGCGGTAGGCGCGTTCGTCTGGGGTTGGCTTCCGACGTCGCCGATCGCTCTGCCGGAGGTCAAGGAAGCCCGCCTGCCCTGCGTCTCTTACGCGCCGTTCCGGCGCACCGGCCATACCCCCTTTGATGACGACTTGCGCGTTTCTCCCGCCGAGATCGAGGTCGATCTGCGCTTGCTGGCGACCGTCACCTCCTGCATTCGCACCTACGGCATCGACCATGGCCTCGACGCCGTTCCCGAGGTGGCGCGCCGCGTGGGCTTGCGGGTGATTCTCGGGGCCTGGATCGACCGCGACCCGGCGCTGAATGCCCGGCAACTGGAGCGGGCCATTGCCTTGACGCACAGTCACCGCGATGTGGTCGATCTGCTGATCGTCGGCAACGAGGTCCTGCTGCGCCGGGAACTGGAACCCGCCGCGCTGGCGGAGCTGTTGGCGCAGGCGCGCCACCGCGCGGCGACGCCGGTCGGCTATGCCGATGTCTGGGCGTTCTGGGAACGCCACGCCGAGCTCCTTCTCCCGCAGGTCGATGTGGTCGCGGCGCATATCCTGCCCTACTGGGAAGACGAGCCGGTCGCGAATGTCGACGCGGTCGACTACATCCACCGCAAGGCCGCCGCACTGCGCGAAGCGTTTCCCGGCAAGCCGGTATTCGTTGCCGAGACCGGCTGGCCGGCCGCGGGCCGGCAGCGCGGGCCGGCTGTTCCCGGCCGCGTCGAACAGGCACGTTTCGTGCGCGAACTGCTCGCCCGCGAGGCGGAGACGCCGCTGCATTTCAATCTCATCGAGGGGTTCGACCAGCCCTGGAAGCGCCGGCTTGAGGGCATCGTCGGTGGCGCCTGGGGCGTGTTCGACGCACGCGGCGAACAACGTGTGCCGCTCACCGGGCCGCTTGCGGCGGAATCGCGCCGCCTCCCCGACTGGCTGGTCCTGCCCGATCCGCCGTTCGCAACCAACGTCTGGCGGGAATGGGGTGTGAGTCTGTTGCTGACCTGCGGCGCCCTGGCCTGCGTCGTCGCCGGCCTGCGGCGGTGGTCTGTCCGCGGGCGCAGTGTCGTTCCGCCCGCCGATCCTTGGCTCAATGCCACGCTGGCGGTCTTGCTCGCCTTGTTGGCGGTCGATGCGTTCTGGCTGGTCGCCGACGGGCGTTACCGTCCGATCCGCTGGGAGCTGGCCATCGCCCCGGCGCTCCTGCTGCTGGCCCTCGCCGGGCTGGGCGAGCGCCTGCCGGCACGGCACTGGGCGCAGCGCCCGTTGGCCGTGGCCGCCGCGCTCGCGGGAGCGGCGGTCGTCGTTCGCGAGGGGCTGGCGAATACCCAGGCTTTGCTGTACGGCGGTGGCCTGGCATTGCTCGCCCTGGCCGCACTCTTCCTTGATCGGCCTCATCGCGCCGCCGCTTCCAGCAACAGGGCCGGCAGCTCGTGCAGCCCGCCCAGCGGCTGACGCGGCGGCTCCAGGCCCGGCGTGAAACCCTGGCGGACGAAACCGGCAAGCAAGGCGGCATCGTCGGCGACGATATGGATCGGCACATCCCAGGGTGCGCCCTCGCCGCTGATGTTCGCCGTGGGCTGGTGATCGCCGACAAGAACGAATAGCGTCGGGCGCGGCTGGGGCCGGCGCAGCCAGTCGCCCAACCAGCGGAACTGATAGTCCATCATGCGCCGGTAGGCCGGAAACATGTTCAGCCAGTCGATCTTTTCCGCGAGCGCCGCGTCGGTCGCGGCAACCTCGTAGGGCTGTTCGCTCAGCAACCGCTCCACGTCGGACTGAAAAGGCGGAATCGGGTGGAAGGGGAAGTGCGTGGTGATGGTGGGCATGAAGACGAAGCGCGGCGGCATTTCGGCAGGTCGGGCCGGGCGCGGGTGCAACTGCTCGAAGCGCGCCACGGCATACTGGTCGGGAATCAGCCAGGGGCCCAGAGACGGGCCGGGGTAGCCGAGCATCGGGCCGTCCACGAATTCGTCGAAACCGTAGTAGGCCCGTTCCGGCCACTCCCAGGACAACGAGGAATAGACCCCGTAACTGCGATAGCCCGCGGCGCGGAACAGCGCAATCAGGGTCGGGCGGCGCGAGGTCAGCAGCAGGTCGTGGCGCAGCGGGTCGCTCAGGTCGATGCCGGAGAGCAGGCTGAGGTGCGACAGGTCGGACGCGCCACCGAAGGTCGGGGCGCGCAGGAAGGCGGATACTACTTGCAGCCCGCCCGTCGCGAGGTCGGCGGCGAAACGCGCCCGCATCGCCCGGAAGGCCTCGGCTTGGGGATGGTCGTAGGTGACCGCGCCGTAGGATTCGAGCGGCATCAGATAGACATCGCGCCCCGCCAACCCGGCCAGCGCCCGTTGCGGGTCGGCGAGCGCCGCTTCAAGCCGGCCCGACGACGGCAGGAGGTGCGCCATGCGGGCGTCGGACAGGGTGGTGAGGAGGATGTTCGCCTGGCGCACATAGGTCGGGATCACCGGTTTCGAAACCACCGGCCAGGTGGCCCGCACGCCGGCATGGTTGAGCGTCACCAGCACGACCGCCGCCGCGGTTACCCCCCCGACCCAGCGCGCTTGCAGGGCATAGGGGACGGCTTCGCGGGCAAGCAAACCGATGCCCCAGTGCAACAGGCGATACAGCCCCCACAGCAGGAAGGTCGTCAGCGCCAGCGCGGTGGCGCTGACCCAGACCGGCAGATCCTGCGCGGCGACCCACAGAAAGCGCGGAATCTGCGGCACATCCCAATACAGATTGATCGCCCGGCCGAACAGGGCGGGCGCAGTCACGTCGATGTAACGTCCCAGCGCCAACAGGCAGTAAAAGGCGGCGAGCACCGACAGCGCGGCCGGCGCGAGCGGACCGCGCCGCCAATGCAGAACGAGCAGGAGCACCCAGAGCCAGACGAACTCCGGCGCCAGGCGATGGTCCGGGACGATACCCGGAGTGGGCCACCAGTTGCTGAAAGCGAGCGTCTGGTTGAGCAGCAGCAGCGCCGCCACGACGCGAAGCAAGCGGGCGGAAAGCAGGCGGGCAAGCAACGACGGCGTGGAATTCATTGCTGCGCAGTATAGCTACAGCGCTTGGACGCCCGATGGCGCTGTCCGCTAATTCATCGACTGTCGACAGCGACGCGCGAGGCGAAACAGGTGTCGAGGGCCGCGGCCGATTGGGCTGCACTGGCCCCGCTCAGATCGCACTCGCCCTTGGGATTGGGGATGAACATCTTCTTGCCGCTGGCGGCCGCGGCGCGGTACTCATCTACCGAGACGCCTACTGGCCCGGTGTATTCGTCGGCGCCCGGAGCACCGGCAGACGCAGGCGTCCCCCGCTCGTTGCGCCCCGGCCCTTCGCCCTTGAGACTGTAACCGGCCGGCCGGCCCGGCGAGTTGGACAGAATGTCGAAACCGTAGGTGGAGGGCCCCTGCGTGCGGTAATTCTGTGTGGCAGGCGGTTTCGAACTAATGTCGATATGAATCGGCGCCGGCACGCGTTGCTCCGTCGGCGCCTTATCGAAGAAATGCGCGATCAGCAGGATGATCCCCATGACTCCTCCCGCCATCGCCAGCAGTCCCAGCAAGACCACCACGAGCTTCAGCCGGCGGCGCCATTGGGGAAGATCTTCGTCGTAATACTCGTCCATGGCGAAATTCTAGGCGATGAACGAGCGAATTTCAGGCGGCCACCGAATGACGGATCAGGTGATCGAAGGCGCTCAGCGCTGCCTTGGCCCCCTCGCCCATCGCGATAACGATCTGCTTGTACGGCACCGTGGTGCAGTCACCCGCCGCAAACACACCGGCCGCCGAGGTCTGGCATTTCGCATCCACCTCGATCTCGCCGTACTTGGTCAGGTTCAGCGTGCCCTTGAGGAAATCGGTGTTCGGCAGCAAACCGATTTGCACGAAGATGCCTTCCAGATCGACGCGATGGCTTTCGTTCGTCGTGCGGTCGGTATAGGTCAGCCCGACGACCTTGTTGCCGTCGCCGAGCACTTCGGTGGTCAGCGCGCTCTTGATCACCTTGACGTTGGGCAGGCTGGCGAGCTTTTCCTGCAGCACGGCGTCGGCGCGCAGCGTGTCGGCAAATTCGAGCACCGTTACCTGTGCCACGATGCCGGCCAGGTCGATGGCCGCTTCGATGCCCGAGTTGCCGCCGCCGATCACCGCCACGCGCTTGCCCTTGAATAGCGGGCCGTCGCAGTGCGGGCAATAGGCCACGCCCTTGCCGCGATACTGGTTTTCACCCGGTACGTTCATTTCGCGCCAGCGCGCCCCGGTAGCAAGCACGAGGGTCCTGGCGCGCAGCGAACCGCCGCCGGCCATTTTTACCTCATGGAGCCCATTGTTACCCTGGCCGGGAACGAGCGCTTCGACGCGCTGCATGTTCATGATGTCGACGCCGTATTCCTTGACGTGCTGCTCCAGCGCCGCAGC
>CAZAWN010000108.1:0-9788 GCA_964488825.1 uncultured Methyloversatilis sp. | reverse complement strand
GCGGACGCCACTTACGCGGCTATCGAAGACATGACGCGTGGTATCGCCAAGACGCCGGTCGAGGTGAAGGATGCTTATGGCTTCGTCTCCAACCGCGTGCTGATGCCGATGATCAACGAGGCGATCTTCACGCTCCACGAAGGGCTGGCGACGGTCGAAGCCATCGACACGGTGATGAAGCTGGGCATGAACCACCCGATGGGACCGCTCGCACTCGCCGACCTGATCGGTCTGGACACCTGCCTCAACATCATGAACGTGCTGCACGAAGGCTTCAACGATTCGAAGTATCGCCCTTGCCCGTTGCTCAAGCAGATGGTCGACGCCGGCTGGCTCGGTCGCAAGACCGGGCGCGGGTTCTACAGCTACGACAAGTAGCCTCAATCCCGCAAAGTCGGCGCTGGCAGGACGGCAACCCGGCGGCGTATACTCGCGACAACACAGAACAAGCCCGGCATGACCGGGCATTTTTTCAAGGAGGATTGAGTGTGAGCATGACCCAGGATCAACTTAAACAGGCCGTGGCCCAGGCGGCGGTCGAGTATGTCGCGGCGCAGGTTCCCGCCGGCGGAATTGTCGGCGTCGGTACCGGTTCGACGGCGAATTTCTTTATCGACGCGCTGGCGCAGATCAAGGAGCGTATCGGCGCAACGGTGGCCAGTTCGGAAGCGACAAAGAAGCGGCTGGAGGGCCATGGCATCCAGGTGCTCGATCTCAACGAGGTGGCATCGATGCCTGTCTATGTCGATGGCGCCGACGAGATTACCGCGCAGTTGGAAATGGTGAAGGGCGGCAGCGGGGCGCTGACGCGCGAGAAGATTGTCGCGGCGGTGGCGGAGAAGTTCGTCTGCGTCTGCGATGCGAGCAAGCTGGTTGCGACGCTGGGCAAGTTTCCCCTGCCGGTCGAGGTGATCCCGATGGCGCGCGCGTATGTGGCGCGCGAGATCGTCAAGCTGGGAGGTCAGCCGAAACTACGCGAGGGTTTTGTCACTGACAATGGCAACCTGATCCTCGATGTGCATGGCTGGCAGATTGCCGACCCGGCCGGGTTGGAATCGGCGCTAAATAGCCTCGTCGGCGTAGTGACCAACGGGCTGTTCGCCCGGCGCGGGGCCGATTTGTTATTGCTGGCGACGCCCGAAGGCGTCAAGCAGCTGACAAGGTAGTCGGTTAACGCTTACCCGCGCGGCGGCACGTAGCCGCCGACGCGGTCCGCACCTTCGCCGAAGAAGTGTTTTTCGACTTGTTCGGCGAGGTATTTGCGGTGCGCCGCATCAGCGAGGTTGAGGCGATTCTCATTGATGAGCATCGTTTGCAGGCGAATCCATTGCTGCCAGGCTTCTTTCGAGACGTTCTCGAAAATGCGCTTGCCGAGTTCGCCCGGATAGGGTGGGAAGTCAAGACCATCAGCCTCGCGGCCGAGCTTCACGCAGTTCACGGTACGTGCCATCGGGGTGTCCTTTGCGGGTTGTGAGTCGGGCGATTCTACAGGGTCTTGACGAACACCTTGGAGCGCCGCTGGTAGTTGTAAAGCTCGCGGCGCTGGGCCGGTAGTGCATCGACTGCTTGTTCGGCATAGCCGCGCTCGACGAACCAGTGGGCGGTGCGCGTGGTCAGGACAAACAGTCGCTTTAGCTTGAGTTTCTTGGCACGCTGTTCGATATGGCGGCGCAGCCGGTCGCCGTAGCCGATCTCGCGATACTCCGACATCACGGCGAGGCAGGCGAGTTCGCCCGCCGCGCTTTCTCCCGGCTGGGCGCTGAGGGGATACAGGGCCGCGCAGCCGACGATGACGCCGTCGAGTTCGAGCACCGAGAAGCGTTCAATTTCCATCTCGATGCGCTCGCGGCCGCGTTTGACCAGCGTGCCGTCGGCTTCGAGCGGCGCGATCAGGCCGAGAATCGCGCCGACGTCGTCAATGGTGGCGGTGCGCTCGCGTTCCAGGGGGGCGTGGGTCAATACCGTGCCGATGCCGTCGCGTGTGAAAAACTCCATCAGCATGGCGCCGTCGCGGCGCCGGTCAAGGAAATGCACGCGACCGGCCTGGCCGCGCACGGCGCGCAGCGCGCCGGGAAGCACACGGACCACTTCGGGGGATTGCTTGATGCGCTTGGCCAGCAGGGCTTCGCCTTCCTCGGCGGTGAGCGCCTCGATCAACTGGCCCTTGCGGTCGACCAGGCCGGGGGCATCGCAGAGAAAGATCAGCTTGTCGGCGGCGATGGCGGTGGCGACGGTTTCGGCCACTTCCTCCCAGGCGAGGTTGAAGAGTTCGCCAGTCGGCGAGGCGGCGATGGGGGTGATCAGCACGACGTTTTCCTGTGCCAGATCGGCCTTGATTTCCTCGGCGATAACGTTGCGTACCGCGCCGGTGTGCTGGTAATCCACGCCATCAACTACGCCGACCGGCTTGGCGGAAATGAAATTGCCCCCGGTAACGCGCAGGAACCCCCCCGCCAGCGGCGTATTCGGCAGGCCCTGCGAGAGCATCGCCTCGATCTCGATGCGTGTCACGCCCATGGCGCGCTTGACGCATTCAAGCGCTGCCGCATCGGTGACACGCAGTCCCTTGTGGAAGCGCGGCTTGAGGCCGCGGGCGGCCATTTCGGCATCGATTTGCGGGCGCGCGCCATGAACCAATACGAGACGGATGCCCATGCTGTCGAGCAGGGCGATGTCGTGGATCAGCGCCAGCGCGCCCGTGCGGTCGAGCAGTGCTTCGCCGCCAAAGGCGATGACGAAAGTGCGGCCGCGAAACGCATGGATATAAGGCGCCGCCTGGCGCACCCAGGCGACCAGGCGGGCGTCGCTCAGGGTGCTGTCTTCGGCGGCGGGCTCAATAACGGCTGAGCTCACTTTTTGTCTTTCCCCTTGCCTTTGCCGACGGGTTTGGCTGGCGGTGCGGGAGGGGTGGTGGCTTCCAGCGCGGCGGCCAGGCGCTCGCAAATCGTGCGGATGACCTTGACGCGCGCGTAGGCCTTGTCTTCCGCTTCGACGAGCGTCCAGGGCGCCACGCCGGTGCTGGTGCGGTCGACCATTTCACAGACGGCCTGATGGTAGGCGTCCCACTTCTCGCGGTTGCGCCAGTCTTCGTCGGTAATCTTGAAGCGCTTGAACTCGATCTTTTCACGTTCCTTGAAGCGGCGCAGTTGCTCTTCCTTGCTTACCTGCAGCCAGAACTTGACGATGATCGCGCCGGCGCCGGCGAGTTCGTGCTCGAAATCATTGATCTCGGTGTAGGCGCGCAGCCAGTCGGCCTCGGCGCAGAAGCCCTCGACACGCTCCACCAGCACGCGGCCGTACCACGAGCGGTCGAAGATGGCGACGCGACCGACGCGCGGCATGTGGCGCCAGAAACGCCACAGGTAGGGCTGGGCGCGTTCCTCTTCGGTCGGCGCGGCAATCGGAATGATCTGGTACTGGCGCGCATCCATCGAGGCGGTGACACGGCGGATGCTGCCGCCCTTGCCGGCGGCATCCGAGCCTTCGAAAACGCAGATCAGCGAACGCTGCTTGAAGCGCGGGTCGCGCACCAGTTCCGAGAGCCGGCCCTGCCATTTGGCCAGTTGGTCTTCATACTGCTTCTTCGCCAGCTTGTGCGACAGGTCGAGTTCGGAAATGATGTCGCGGCCATCGATATTCGGTTGCATCGGCGGGGCGACCGGCGTGACCTGCTTGTCGGCATCGGCGAGCCGTTTGCGGATGCTGTCGAGAATGATCTTGCCGGCGGTCAGCGAGCGGAAGCGGTCGTCCTCGCCTTCGACGATGATCCAGGGCGCCCAGGGGGTGTTGGTCAGTCGCAGTACGTGACCGGCAACTTCCTGCAGTTCGTCGTAGGTCTTCAGGCGATCCCAGTTCCACTTGGTGACGCGCCAGGCGGTGCGCGGGTCCTTCTCCAGCGCCTTGAGGCGGCGGCGCTGGCCTTCCTTGGTGAGGTGGAACCAGAACTTGAGCACCAGCGCGCCTTCGTTGACCAGCATCTGTTCGAAACGGTTGATCTGGTCGATGCGCTGGTCGAGCGCCGATTGCGTCATGGCGCCTTCGATGCGGTCGTGGATCGGGATCGAATACCACGAGCCGGCGAAGATGCCGACGCGGCCCTTGGGCGGCAGCGCACGCCAGTAACGCCACATGAAGGGACGCTCGCGTTCCTCGTCGGTGGGCGTGGAAAACGCCAGCGTTGAAATGAAGCGCGGGTCCATCCACTCGTAGAGCACGTTGATCGTCTCGCCCTTGCCGGCGCCATCCTGGCCGCTCACCAGCACGATCACGGGAATCTTGCCCTGTTCCTTGAGGTCGTATTGCGCGTCGAGCAAATCGGCGCGCATCTGCGGCACGGCTTTCCTGTAGGTGTCCTTGTCGATCTTGTGACCCAGTTCGGCGGATTCAAACATGCATGTTCTCCCCTAAAAATCGCCCCATAGCGTTTGCAATGACGCCAGAACGGCGGCGCCGGCCGTTTCGGTACGCAGCACGCGCGGCCCGAGTTGCATCAGACTGAAACCGGCCGCTTGCGCGGCGAGGATTTCTCCTTCTTCCCAACCGCCTTCCGGGCCGATCATGGC
The DNA here is from genome assembly GCA_964488825.1 of uncultured Methyloversatilis sp. Taxonomy (GTDB): domain Bacteria; phylum Pseudomonadota; class Gammaproteobacteria; order Burkholderiales; family Rhodocyclaceae; genus Sulfuricystis. Next base: position 5,226 of record CAZAWN010000108.1, on the reverse strand, counting down.
AATGATCGGCTGCGTCGGCTTTTCCAGCGTGCGCAACGATGTCGGCGCGCGCGGCGCGAGCATCAGGCGCAGCGCATTTTGCGCCATTGCCGCAGCGAGATATTGAGGCAGGTCAAGCACCGGCGCCACCAGAGGCACGTGGTTGCGGCCGCATTGTTCGCAGGCCGCTGCAGCAATGGCGTTCCAGTGGGCGACGCGCCGCGCCATGCGTTCGGCCGAGAGACGGATGACGCTGCGCTTGGACGCCACCGGCTGGATGGCCGTCACGCCGAGTTCGACGGATTTTTCCACCACCCAGTCCATCTTGTCGCCTGCGGGCAGCGCCTGCACCAGCGTGACTGGCAAGGGCGATTCAATATCCTGCGGGTTGAATTCTCTGAGGGCGGCGCGTGCCGTCCCGCCAGCGCCGAGTATCTCCGCCTGCCACTCGCCGCCACGCCCGTCGAAGAGGACGATCCGGTCGCCGGCTTTCATGCGCAGCACTTTCAGCGCGTGGCGTGCCGCCTGTTCGGGCAGTTCAACATGTGCGCCGGGAGCCAGCGGAAAGGGGCAGTGGAAGCGCGGTATCATTTCCGCATTATTCCACAATGACTTTGCCGGAATGCCGCCATGAAGCTGCGCTTGTCCTTATTGCCGAAAATCTTTCTTGCACTGCTTGGCGTGCTGGTGCTGGCGCTGATCGTCCTTTGGTTCGCCTTGCCGCGCATACTGCAGTCGCAGGCCGAACAATTTGTTGCGGACAAAACCGGTCACAAGCTTGTCATGGATCGACCGGAACTGGATCTTTTTCAGCTTGCACTGCGGATGGGCAAGCTGCGCCTGACCGACCCGGCAGGGCAGCCGCTGTTGGGTTTCGATGCTTTGCTGGTCGATTTTTCCGGGGCCAGTTTCTCCCGGCGTGCGCCGGTATTCGACGCGATCCGCATCGAGGGCCTAGCGGCGACATTGATCGAAATGCCGGAGGGCAAGCTCAACTGGACTCCCTTTCTGGCGGCGCTGGAGAGCAAGGAGAAAGCGCCACAGCCGTCTCAAGGCTTGCCGCGCCTCGAGGTTCGCAGCCTCGTTCTTGCGGGCGGCGCGCTGGACTATGCCGACCATCGGCGAACGGAGGGTTTTGCAACGCGTATCGAGCCTTTGAATCTTGAATTGAACGATATCTCCACATTCCCGGACGATACCGGCAGATACAAGGTTTCCGCGCGGACGACGCTGGGAGCGCAGGTCGATCTGGAGGGAGAGATCGATCTCAACCCGATCAGGATCAGCGGGAAAGTCGGCCTCGCCGAGTTGCAGCTCGCCAAGCTGGCGCCTTACCTCAAGGATGCCTTGCCGGTTCCGCCGGAAGGCATGGTGAGTCTCTCGGCCAGTTTTCGAGGGGGCAATGTTGGCAATCAATTCGATGCGACCGTCGAGCAGATCCAGGCCAGGCTGACCGATCTGCGCCTGGCTTTGAAAGATGCCGGCGGGCCGGTGGCCAGCCTGGCAGTGCTGGAGCTCCGCAATGGCCGTTTCGAACTGGGCAGCCAGACCCTCTCCTTAGAGGAGATCGCCCTCGAGAATGGTGCGCTGGCCTTGCCGGGCATTGCCCAGCCGCCCAGCTTTTCCGCACTGAACGTCGCCCATGTGACGGTCGCCCTGGCTGAACGCCAGGCCGCCGTCAGCAAGTTGCGTCTGGCGGGCGGGCGTGTGCAGGCCCTGCGTGCTGCCGATGGACGAATCGACTTGCAGGAAGCATTCCAAACCCTTGCCGGCAGCGCGCCGGCTGGCGCTGTACCTTCCACCGCACCTCCTGCCGCCTCACCTCCCGAGGGTGTACCGCCCGTGGCGCAAGCATGGAAATACCGCATCGAGGCGATCGAGGTCGCCGATCTGGGCGCGGCGATTCGGGATGTCAGCGTGCAGCCCCCGCTTGAAGTTGCCATCGATCACCTTACAGCACGCATCGAGGGCGTCAGCCAGAATCTGTCAGCCCCGTTGCCGCTCCAGCTGAGTTTTGACGTGCGCAGCGGAGGCCGCTTTTCGGTCGACGGTCACGCGACGCCGGCCACGGCATCCGCCGACCTGAGATTCAATCTGCGCGATTTCTCGCTCAAGCTGGCCCAACCCTTCCTGACCGAGAAGACCACACTGACCCTGGCCGACGGCAAGCTGTCGATCCAGGGTCGCGCGCGTTACAACGAAAAAGGGCCGCAAGTGAAAGGCGAGTTCGCGATTCGCGATTTGCGTCTGATGGAACCGGGCGCCGCCCAGCCCCTGCTGGCTTTCCAGTCGCTCGGCAGTCGCGACCTGCGCCTGACGCAACAGGAACTCGATCTTGGTGAGTTGAACCTCGTTGGACTGGATACCCGGCTCCTGATCGACAAGGAAAAGAACATTAACTTTGCGCAAGTGATGAAGCCATCCGGCGCGGAGCAGCCCTCGGCGGCGCCCCCGCCAACCCGTGCCGTACCGCCAGAGCCGAGTTTTATCGTGAACATTGATCGGCTGCGCTTCGAGAAGGGACAAATGGATTTCGCCGATCTGTCCTTGATCCTGCCGTTCGGGACGCGCATCCATGATTTGAAGGGCAGTATTGCCGGATTGTCGAACCGTCCTGATGCATTGGGCGAGATCGAGCTGGATGGTCAAGTCGATGATTTTGGCATGGCACGTGCCGTGGGCCACGTCCGGCTCGCCAACCCGACCGACGCGCTCGACATGCGCGTTCAGTTCCGCAATGTCGAAATGACCAACCTAACGCCTTACACCGCCCATTTCGCCGGGCGCAAGATCGATTCCGGCAAGCTCTCGCTCGATCTGCAATACAAAATCAAGCAACGCCAGTTGCAGGGCGAGAATCAGGTGATCATGGATCAACTCACCTTGGGCGAGCGCGTCGAACATCCCGAAGCGACCAATCTTCCGCTCGATCTTGCCCTGGCCTTGCTGAAAGATTCCGATGGTCGCATCGATCTCGGTTTGCCGGTTTCCGGCAGCCTCGACGATCCGCAGTTCAGTTATGGTGCATTGGTCTGGAAAACAATTACCAATGTGCTGACCAAGATTGTCACTGCGCCTTTCCGCGCCCTCGGCGCCTTGTTTGGCGGTAGTGGAGAGAAAGTCGACAGCATTGTCTTCGAAGCGGGTAGCGCGCAGCTTTCCCCTCCGGAACGCGAGAAGGTAGCGAAGCTGGCTCAGGCCATGAGCAAACGTCCGGGTCTCGCTCTATCTGTCGGTGGCGTGCATGTCGATGCCGACCGGACGGCGTTACAGGATGTGCAGTTGCGTCGCCTCGTGCTTTCCCGTGCCGGGCAGCGCGTGTCCGAGAGCGGCGACCCGGGGCCGCTCTCGACGCAGCAACCGAAGATCAGGGAGGCGCTTGAAGCGCTTTACAAAGAGCGCGTCGGCGCGGCCGACCTGGATGCGCTCAAGGCCGGTTATCGCAGCGCCAATCCCGGTCAGATGGAGGAAAGTGCGGCCGGCAAGATGGTATCGCGCCTGTCCGGCCTGTTGCGCGAAAAGAAGACGCTCGACGAGCGCGCCATCGCGCGCCTCAAGGGCGTCGAATTTTACGGTGTCCTGTTCGAGCAACTGCGCGTGCAGGAGAGTGTTCCGGATACCCGTTTGCAAGCGCTGGCGCAGGGACGCACCGAGTTTGTCGTCGAACTGCTCGGCCGCGCGGGCGTTGATGCCAAGCGGCTGCGCGCACTGCCGCCCGAAAAAGCCAACGCCGAGGAGGGCGCCGCGACGCTTGAGGTGCCCTTGCGCCTTGCGCTTGAAACGGTGCAATCGAAATAACCTTCAACAAGGAGACAAGATGGTCAGCACCCCCACCCCCGTTTGCGATTTTGGTTGGAAGGCCCCCGAATTCGATCTCCCCGGCGTCGACGGTCAGCGCCACACCCTGGCTTCCGCCCGCGGCCCGAATGGGCTGCTGGTCATGTTCATCTGCAACCACTGCCCTTACGTCAAGGCGGTGATCGACCGCATCGTGCGCGACACCCGCGAACTGGCGGCGCTCGGCGTCGGCAGCATCGCCATCATGAGCAACGACTCGACCGATTATCCCGAAGACAGTTGGGACAACATGGCGGCACTGGCGCGCGAGAAGAACTTCCCCTTCCCGTATGTGCTGGACGAAAGCCAGGCCATCGCCCAAGCCTATGGCGCCGTCTGCACCCCCGATTTCTTCGGCTTCAACGCCCAACTCGAACTCCAGTACCGGGGCCGCCTCGACGAATCGCGCAAGGAAGCCGCGGCGCCGGATGTGCGCCGCGACCTGTTCGAGGCCATGCAGCAGGTTGCGCTCACCGGACAGGGGCCGCGCGAGCAGATTCCGAGCATCGGCTGCTCAATCAAATGGAAAGGCGCTTGAAGCACTACTGACGGCACCCTCCTGTAGGAGCGGCGGAAGCCGCGAAACCTACCGTCACGCCAGCGGATTGACATGAACCAAACCGGTAAAGCGTTTGAAATCGTTGTCGGCGGAAAAAATGGTGCAGCCATTTTCGATGGCGATGGCGGCTAGATGGGCGTCGGTGCTCAGGTTGCCGGCGGCGCCGTTGTGCACCAGCAGTTGACGCAGAATGGCCCAATGTCCCGCTCCCGGTGCGATGGGCTTGACAACTGAAACGGCCAGCCACTCGTCCATGTAGGCGGTGGCCTGCTTGATTGTGAGCGGTCGCTCGAAAACGCGCGGGTTCGTGCTGATGCGCAGGAACGCGAGAACCACGACCCAGGCGAGCGCGACAGGCTCGCGACCGGACAGCGCGCTTTCCCACCATGCAAGCGCGCGAGCGTGTTGCGGCAGATCGCGATTGACGGCATACAGCAGTAAATTGGCGTCGACCAGAATCATTTGCGCTGTTCCAGTTTTTGGAACAGCGCGGCATCTTCGAGTGTGTCGGCCAACGTGAGGGCCTTTTCGAGAGGAATACCCGACGTCACGCCGCCCATTGAGGCGGGGGTGAGACGGTAAACCTCCGGACAGGGCGGCGCATCCATGGCCCCGAGCCCCAAACTCAAGGCTTGATTGACCATGTCCTTGAAGGGGATGCGGTTGCGGTGCGCGCGTTCCTTCAGCGTATTAGCCAGTTGGTCGTCCAAAGTTAAGGTGGTTCTCATCGTGATGCTCCTTCTGTGATCATCTTGATGATCAACTTAACACTGCCGATGGTGTGCGTCAAATATTCATGCTCCGTTTCCTCCTGACCTTTAGCGCCTTTCTGCTCGGCCTTTTTGCTACTC
>CAZAWN010000107.1:2479-9872 GCA_964488825.1 uncultured Methyloversatilis sp. | reverse complement strand
CAGGATACGTTGTTCTTTCGATAGGCCTTCGATGCTCATGGTGGCGCTCCGTTTTTGGTTTTGAGCATGTTACCCCTCTCAGGAAACTCGCCGGGCCGCCCCAAGAGTTTCTGCCCCCTGGGGGGAGATCGCCGGAGGCGATTTCGGGGGGAGCTCATGGATGCTTATGGCAGGCTGACGCGCTGGTTGCTGGCCATCGTCAGTTTTGTCCTGCTGGCCGCTCCCGCCAGCGCGGTCGAACCGCCCCTGCTGTTGGCGGAGCGCTACACCGGCGGTGTGGCGGTGCGCGATTACTGGGCGAGCGAAAAGCTCGATGGCGTGCGCGCCTACTGGGATGGTCGGCAGTTGCGGTTTCGCAGCGGCCATCCGGTAGCGGCGCCAGACTGGTTTGTCGCCGCCTTGCCGGCGCAGCCGCTCGATGGCGAACTCTGGCTGGGACGCGGCCAGTTTGATCGGCTGTCCGGCATCGTGCGCCGGACGACGCCGGACGATGCGGAATGGCGGCAGGTACGCTACATGATCTTCGAACTGCCGGAAGCCCCTGGCGATTTCACCGCGCGCGCGGCGCGCATCAGAGTGCTGGTCGCCGAGCTTGATCTACCGTGGCTTCAAGCGGTGGCGCAGTTTCGTCTGCCCGACGCGGCGGCCTTGCAGCGCCGGCTTGATGAGATCGTGCGCGAGGGCGGCGAGGGTTTGATGCTGCATCGCGCGGATGCGCCTTACCTGACGGGCCGCTCTGCCGCACTCCTCAAAGTCACCCCTTGGCACGATGCCGAAGCGCGCGTGATCGCCCACCTCTCCGGCAAGGGCAAGCATGCCGGGCGTCTCGGCGCCTTGCGGGTGGCCATGCCCGACGGCCGGGAATTTTCCATTGGTACCGGATTCACCGATACCCAGCGCGACGCGCCGCCGCCGGTAGGAACGGTCATTACCTACCGTTATCGCGAACTGACGCGTAATGGCATCCCGCGTTTCCCGCGGTTTCTTCGGGTACGCGATATTTTCTGAATCGCCGGGCCGTGTGTGGATTCGATTGAATTTATAATTTCCCGCCTCATGTCGAGATAATTGGAAAGGAAATCGAATGGACCTCAAAAGCCTGTCAGTCCCGGAATTGCAGAAATTGAAAAACGCCATCGAAAAGGAAATCGATGGACGCAAAAAAAATCAGCGCAACAAGGCGCTAGGCGAGATTAAGTCAATTGCCGCGAAATATGGCCTGAAATTGTCCGATGTCGTCGGTGGCGATGCGGAGAAATCGGAAGAAAAGAAACCGCGTGCCAAGAAAGCAGTTAAAAAAGCGGCTGCCAAAACTGAAAAAAAGATTGTTTATCGCCACCCTGAAAATCCTGCATTGACCTGGAGCGGCGGACGCGGACGCCGGCCGGACTGGATCAATGAATGGCAGGCCAGCGGCCGCAATCTCGACGATGCCAAGGTGGCCTGAACGATGATTATCGTTACCGGCGGCGCCGGCTTTATCGGCAGCAATTTCGTTTTGGACTGGATTGCGGCAACCGGCGAGCCGGTCGTCAATCTCGACAAGCTGACCTATGCGGGCAATCTTGAAAACCTGCGGACGCTGGAGGGCGACTCACGCCATCTTTTTGTCCAGGGCGATATTGGCGATTTCGATCTTGTCGCGCAATTGCTGGCGACGCATCGGCCGCGCGCGGTCATTAATTTCGCTGCCGAGTCGCATGTTGATCGCAGCATCCACGGCCCCGAAGATTTCATCCAGACCAATATTGTCGGCAGTTTCCGCCTGCTCGAAGCGGTGCGTGCCTGGTGGGGCGGGTTGGCGGCGGACGAAAAACCGGCGTTCCGTTTCCTTCATGTGTCCACCGATGAAGTCTATGGCTCGCTGGGCAAGGACGATCCGGCCTTTGCCGAAACCCATCGCTACGAACCGAATAGCCCGTATTCGGCCAGCAAGGCGGCGAGCGACCACCTCGTGCGCGCTTATCATCATACCTACGGTCTGCCGGTGCTGACCACCAATTGCTCGAACAATTACGGTCCTTACCACTTCCCGGAAAAACTCATTCCGCTGGTGATTCACAACGCGCTGGCCGGCAAGCCGCTGCCGATCTACGGCGACGGCCAGCAAATCCGCGACTGGTTGTACGTGACCGATCATTGCAGCGCCATTCGCGAAGTGCTGGCGCGCGGTCGCGTGGGGGAAACCTACAACGTCGGCGGCTGGAACGAAAAGCCCAATCTCGACGTGGTGCATACCGTCTGCGCAATTCTCGACGAATTGAGTCCGCGCGCTGATGGACTGCCCTACCGATCCCAGATCACCTTCGTCACGGATCGTCCCGGCCACGACCGGCGCTATGCCATCGATGCCACCAAGTTGGAACGCGAACTCGGCTGGAAGCCGGCCGAAACCTTTGAAACCGGCATTCGCAAGACCGTCCAGTGGTATCTCGACCACCAGAGCTGGGTAGCCAATGTCACCAGCGGCGCCTACCGCGAGTGGGTAGGCAAACAGTATGGGGAGTGACATGAAAATTCTGTTGACCGGCAAGAACGGCCAGGTGGGTTTCGAATTGCAGCGCGCGCTCGCTCCGCTGGGCGAGATCGTCGCGGTGGATCAGGCGGAGTGCGATCTTTCCGATGCGGAGGCGATTCGTCGTTTGGTCAGTTCGACGCGCCCGGACATCATCGTCAATCCGGCCGCCCACACCGCGGTAGACAAGGCCGAATCCGAACCCGCTCTGGCCCAGGCGATCAACGGTGTCGCGCCGGGCGTCTTCGGCGTCGAAGCGGCGAACATCGGCGCGCTGGTGGTGCATTATTCGACCGACTATGTTTTCGACGGCAGTCAATCGGGGTGGTACTCGGAAGACGATGCCCCCAATCCGCAGAGCGTGTACGGCCAGACCAAACTGGCCGGCGAGCAGGCGCTTGTCGCCAGCGGCGCGCGGCATCTGATTTTTCGCACCAGTTGGGTGTTCGGCGCGCACGGCGCGAATTTCGCCAAGACCATGCTGCGTCTGGCCGCCGAGCGGCCGGGGCTCAAGGTGGTCGCCGACCAGTTCGGTGCGCCGACCTCGGCCGCCTTGATCGCCGACGTGACGGCACAGGTGCTGGGCCAATACCTCCAGGCATGCCGTCAAGCCAGCGCCGAGTTTCCCGAGTCGTTCCCCTATGGCCTGTACCACCTGGTCGCCGGTGGTCGCACTCACTGGCAGGAATACGCCCAAGCCGTCATTGCCGCTGCGCAGGCGGCCGGCAAGCCTTTGCGTATGGGGCAGGCTGACGTTCAGGCGATCACCACCGCCGAGTATCCCCTGCCTGCACCGCGCCCGGCCAATTCCTGTCTCGACACCGCGCGCCTGCGCAATACCTTCGGCCTGTGTCTGCCCGATTGGCGGCAGGGCTTGGACCATGTCATGACCCAACTGCTGTGAACCCATGAACCCTCGTAAAGGCATCATTCTTGCCGGCGGCGCCGGCACCCGTTTGCATCCGGCCACGCTGTCCGTCTCGAAGCAATTGCTGCCGGTGTTCGACAAGCCGATGATCTATTACCCGCTCAGCACCCTGATGCTGGCCGGCATGCGCGAGATCCTCATCATCTCCACCCCCCAGGACACGCCGCGCTTCCAGCAACTGCTGGGTGACGGCAGCCAGTGGGGCCTCGATCTGCAGTACGCCGTACAGCCCAGCCCGGACGGCCTGGCCCAAGCCTTCATCATCGGCGACGCCTTCCTGAACGGCGCCCCGAGTGCGCTGGTGCTGGGCGACAATATTTTCTACGGCCACGATTTCCACCTGCTGCTCGGCAGCGCCATGCAGCGTCAAGAAGGCGCCAGCGTGTTCGCCTACCATGTGCATGATCCGGAACGCTACGGCGTGGTCGAGTTCGACGCCAGCGGCAAGGCGGTGAGCCTGGCCGAAAAACCGGCCCAGCCGAAATCCAATTACGCCGTGACTGGCTTGTACTTCTACGACACGACGGTGGTGGATCTCGCCAGGGCGCTCAAACCCTCCCCGCGCGGCGAACTGGAAATCACCGATCTCAATCGCCTCTATCTCGAACAGGGACGGCTCAGTGTTGAGATCATGGGCCGCGGCTATGCCTGGCTCGATACCGGCACCCATGAATCCTTGCTCGAAGCCAGCCAGTTCATCGCCACGCTGGAGAAGCGTCAGGGCTTGAAGGTCGCTTGTCCGGAGGAAATCGCCTGGCGTCGCGGCTGGATCGATATCGAGCAAGTGCGCCGTCTGGCCCAGCCGCTGGCGAAGAACGGCTACGGCCAGTACCTGTTGCGCCTGCTCGACGACAAGGTGTTGACATGAAAGCGATTGCCACCGCCATTCCGGACGTGCTGGTCATCGAGCCGAAAGTGTTCGGCGATGCACGCGGCTTCTTCTTCGAAAGTTACAACCGCAAAGTCTTCAAGGAGGCGACGGGGCTTGAGCCCGACTTCGTGCAGGACAATCATTCGAAAAGCGTCCGGGGCGTCCTGCGCGGCCTGCATTACCAATTGCCGCCCCATGCTCAAGGCAAGCTGGTGCGCGTCGCACAGGGCGAGGTATTCGATGTGGCGGTGGATATCCGTCGCGGCTCGCCGACCTTCGGCTGCTGGGTCGGCGAAGTCCTGTCCGCCGAAAACCAGCGCCAACTCTGGATACCGCCCGGTTTCGCGCATGGCTTCGTGACGCTATCCGAAACCGCCGAGTTCCTTTACAAAACGACCCACTACTACGCACCCGAATCCGACCGCTGTATTCGCTGGGACGATCCGACGCTAGCCATCGCCTGGCCCATGCAGATCACTCCACTGGTGTCCGCCAAGGATGCGGCGGGTGCGGCGTTCGTGCAGGCGGAGGTGTTTGCGTAGCACGCTGAATGTGCCGTCCCGCCAGTGACCGAAGGAAATCCCTGTGGGACACCGAGCTTCATAAGCCCCTACCCCGCCACATCGCCATCGATGTAGTACCAGCGGCCGTCTTCCCGCACGAAGCGGCTGGTTTCGTGCAGTTTGGAAGCGCGGCCGTTGATCTTGTAACGGGCGACGAATTCCACCACGGCATGCTCGGCATCCTGGATTTCATGGCGCTTCACCGTCAGGCCGATCCAGCGTGGTTGCGGTGTTTCGTCAAGCTGCAAGGACTCAGGACGCGTGGTGGGATGCCAAGTGGTTAGCAGGTAGGCTGCGTCTCCCTGCGTGTAAGCGGTGTAGCGCGAGCGCATCAACGCTTCAGCGGTCGGTGCGGGAGCGGTGTTATCGATACGCGGGCCGCAGCAAGCTGCGAGCGTCAGGCCGCTGCCGCAGGGACAGGCGGAGGGAGTCATTTTTTCGCCGGCGTCTCGTAGGGTGCGATCTTGTCCACCGTCAGGCGATAGCCAGCCACGCCCCACTGGGTTTCCCCGCGCTGCACGCTGAAGGTACCGTAGGTCCAGATGGGCACCATCATCTTCACGCCGGTGAGCGGTTTGGCCGACTTGGCGTGGATGATCTGGTTGGCGGGCGGCGGAGGGGTGTGGATGCAGGCGCCGAAGTAAGGCACGATGAGAAATTCCGTTACCCCGCCTTTTCCATCCGGGCCTTGTCGTTCGAGCGGCAGGGCGAAACCGGCGATGCGTCGCTTCTGGCCGTTCAAGGCCGGATCGGCCGGGGCGTTGTCCCAGATACTCTTGAGCTTGTCGAGCGCTTCGATGGCGCGCGGGTCGGAGTCCTGCAGCTTCGATAAGTCCAGTCCCTTGAATTCGCCGGAAGGGTCCCAGCCTTTTGGCACCAGGGATTCCCACTTGATTTCGGGCCAGGGTTCGGCGGCAAGCAAAGACGTCGCGAGGAACAACGAGACCAACAGGAGATATTTCTTCATATTCAGTTTCGTGGGGTAAGGCCGTCGGTCAGCGCCATGCGCCAGGCGCGCCAACCGGGGATCAGGCTGACCAGCAGCCCGGTGGCGAGTATAGACGCGAGCAGCAGGAGTTCGTTCCCGGCGGGAGGACGCACGGCGAGATGAATGCCGAATTGCGTCTGGGCGAGAGGGCCGAACGCCGCGATGCCGGCGGTCAGCAGCGCCACGCCGGCCAGTGCGCCGAGGGCGGTGACCAGCAGGCCTTCGACCGTGAGCATCAGGAAGAGCGCCGTCGGGCTGGCGCCGAGACTGCGCAGAATGGCCAGTTCGCGGCGGCGTTCGTTCAGGCCGGCGAGCAGGGTGGCGGCGAGTCCGGTCAGGCCGACCAGTACCACCAGCGCGGAGAGCGCGAACAGGGTTTTCTCGACCATGGCGAGCGTCTGCCACAGTTCGTCGAGCGCCACGCCGGGCATCACGGCCAGGAGTGGCTCCCCGCCGTAGGTATTGATATGGCGCTGTAGACGGAACACATCGCCGCGGTTCTTCAGGCCGACGTAGAAGGCGGTGATTTCCTTGGGCGCGAGATCGAACTTTTTTACATGCTCGGCGGGAATCGACAGTCCCGCCAGGGGCGCGCCGCCGGACCAGTCGAGGTGGATGGCGGCGATCGCTTCCAGGCTGACATGCACGGCGCGGTCGACCGGTGTACCGGTGGCTTCCAGCACGCCGACGACGCTGAAGGGCTTGTCCTCGTGCTCGGGACCGAGTTCGGCCATGCCGTGCGTCAGCGTGATGCGGTCGCCGACGCGGTAGCCCAGGGCGTGCGCCACATCGCTGCCCAGCACGGCTTCGAAAACCTGGACGAAGGGCTGGCCGGCCGCAAACGTGAGCGGCTGACCGTCGGCGTAACGAAAGCGGGCGAAATAGTCGGCCTGCGTGCCAATCACCGGATGTCCGCGGTGGCTGTCGCCCAGGCTGACCGGTACGGCCCACGCTACAGCTGGATGAGCGGCGAGGGTGGTAAAGCTTTCCCAGCGGATGTTGTTGGTTGCGCTGCCGGAATGGAATACGGCGTAGAGCATCAATTGCACGCTGCCGGTGCGCGCACCGACCACCAGATCGACCCCGGAGATCGATTGCGTGAAGCTGGCGCGCGCATCGCTGCGCACCCGTTCGACGGCCAGCAGCAGTGCGGAGGAAATGGCGATGGCAACCAGTGCGATGCCGAGCGTGAGCCGGCGCGCCCAGGCGCTTTTCAGGGCGAGCAGCAATACGGCTTTCATGTTTCCCTTCCCGCGGCAACTCGATTGATCTCGGCGAGCGCGACCACGCGGTCAAAACGCGCGGCCAGTCGTGCGTCGTGGCTGACGAACAGCAAGGCGGCGCCGGCTGCAGCGGCTTCCGCGAGCAGCAGGTCGATGAAGGCTTGCTGGCGCGCCGCGTCGAGCGCCGACGTCGGCTCGTCGGCGATGAGGATTTCCGGCCGGCCGATCAGCGCGCGCGCTGCAGCGACGCGTTGCTGCTGGCCGACCGAGAGTTCGCCGGCCGGTTTCCGCCAGAGGGCGGGGGC
>CAZAWN010000107.1:0-2379 GCA_964488825.1 uncultured Methyloversatilis sp. | reverse complement strand
CTGCATGCGGGCCATCCGCATGCGGATCTTGCGTGCGCTCGCGCCGGCGCGCCGAAAAGGTGCAGGGCAGCAGTACGTTGTCGAAGGCGGAGAGCCAGGGCAGCAGGTTGAACTGCTGGAAAACGAAGCCGATGTGATCGGCGCGGAAGGCATCGCGCGAGCGACCGGGCAGGGCGGCAAGATCGCGATCAAGCAGGGCGACGCGTCCGCGCTCGGGCACGGCGACGCCGCCGATCACATTGAGCAGGGTGCTCTTGCCGCTGCCCGAAGGGCCGTGCAGGAAGACGCACTCGCCCGCCGCCACTGCGAAGTGGGGAATATCGAGGCAGGGCGCGCTGCCTCGCGACCAGCGGAAGAGAAGCTTGTCGAGCGCAATCATGCGCCCGACTTTACCAGCCGATTACCAAGTCAGCACCGGCATCTTGGGCGCCAGGCGCTGCTTGCCCTGACCGGCGGGGCCGACGCGCTGGGCTTCCAGGCGATAGAGGCGCTTGAACTGCGTGAACAGCATCGTTTCAATGCCCTTCAGCGCGGCCGGGTTGGCGCAGCGGAAGACGTAGCGCGCATCCACGTCGGCATGCTCGCCGCCGGTAAATTTCGGCATGCCCACCTCGACAGACTGCACGCTGCATTGCGCGGCCGGCGTAGGCAGCCACAGCGCGGCGGCATCGTTGATGATCTTTTCGGCGTTGGCCAGCGCGGCCTTTTCCTTGTCGTTCTTCGGCGCGCGCTCGAAGCCGACCGCGACATCCAGCGGCAACTCGAGGTTGAGCGTGATCGTGTCCTTGTCGATGGCGACATCGAGCCTGCCTTCGCCATGCACATGTTTGTGTTGAGCAACGACCGGGGTGGACAGAAGCAATGCGGTGGCGATCAGAGCGGAAAGTTTCATGGACGGTCTTCCTTAATACAAGGCGTGTTTAGGGTGGATCAGTGCGCATGTCCTGCGCCGATGACGACGATGGCGATGCCGGCGGCGAGCATCAGCCCGTGCCAGCCCATGCCGCGTTGTTCGCGCTTGAGGCGCGGCATCAGGTCGGCGATGGCGATGTAGATGAAGCTGGCGGAAGCGATGATGATGATGTAGGGCACCCAGTCTTGCGCGCGTTCCAGTGCGAAAAAACCGACGATGCCGCCGGCCAGCGAGGCGAGACTGGACAAGCCGTTCCAGAACAGCGCCTTGGCGCGCTGCCAGCCCGCGGCGAGCAGGATGGCAAAATCGCCGGCTTCCTGCGGCACCTCGTGGGCAATCACCGCCAGCGTGGCGGCCCAGCCCAATACAGGGTCGGCGAGGAAGGCGGCAGCAATCAGCAGGCCGTCGGTGAAGTTGTGGAAGGCATCGCCGACCAGAATGCTGACCGCTTCGCCGCCGCCATGGTGGTGATCATGGGTGTGATCCTCGCAGTGTGCGCCATCCGCATGACCATCCTCGCTGCCGTGGGAATGCCGCCAGAGGGCGAATTTCTCCAGCGCGAAAAATCCCAGTACGCCGGCCAGCAGCACGGGAAATACCTCATGCGGCGTCAAGCCCAGCTCGAGCGCCTCAGGCAGCAGGTGCAACATGGAGGTGGCGAGCAAGACGCCGATGGAAAAACTGACCGCGTAATTGAGCCATTTCTTCGGCAGGCCGAACAGCACCAGCGCGGCGGCCGCCAGGCTGAGGATGCCGCCCAGCAGGCAGGCGAGCACGATCTGGAGAAGCAGGGGCAGGGAAGTCATGCCGATGATTCTATCCATTTTCGCCATAGATGCAACTGTGTTGCATCTGGGCGGGGTTTGCGGCATCATGGGCGCATGAGCGACGCAACTATCTTGCTGCATGAAGCCGGCCTGAAGGCCACTCCGGCGCGTTTGCGCGTCCTGCGCCTGTTACAGGCGGCCGTGCGCCCCGTGAGCCATGCCGAGATCGACACCTTGCTCGAACGTCAGGACGGCGCGCGACTGGATCGGGTTACCCTCTATCGCGTGCTGGATGCACTGGCGGGCGGGGAACTCGCCATGAAGGCGGTCGATGCGCGCGGCGTGACGCGCTTTTCCGTCAGTACGGGCCAGCGCGCCCACACCGGGCACATCCATTTTCGCTGCATCGCCTGCGGCGGCGTGTTCTGCCTCGATGACGCGCCCCCCCCCTCGCCCAGACTGCCGGAAGGTTTTACCCTCGAAGCGGTGGATCTCGACGTGCGGGGCCGGTGCGCTGCCTGCCATACCTGATCCCGACCCGACATCGGGAGCGCGTTACCCCCCGTCGACACGGGTGACAGTGCCGTCCCGCCAGCGCCGACTTTTGTCCTTTGGTTTGGATTCCAGAGCCGCGCTCCGGCTCTACTAGAAGTCGTAGCGTAGGGACACGGCGATGAACTCATTGTCGTACCGTGAATT
>CAZAWN010000106.1:8897-9940 GCA_964488825.1 uncultured Methyloversatilis sp. | reverse complement strand
AGAGGATATCGACCTCGATATCCCGAACTGGCCCCATGAAAAAGCCGACGCGCGCCGTCGGACGAATGCGCAAAAAGGTTTCGGCGGCCTGATTAAGGATTTCCTCGCGGTGAGCGATGAACAAGGTCCTGCACGTGTCGGTCTGTTCGCTATCGAATGCCGCCAGCCAGGTTTTCCCCAAACCGGTGGCAAGCACGACCAACCCGCGCTGGTAACCATTGCGGCGCGTCGCTTCCAACGCTGCCAGCGCCTCTATTTGTACCGGTGTCGGGGCAGGTGGCGGTTCTTTCTCGCTGCTGCCGGGCGCGATGGCGAGAACCGGCGCGACCCGGCGTGCCGCATAACGGTCAATCCAGGCATCGCTGAGCGACTTTGTGCGGGGATGACGGAACAGTTCATCGAAGCGGTTGCGGGCCTCGATGAAGCCGGAATCGCCGGGATAAATGACGCGGTAATTCCACTCCAGCCCATCTTGCAGCGCCTGGCGACTGATGTTGCTTGAACCGATGAACGCCGATCCGGTCAGGCAACCATTCTCTCCGAAGCGTGCGAAGAGGTAGGCCTTGAGATGAAAACTGCCTCGTTCGGCCTCGAATATCCTTACCTGCGCGCCTTGTTCCTGCAGCAGCATCAACAAGCGCAGCGCCTCGGGATCGGTGACATCGAGATAGTCGCTGGTCAGAAAACGGATGCGCGGCGGCCGGTAATTGCCGGCCTCCAAAGCATCATGCAGATCGGGCAACAGCAGGCGCAGGCCGGTGACCTTGGTGAAGGCAACGGCGATGTCGATTTCGTCGGCCTGCCGAATCGCGGCACACAGATGCGGGAGAAACGGGTTGTCGCCACCGGTCACCAATTTCTCGACGGGCAAGGGCGACTTCAGCAGCAAAACATTCAGCCAGGTTTCATCCCGTTCCGGACGCTGATCCTGTGTCAGCCAAATATCGTGCAGCGCAACATCGGTCAATCCGGCCAGCCATTCAGCAACCGTCACTTCATCGGCATCGGTGAACTGACGGCCGTTATGTTGCCGCTCCCCCTGG
>CAZAWN010000106.1:0-8887 GCA_964488825.1 uncultured Methyloversatilis sp. | reverse complement strand
GTGTTTGAAACTGAAATAGAAGCAACCGCCCGGTTTCAACGCCGTCCATAGCCGCCGGATGACTTCAGGGAGGTCGATTGCCGGCACATGCAAAAGACTGGCGCAGGCCCAGATACCGTCGTAACAGGCGACTTCATCCACTGCCTGAAAGCTACGAACCTGTACCGGATGATCGAGATGATCGCTCGCCAGTTTCGCCAATGCGGGCGAAGCGTCGAAGGCGGTAACGCGGTAGCCAAGGGCAACAAACGCCTTGGCATCCCGCCCCGATCCACAGCCGGCATCGAGGATATGGCCGCCAGCGGGTAAATTCGCCAGAAACCGTCCATGCAATTCACTCATGTCGACGGCTGCCGTTGCAGCGAAAAATGCATCGGCATGTTGCTCGTAGTAGTCGAGACTATCGAAAATCGTACTGGTCATGAGAGCGTGAGGATACGCCTAGTGAATACCATGATCGCCCCTGAAATGTGCCGTCACGCCAGCGCCGACTGTTGAGGACGGGCACTGAATGTATTCGGGCTCGAGGCAAAAGCGGTGGGGGGGCGGGATGTGTAGCTTTGACCCGACCTGCTCACTTGCTCTCAGCCACCTTGCGGGCGATTTCCTGCTTGCTCTGCCGCAGCAATTCGATTTCGGACGGTGTCAGCATCCGTGGAATCGGTTTGCCGTTGAGCAGGCGCTTCAATTCGCGCATGGCGGGGGTCAGTGCCTTGTCGGGTATGGTCCAGTGAATGTGCATCAGTCCTCCAGTTGTCGATAACGACGCGTAGCCAAGGGAATGTCCTCACGTCGCGTTCGCTGCGCATTATCCTGTTCGCCGACTATCCGCTCGAACACACAACTTGCGCCGCATCAAGGCGCATCCCCTTCAGTCTTCGTACTCTACGCGTCACAAACAACAGTGAGCGGACAACCCCATGGAAGAATGGATCGGCGGCCTCTGGGATCGCTGGATCACGCAGACCGCGCGGCGCGACTATCCGCACGCCGCCGTCGAACTGAAGGACATCGAGAAGACGCTCGGCGTGATTTTCCGTGCGCTGGGTGGCGATGCCGGACTGCGCGTCACGGCGGCGGCCGATACGACGCATGGTGCGCGACGGCGCTTTCTCCAGCGCGTCGCCGGTGCGAACGAACGCAGCGCCCATGCCGCGCTGGATCGCGAAACCCTGCGCCTGCCGCCGCGCCTTGCCGTCCTGCCAGCGCCGAGTTTGAATCGCGACCTCTATGTCTGGCTTGCCGCGCTGGCCGCGAGCGCCGGGCCGGCGCTCGACAAATACGCCCACGAGTGGATCGTGCGCAACCAGTTCGCCGCCTGGGCGACACTGCAGCGCTATCCCGGCCTTGAATCGCGCTACCGGCGATTGGTCGATGCGCTGCTCGCCGAGCGCATCGCACCCGAAACCATGCCTGCCGACGAGGCGGCCCAGGAACGCGCTATCCGCCAGGCGCTATGCGACCCGGGCAGCGTCGCCGCACTGCCCCCGCTAACCCGCACGAAGGCCAAACCGCCGCAGCCGGTGCCGCTGTGGCTTTACCCCGCGCCGGAGCACGCTTCCGCAACCCGCCGCCGCGATCCTGCGAACCATGAAGCCGGCGGATCTGAACAAGCCGCCGAAAACAAGCGCTATCAGGCCGAGCGCACCGAAATGCCCGAGAACGAGTCGCCGATGATCCTGCTGTTCCGCGCCGAGAGCGTCCTTTCCTGGGCGGAGTACCTGAAGGTAAATCGTGCCCTCGACGAGGACCCGAACCCCGATGCCGGCCGCGCCGCCGAATCGCTCGACAAACTCACCCTCGCGCAAGACGACCAGGACAAGTTGCGCGTGGCTTCCAAGGTGCGCTTCGACCTCGACCTGCCTTCCGCCGCTGCCGACGACCTGCCACTCGGCTCCGGCATTCCTTTGCCGGAGTGGGACTGGAAGTGCCGTCTCATGAAAGCGGACTTCTGTCGCTTGCAGACGATGGTGGCACGCAGCGCCGCTCCCCAGCCACTTCCCGAGCGGCTGCGCCGCCACGCGCGCCAACTCCGGAACCAGTTCGCCGCGCTGGCGCCGGTGCGGCGCTGGCAGAAGGCGCAGCCCGACGGCAGCGAACTCGACATCGACGCCTGCGTGCGCATCGTCGCCGACCGGCTGGCCGGCTGGCATTTCAGCGGGGCGGGCGCCTATCTCAACCACCGGCCGACCGAGCGCGATCTCGCCTGCCTAGTACTCGCCGATCTGTCCCTCTCCACCGACGCGCATGCCAACGACACACAGAAGGTCATCGACGTGATTCGCGACAGCCTGATGCTGTTCGGCGAGGCGCTGGCGGCGACGGGCGACGCCTTCGCCTACTACGGCTTCTCGTCGCTGAAGCGGGGCAATGTGCGCTTTCACGAGATCAAACACTTCGACCGCCCGCTCGATGCTATCGCGCGCGGGCGCATCGCCGCGCTCAAGCCCGGCTACTACACGCGCATGGGCGCGGCGGTGCGGCGTGCCACGCAGTTGCTGGAAAAGCAGCCGGCCAACCGCCGCCTGATGCTGATCCTCTCCGATGGCAAGCCGCACGACATCGACCTCTACGAAGGCCGCTACGGCATCGAGGACACGCGCCGGGCGCTGATCGAGGCGCGCGAGGCGGGCATCAGACCCTTCTGCGTCACCATCGACCGGGCGGGTGCGAGTTACCTGCCGCACCTGTTCGGCCCGGCCGGTTATACCGTGGTGCGCAAGCCGGAAGACCTGCCCGACCGACTGCCCCTGCTTTACGCCCAACTGACAGGAAACCAATGAGCCTACCCATGACACCCCCTTCCCCTCCAACGAAAGCGCGCTCCATCGGCAAGAAAATCGCCCTCGTCTGCGCCGGCGGCAGCCTGACCTGCGGCTTCTTCGCGCTCGGCCTGGCGCTCTGGTTCTGGATGAGCCACGGCGTCGCCCACGTCTATACGGCCAGCCTGTTCGCCACTACTTTCTTCTTCGTCAGCGCGGCTGCGGTGCTCTACGGGATGAGCCAACCGCAGGCGCTGCTGCCACCAGACGAAACCGGATGACACTGTATCTGCCCAAACGCTATTTCACGACTGACTTGACCAGAATCAATTACACAGCGGTAACCCCGTCGTAACTTGACGCGGGACGAGGAGAGCTCATGAATAAAACTGTAGTAGTAGCCGTCTGGGGCTACGCTGTTGTGATATCACTGCTTGCTGGTCTGCTGATCGGCAGCAACAACCCTGTCGGCGCAGCCATCGTGGCCTTGCTCGCCCTTGGCGGAGCGGCGCTGCTGGTCTTGTTGATCAACCGTCAATTGCTGGCACCGCTGAATGCCTTGCAAGACGTGCTGTCCGCCATGTCCGAACGCATCACCGGCCAGCCCATGCGGCTTGAGGCGGGGGCGACCCTGCCGACACTGATTGCCCGACTCGAAGCGTTGAGCGACGCTGTCGGCAACTCCGTCGGCGGGGTGGGTGCCGCCGTGGGCAAGTTGGCGCAGGCGGGCGAGGAAATTCGCTGCGCGGCTCAGTCGATGTCGAGCAATGCGCAATCGCAAACCGGGCAGGCGCAAATGGCCGCTGCGTCGATGGACACCATGACGACCACCATCAGCGAAACAAGTTCTTCGGCGGCGGTTGCCCTGAGTTCGGTGGGCGAGGCAAGCGCCAGGATGAACGAAGTCATGACAGTCACCAACGATGCGGCGATGTCGATTCGTCAGGCGCACGAGGCGACCAGCCATCTCGCCGAGATGGTCGAGCGGATGCGCCGGAGTGCCGATGGCGTGAGTTCCATCGTCGGCGTCATCAAGGGGGTGGCCGATCAAACCAACCTGCTCGCCTTGAATGCCGCCATCGAAGCAGCGCGCGCCGGCGAGCATGGCCGCGGTTTCGCCGTAGTCGCCGACGAAGTCCGCAAATTGGCCAATAACACGGTGAGCGCCACCAACGACATCAGCACCCAGATTGCCGCCATTCACGCCGATGTAAAAGCCACCGCCGAGGTGATGGCAACCGCAGGGATGCAAATCACAACGGCACACGAGAAACTCGAACTGGCCAACGGCGATACCGCCGCCATCAACGACAAGGTCGCCAGCATTTCCAGCCAGATCGAACAGATCAGCATGAGTCTCGAAGAGCAAAGTTGCGTTGCGGACATGCTGCGTAATGCCACGACCGAAGTATCCAATGCCGCCACGGCGACAGAAATGCAAGCCCAGCAGATTTTCCAGCTACTCGACTCGATGGTGAGCACCGTCGAAGAGTTGAAAAAATCGGGACAGTCCCGGTAGACCCTTCAATTCACCCCAACAACAAGGAGAGATCAAGATGGCCAAATCCGATGCTTTTCGCAGCCAACACAAAGAGTTGCTCGACATCGTCAGCAAGCTTCAGCCGCTCGTACCCCAAGCCGCCACCAAGGCGGCCGATATCCGCAACCTGCTGACCCTGCTGGGCGGCAAGGTGACCATGCACCTGCAGATGGAAGACACCGTGCTCTACAAGGCCATGCTGGCGAATGCCGCGACCAAGCCGACGGCCGAGAAATTCCAGAAGGAAATGGGCGGCATCAAGGATGCGTTTGTCGGCTTCCTCAACAAGTACGCCACTCCCGCCGCAATTCAGGGCAACCCGGCCGGCTTCGCCGCGGATATTGGCGGTATCGTCAAGGCGCTGGGCGGACGCATTCAGCGCGAAGAGAGCGAACTTTATCCGGCCTTCGACAAGATCTGATCGACTGAAGCAAATCGGCGACTGCCGCCTGCCGTCCCGCCAGCGCCGAGTTTCCTCATGCGTCTGAAACAGAAGATATGGCTGCTGCTCGGGGCGGCGGTTGCCATCATCCTGCTGGTCGATCTGGGCATCGGATATCAACGCATCCGGAGTGAGATGCGTGCGGAAACCGAGGCGGATGCACGCATGGTGTATGGCTTCATGATGGCCACGCGCCGTATCTATCAGCAGCAGTTTGTCGCCAGCGGCCTGCCGGTCAACGACAAAACCATCGGTTTCCTGCCGGCTCACTCCTTCTCCCGAATCGCCAAGGATTTCGCCAATTGGAACGATAGCGGTGTGCTGTTCAATAACGTTTCCGACCAGCCGCGCAATCCCGCCAATCGGGCTGATCGCGACGAAATGGCCGCACTGGAATGGTTTCGGGAGAATCCGCGCGCCGTCGAACGGCTCGACAGCATTGTCGATGCCCGCGACAATGGCTACCTGCTGTATACGGCGCCGATCTGGGTTGAGGGATTCTGCCTCAAATGCCACGGCGCCCGGGAGAACGCTCCGCCCTCGATTCGCGATAGCTATGCCGAGGCCTACGGCTATCGCGAAGGCGATTTACGCGGCGTGGTCAGCGTCAAGATTCCCACGGCCAAATTCGATGCGCGTTTTCGTGCCGTATGGGGCGCTCAAGCAGCGAAAAGCCTGATCGGCTATGCGCTCCTCTTCGTCGTGATCGGCCTGCTGATCGACCGACTGGTGACGCGCCGTCTGGTGCGTTTGCAGGCAGGAGCCGAGCGGATCGCTTCCGGCGACTATGCGACGCGCCTCAAACCCACGGAGCAAGACGAAATCTGCGCCGTGGCGCGCTCGTTCAACCGCATGGCGGAAGCGATCCAGAACGATATTGCGGCGCGCCAGACTGCCGAAGCGGAAATTCAGCGGCTCGCCTATTACGATCCGCTGACCAACCTGCCCAACCGTAGCCTGCTGATGGATCGCCTGGCACTGGCGTTGGCGGTGGCACAGCGTCAACAACGTAGCGGTGCGCTGATCGTGTTCAACCTGGATCGCTTCAAGAATCTCAACGATGTCCATGGACACGAACAAGGCGATCTGTTGCTGATCGCGGTCGGTGGGCGCCTGGCCGGTCTGCTGCGCGAAGGCGACACCCTTGCGCGCGTAGCCGCCGACGAGTTCGCCATCCTGCTGCAGGACCTCGGCGTGCAGCGCGAGCAAGCCAGCCGGCGCGTACTGGCGATCGTCGGAAAGATTCATGCCGACATGCTGAGGCCCTACCGCTTTGGCGACGAAGAAACGGTGTTGACCGCCAGTCTGGGCGTGACGCTGATTCCAGACAACATTGGCGACAGCGTCCAGGACGTGCTGCGCCGCGCCGATACCGCGCTGCATCGCGCCAAAGCGGCCGGCGGCAACCAGACGGCGTTTTTCGAAGGCGACATGGGCCTCGCTGCCCAGCAGCGCTACCGTATCGAGCGTGAACTGCGCCAGGCGATTCCGGCCGGCGAGTTACGCCTTTACTTGCAGCCTCAGGTCGATGCGGCGGGCCTACGGGTTGGCGCCGAGGTGCTGGTACGCTGGCAGCATCCCGAGCAGGGCCTGATGCCGCCCGGTATGTTCATCGCCGTCGCCGAAGAGTCCGACCTGATCGTCGACCTGGGCGCCTGGGTGCTTTCCGAAAGCTGTCGCCTGCTGGCGCGTGAGACCATGGCAGGCAAGCCCTTGAAGCTGTCGATCAACATTTCGCCGCGACAATTCCGCCAGCGTGGTTTTGTCCCCTGGGTCAAGGATCTGCTTGCCGCCACAGGCGCCGATCCAACCCAGCTGACGCTGGAAGTGACAGAAGGTCTGGTCATCGAAGGTATCGATAATGTCGTGGCGAAGATGAGCGAACTGGCCGCACTTGGCATCCGCTTTTCCATCGACGATTTCGGCACCGGCTATTCTTCGCTCTCTTACCTGAAACGAATGCCCATCCACGAGCTGAAGATAGACAAGAGTTTCGTGCAGGACGCGCCGCGCGACCCCAACGACGGCGCACTAGTGGAAACCATTCTCTCCGTGGCACGTCACCTGCATCTGCAGGTGGTCGCTGAAGGCGTCGAAACCGAAGAACAGTTCGCCTTTCTCAGCCGGCATGGCACGGTGATTTTCCAGGGCTACCTGTTCGGCAAACCCGCGCCGGCGGAAGACTGGCTGGCGCGCTGGCAGGCATGCGATGACAGGGGAACCCCATCGTGACAACCATCCCTCCGGCCACTCAAATCACTCAAGCCCACGGATACAACCGCCCGTGATACCCATGTCCGATCTGTTCCGCCATCCGGTCCTCTCCGTCGGCTTCCGCACCCTGTTCCCACTCGCCTGCCTCGCCGGCCTCGCCCTGCCACTGTGGTGGGCGCTGATTATCACCGGTGCCGTCCCGCCAGCGCCGACTTTCGCGTTACCGCCGCTGAGCTGGCATGCGCACGAGATGTTCTACGGCTTCGGCATGGCAGCGCTCGGCGGCTTCCTGCTCACGGCAACGAAAAACTGGGTCGGCGTGCGCGGCTGGCAGGGCAGCACACTGCTCTTTCTCGCCGCTGCCTGGCTACTCGACCGTATCGCACTGAGCTACGGCGCAAGCTGGCCACCCGCGCTGTTCTGGCCGGCTGCATTGCTGTTCCAGCTGGCCCTGGTTGTTCTGCTGATGCACACCCTGCTGCAACAGAACCTGCGCGAAACCGGTAGCGACAATTTCTTCTTCTGGATCGCCTTGCCCCTGTTCGTACTCGCGAAAGGCATGATGCTCCACGACGCCACCTACGCCGCCGGCCTGGCGATGAGTCTTGCGCTGTTTCGCTTCGCCTTCCTGATCATGCTGGAACGCACGCAGGTGCAGTTCATGCGCCACGCCTTTCAACTCGAAATCCGCCGCGATCCGGCGCTCGACATGCCGATCAAATGGCTGGCGATTACTCTGGCGTTCGTCGAGTGGTTGCCCGCGCCGCTCGGCGGACTGGGCGAACTGGTGCTGGCCCTGCTGCTGATAGAACGTTTCTGCTACTGGCATCCGCGCCAGGCTTTCACGCGGCTCGACATCGGCATCATGTACTTCGGCTACCTGGCCATCGTCGCACAACTACTGGTGTCAGGCATTGGCCGCTTTGCCGATCTGCCATGGACCGGAAGCGTCGGGGTGCATCTATTCACGCTGGGCGTGATGGGCACGATCCTGCCGGCCATGATCGTGCGCATCTCGAAAGGACATACCGGGCGAAACGTGATTTTCGAGACCGCCGACAAGGCGGTGCTATGGATCATGATCACCGGTTTTCTAGTACGCGTCATCGTTCCGCAGTTCTATCCGGCAGGCTACTTCATGCTCCTGCACCTCTCGGCCACGTGCTGGCTGATCGGCTTCGCCATTCTGCTCTGGCGCTACCTGCCCTTCCTGCTCGCGCCGCGGGTCGATGGACGATGATCGAAGCTTGGCGTAACTACTGGCGTAAATGGGGCGGCACAACTGTCGGCCGTCCGCCACGCGTTTGCAACGAGGAAATCTTCTGGTCCTGGCTTGGGGCTTTCATCGGCATCGCCGCCGTGGCAGGCGTCGGACAACACTTCTTCACCGGGGTTGATCTAACGCTGATGATCGGCTCCTTCGGCGCTTCGGCGGTGCTGCTCTATGGCGCGCCGCGCAGCCCGCTCGCACAGCCGCGCAATCTTGTGGGCGGCCATATACTTTCGGCATTGGTCGGTGTGCTGTGCTGGTATTTCTTGCACGACACCCCCTGGCTTGCGCAGGCATTGGCCGTCGCGACCGCGATTGCACTGATGCATCTGACGCGTACCCTGCATCCACCCGGTGGCGCCACGGCGCTGATCGCGACGCTTGGCTCGGCAGAAATCGTACGCATGGGTTTCTGGTTCGTGCTGATCCCCGCCGCGCTCGGCCCGCTGATTCTTCTCGCCGTTGCGTTGATCATCAACAATCTGCCGCAGTCGCGGCGTTATCCGCAGGTTTGGTTTTAGGCCTTTGGGTCTTCACACAGCCTTTGCGGTGCGGTGCGGACACTCTTTCTTGGTGCACTCAACATACAGGTAGAGCGCATGATCGACGACAGCGAAGTCGCCGCCGCGCTCGATGAAGTCGTGCTCGCCACTTTTGGT
>CAZAWN010000105.1:415-9997 GCA_964488825.1 uncultured Methyloversatilis sp. | reverse complement strand
AGAAGAACCGGCAGGCAGTCGGCCGTCAATACGGCGCAGACGACGCCGGAAGTACGCGAAAAAGCGGCATCGGCCTCGACGCCAGGCCTTTCCCGCGCCGCATCGATGCAGACCCGGCCATGCACTTGCCGCATCCAGAGCGGCTCGGCGGGCAGATGTGCGCGCAGGCGTGCGCGATTATCGGCAACCGCAGCCGGCGCATCGCCGACATGGTCCCCCAGATTCAGACGGGCGTAGGGCGCCAGGCTCACACCCCCCAGGCGCGTGGTGCTCAGCGCGCGCACACGGGCGGGCGCCGGCCAGTCAGGCGCGATCCAGTCAGACAGCATGCACGCGCTCCAGCAACTGGACAAAATCGGCCGGCAGCGTGGCCTCCCAATGCATCTCCTGCTGCGTTTCGGGATGCACCAGCGCCAGGCGGAACGCATGCAACGCCTGACGCGGAAACGCATCAAGCACAGGGGAACCGCATGCGCTCTTCCCATAGACCGGATCGCCGACGAGTGGATGCTTGAGGCTGGCCATATGTACGCGAATCTGGTGGGTACGCCCGGTTTCCAGGCGGCATTCGACCAGTGTGCAGGCGGCGAACTGTTCGACCGGGGTGTAATGAGTGCGCGCAGCTTTGCCGCCCTGCCTGACGATTGCCATCTTGGTGCGCTGGACGGGGTGGCGTCCCAGCGGAGCATCCACCGTGCCGCCCCCGGCCAGCCGGCCATGCACCAGGGCGAGGTACTGACGCTTGACGGTGCGCGCCTGCAACTGACGCACCAGGTCGGTCTGTGCGGCAAGGGTTTTCGCCACCGCCATCAGGCCGGAGGTGTCCTTGTCGAGCCGATGCACGATGCCGGCGCGCGGCACCTGGGACAACTCCGGAGCATGATGCAGCAAGGCATTCATCAACGTTCCCGCGGCATTGCCGTTGCCGGGGTGCACGACCAACCCGGCAGGCTTATTGATGACCAGGATGACTGCATCCTCGTAAACAATCGGGAAAGGAATGTCCTCGGGCGCTTCAGCAAGAGTCGGCGCTGGCGGGACGGCACAGACGACCGACTCGCCGCCGCGCACCTTGCGTTTTGGATCGGCAACGGCATCATCGAGCCGGACCAGCCCCGCCTTCAGCCAGCCCTGCAAGCGGCTGCGCGAATGATCGGGGAACAATTGCGCCAGCACGGCATCCAGGCGCAAGCCGGCGCATTCGGAAGGAATGGTTACAGGGGCGACGGCGCTGTCGCTATAATCACCCGACTTCACTTCGGTTGCACTCATCATGCGTAGTTTAGCTGCCCTTCTGGTTGTTCTCCTCCCCCTCTTCTTCGCCGGTTGCGGCCTGCTGCCCGAGCAGGTTGACGAAACGCGCGGCTGGTCGGCCAACAAACTGTATGCCGAGGCCAAGACCGCGATGTCCGACGGCACCTACGACAAGGCCGTCAAGTATTTCGAAAAACTGGAAGCGCGCTATCCCTACGGCCGATTCGCCCAGCAAGCCCAGATCGAAACCGCCTACGCCCACTACAAGCAGGGCGACAAGGTGCTCGCCATCGCCGCCTGTGACCGCTTCATCCGACTCCACCCGAATCATCCGAACGTGGATTACATGTACTACCTGAAGGGGCTGGTTAACTTCAACGAGGACATGGGGCTGATCGGCCACATCAGCATGCAGGATTTGAGCGAACGCGATCCCAAGGCCGCTCAAGAGTCCTTCGAAGCCTTCAAGGCGCTGATCGACCGTTTTCCTGACAGCAAGTATGCCAAGGATTCCGCCCTGCGCATGGCCTATCTGGTCAACGCACTCGCTTCGCTCGAAGTGCATGTGGCGCGCTACTACATGAAACGCGGTGCGTACGTCGCCGCGGTCAACCGTGCCCAGGTGTCGATCAAGACTTACCCGGATGCCCCGGCCAATGAGGAAGCCCTGTTCATCATGGTCAAGGGCTATGACGCACTCGGCATGAACGATCTGCGCGATGACGCCGAACGGGTCATGAAGAAGAATTTCCCCAACAGCGACTATTACAAGCGTGGCCTGAACCGGATCGAGCCGTGGTGGAAGCTCTGGTAAGCCCTTACTTTCGAGCTGCCCGCTGACGGCGGGCTTCGAACAGACAGATTCCGGAAGCCACCGAGACGTTGAGACTCTCGACAGCGCCATACATCGGGATCTTTGCCAATTCGTCGCAGGTATCACGCGTCAGGCGGCGCAAGCCTTCACCCTCCGCTCCCAAAACCCAGGCCGTCGCACTTTTCTGCTCGACGGCATAGAGATCCTTGCTGGCCTCACCGGCCGCGCCGAGGGTCCAGATGCCTCGCTCCTTGATTTCGCGCAGGCTGCGCGCGAGGTTGGTGACGACAATATAGGGCACAGTATCCGCCGCGCCGCTCGCTACCTTCATCGCCGTGGCGTTGAGGCCGCAGGCGCGATCCTTGGGCGCAATCACCGCATGCGCCCCGGCGGCATCGGCGACGCGCAAGCAGGCGCCGAGATTGTGCGGATCGGTGACGCCATCCAGCACCAGCAGCAGTGCGGGTTCGCTCAAGCCGTCGAGCACATCGTCGAGAGAGAGAAAGCGCTGTTGCGCGGAAACCTTCGCCACCACACCCTGATGCCGGCCGCCGCCAACCATGCCGTCGAGTCTCGCGGCATCAAGACTGGTCAGACGCACGCCGCGCGATTCGGCCAGTTGGATCAGGTCGCGCATGCGGCCATCCTGCCGTCCCGCCGCGAGACAGATTTCACGTACCCCTTCGGGATCGTGGCGCAGCTTGGCGGTGACGGCATGGAAGCCGTGGATCAGGCGCGCATCTTCACTCATGTGCGTCAGCCATGCTTAATGACACGGTATTGGGCGGTCATGCGGTGGGTTTCGCCTGGCGCCAGGGTCATCACGTCGTCGGCCGCGTTGGCGGTTTCGACACAGACCATGCGTTCTTCGCCGGGTTTGCCGCCGGTTTTGCCAAAGTCGCCCATCTTCGCCGCCTTTTCATGGCCGGGATTCCAGACTACCGTGGAGCGACTGCCGGTGCTGGTAATCAGTAGCGTGCGCTTCATCGCCGGGTCGACGATGCCGCAGCAACCATTCGTTCCAAGATAGACGCGGTCGGTTTCGCCGGCGAAATACACCTGCCCCTTCTGCTTCCTGCGTTTGCCGCCCGCCACCTTGTCGATAAAAGTACAGCCGTCAAGGCCGGCAATGCCGATCTGCTCGATGTCGCCGATCTCGAAATAGGTGTGCAGCGCCTGCCCCAGGATAAAGGGCGTGGTGCCGGTATTTTTCGTCGCCAGCCCGAGCACCAGTTCCTGGCCGACGGTAACACTGTATTTCACGGTCGAAGCGTGCGGCCACTGGCTGCGCGCCGCCTCGTTCATTTCAGGCTCGAATTCCAGACGCACGCGGCCATCGGGCAGCTTGCGCGCCTCCAGCAGCGTCCAGGGAATCGTGCGGGCGAAACCGTGGCCGGGATAAGCCGCTTCGGCAGCATGCGGACCGAACCACGGCCAGCAGAGCGGCACGCCGCCGCGGATCGATTTGCCTGCTGCAAACTTCGCCGCCTTCGACAGCCAGATCACCGGCTTCTGGCCCTTGGGCTGCCAAGTCATCACATGCGCACCTTGCAAGGCAATGCTGGCAGTCGAAAATGTCGTCTTGACATCGACTGCGACAAAACCGGGTGCTTTCTCGGTAAAGCTCAGGAAGTCGGCGCTGGCGAAACGGCTCTTGAGATCGTCCAGTTGAGACATGGTTTACTCCTCCTTGGTGTGTAGTTCTTCCAGACTCTCCGCGACGATTTCGCGCACTTCAGCATCGGGGTCGTCACGCCGGGCGGCCAGGTATTTGATCGCTGCGGATGCCCCGCTCAGGCCCAGCAGGTGGCAGGCATCGGCGCGCACCCGCGCGTCGCCATGGCTGGCCAGCATGCCGAGGGCGGGAACCAGCGCCTGCAAGACGGGGGTACCGGCATAGCGCTCCAAAACGGCACTCGCGCCGAAGCGGACATTCAGGTTTGCCTCGGGATTGGCGACGATGGGAAGCAGGTCTGCCAGCGCCTTGGGCAGACGCTCGACCACGGCAATCACGGATTTCAATTGGCCTTCCAGCAACCAGATCTGGAACTGTTCGACACGGTCGCGCAAGCCGGCGCGCAGGGCCGCGCGCGTGGCGTCGGCGGCCAGGAGGAATCCATTCTGCTCAGCCATCACGATTTCCTATGAATGAGATCAGGTCAGCGGACCGATTTCGGCCCGGTTGCGGCCTTTCTGTTTGGCTTGGTAGAGATAGGCATCCGCAGCCCGGAACATCGCCCCAACCATCCCAACGCATTTGTCCAGCCAGATTCCACCCACCGAAATGGTAGCGATACCCCAGTCAGCATTTTTCTCGTGTGGAATGCCACACTGCCTTATCTGTTCCAGCACACGTTCAGCACTCTCGGCCAACTCTGTCACCGTCACCGTCGGCAAGACGACGGCAAACTCCTCGCCACCATAACGGGCGACAAACGCCCCCGCAGTGCGGCAACCCATAACCGCATTTTCCAGCGCGCGCGCGATGGTTCGCAGGCAGTCATCGCCGGCCTGGTGACCATAGTGGTCGTTGTACTTTTTGAAGTTATCGACATCAAGCATCAACAACCCGAAGGCTTGCCCGCTACGACTTGCTTCGACCCAGGCCAGATCGAGGCGTTGATCCATGGCGCGTCGGTTGTAAAGCCCGGTGAGACCATCGTGACAGGCGAGTTCCTCGAGCTTGCGATTGGCGACGGACAAGCGCTGGCGCAGGCCGGCAATTCGCGCCATCGCCTTCATCTTGGCCTGCAACACTACCTCGGGGACAGTCTTCGAAATGAAATCGTCGCCGCCCGCTTCAATGGCCGTGACCAGGTTTTCGACGGTATCCGATGCCGTGAGGAACAGGATCGGCGTCCACGCCCACTGCTGCGTCGCCTCGATGGCCCGGATGCAGGTGGTCGCCTCAAAGCCGCTCATCACCGGCATTTCGATATCCATCAGAATCAGATCGGGCTGCGTCTGTGGAAACTTGTCGACGGCGATCTTGCCGTTTTCGGCAATCTCGACCTCATGACCGAACGCGGCAAGCCGCATGGCCATCACGGCGGCAATTGCGCGGGTATCTTCTACCAACAGTATTTTCATCGCCCCGATTATGCGGCGAAATCGATTGGAGCGGAAGCAGCAGGCCCACTTGTGTCGCGCGGTATGCCGTCACGCCAGCGCCGAGTTTTCAATCGGGTGTCCTTTTCGCACTGTTTGTCTGGCTTGGCGTATTGGAGTAGGCTTTTGCACCTTGTTTCCTCCGCCTTTTCATATCAGGGATTAACTCGTGTCGCTCGGCAGGCTTTACTCGCTCTCGCTGAAAAGCCGCATCACTCTGCTGACGCTGGCCGCTTTCCTGCTCGGCGTCTGGTCTGTCGCTTTTTACGCCACGCAACGACTACAGCGAGACATGCTGGGTCTGCTCGGCACACAACAGTTCTCGGCGGTATCCACGGTCGCTAAACAGATCGATAGCGAACTCAAGGCTCGCCTGGAAGCGCTGGATCGCGTCGCTGGTGAAATTCCCGTCGCGCTGTTGGGCAAGCCCGCCGAGTTGCAGCAGTACATTGCCATCAGGACAAACCTGATCGCCCTGTTCAATGGCGGCCTCCGAATTCGCGATACGAATGCCGATGCGCTCGCCCAGATACCTACTGAAACAGTTCGTGCGAATGTCGCTGATCGCGATTACATGATTGCCGCTCTCAAGGAGGGACGCACGACGATCGGCAAGCCGGTGGTCAGTCGCAGCACCGGCGCTGCCGTCATTCCCATGGCGGCGCCCATTCGCGATGCTTCCGGGCAAGTCGTCGGAGCCGTCGTCGGCATTGTCGATCTGGGAAACGCCAACTTTCTCGACAGCGTAACCGGTAGCCGCCTCGGCCAGACGGGCGGCTACCTGATCATTGCTCCCCAGCATGGCCTGATCGTTACCGGTACCGATAAATCACGCATCATGGCGCCGATGCCGCCGCCCGGCGTCAACCGGAATCACGACCGTTTCGTCGCCGGCTACGAGGGTTACGGTATTGCCGTCAATTCGCGTGGCATCGAGGAGCTTGCCGCGGCCAGGCAAATCCCGGCTGCCGGCTGGTTTCTGGTCGGCGTACTGCCGACAGGCGAAGCGCTCGCGCCCATCCATGCGACCCAACAACATGTCGTCGGTGCTGCCGCGCTGCTCAGCCTACTGGTCGGAATGGTGGCGTGGGTATTCGTCCGCCGCCTGTTGCGTCACCAGTTCGCTCCCATGCTGGCGGCAACGCAAGCCATGTCCGGCATGGCGCAGCCTGTCGGCGCACGGCTACAAACCTTGCCGGTGGCGCATAACGATGAGGTCGGCCAGCTGATCGACAGCTTCAACCGACTGATCGAGTCAGTCAAATGCAACGAAGAGGCGCTCAAGCAACAGCAGGAGCACCTCGAAGAACGCGTGCTGGAGCGCACGGTGGAACTCACCGAGGCCAAGGTAGCCGCTGAAGCCGCCAATCGAGCCAAGAGCGCCTTCCTCGCCAACATGAGCCATGAACTACGCACACCGCTGCATGGCATCATGGGCATGCTGGCCTTGATACGTCGTCGTACCACCGATCCTGCCGTACTGGAAAAGATCAACAAGGCGAAGGGAGCGGCCGATCATCTGCTCACCGTGCTGAACGACATCCTTGACCTGTCCAAAATCGAGGCGGACCGCATGGTGCTTGAAACCGGACCACTACAGCTCCGCGATGTCCTCGACAACCTTGCAGCAATCGTCGGCCACAAGGCGATCGACAAGGGGCTTGGTTTCACCCTGGACATTCCCGACGACCTTGCCGTATTGCCGCTCAACGGCGACCCGCTCAGGCTCGGCCAGATAGTAATCAACCTCGCCGGCAATTCCGTCAAGTTCACCGAGCGTGGCAGCATCACCGTGCGGGTACGCCTTGCCGCGGATAGCGGCTGCACTGTTCTGGTCCGCTTCGAGATCGTCGATACCGGCATTGGCATTTCTCCCGAAGCGCAAGCGCGGCTGTTCTCCGCTTTCGAACAGGCCGACAACTCGATGACCCGCAAATACGGGGGCACCGGCTTGGGCCTCGCCATCAGCAAGCGCTTGGCCACCATGATGGAAGGCGAAATCGGCGTCGACAGCGTCCCCGGGCAGGGCAGCACCTTCTGGTTCACCGTCCGGCTGGAAAAACGCCTTGTCGATGCCGTCGCATCAGCGCCGAGTTCCATCAATGGCAGCGAAGAGCGCTTGCGCCGCGACTATCCGGCCGCCGGCATCCTGCTGGTCGAGGATGAGCCGACCAATCGCGAGGTAGCGCTGGAACTGCTCGCAGAGGTCGGGTTACAGGTCACCGTCGCTGTGGATGGCGTCCAGGCGGTCGAAGCCACGCGCCGTCAGCGCTTTGCCTTGATCCTGATGGACATGCAGATGCCGAACCTCAACGGGCTCGATGCCACGCGGGCAATCCGGTCCGACGCTCTGAATCAGGCCACGCCGATTCTGGCGATGACGGCGAACGCTTTGGACGAAGATTGCCAGCGCTGCCTCGATGCCGGCATGAATGCCCACCTCGCGAAACCCATCGGGCCTGACACGCTTTACGCCGCCATTCTGCATTGGCTGGACGCAACGAGAAACATCGCGGCAGTCTGATCGCGCAATCATTCGAGACCCTGATAGCAGGCCTCCTCGACCGCCTCCTGCAGCGCGCGCACCCACGTAAGTAATTCATCAAGGTGCTGTTTCATTGGGCATTTCCTTTCATCGACCAGATTCACATGGGGACTCGACAGGCTGTTATCAAGCGCTTGAACTTCGCGAAGCCACGCCCATATCGGCAGCAAGGATGCCAACCCTGGCAACCTCTGCAACTGAAAGGAGTTGTCCATGCTCTATCGCACCATGTTTCCCCGCGACTTCTTCGCGGAGTTGGACCGCCTGCAGCGGGCCATGCAGCACACCGACGATCTATCCCCAAGCATTCGTGGCAGCGGCCGGGGCAGTTTTCCTGCGATCAATGTCGGCAGCACAGCAACGTCGATTGAGGTGTATGCCTTTGCGCCCGGGGTCGATCCGGCCACTATCGACTTACAGCTTGAAAAGGGTGTGCTGACCATTGCGGGCGAACGCCGCATCGAGTATCCGGCCGGCAACGAAAAGTCGGCCGTACATATCGACGAACGTTATGCCGGACGCTTTCGTCGCGTCGTCAACCTGCCCGACGACATTGACGCTGAGAACGTGAGCGCTCGCTACCGTGATGGCGTCCTGCATATCGGCATTCCACGCCGCGCCGCCGCCCAGCCGCGCCGCATCAGCATTCTGTGAGGAGAGCGATCGTGAGCGAAACTACGCAAAAATCCGCTGAAACCCCGCGTGAAGAAACAGTCCTGCTGCCGCCGGTAGATGTCATCGAGGACAGCAATGGAATCACCCTTTATGCCGATTTACCCGGTGTTCCAAAAGATCGGCTTCATCTGCACGTCGAAACCGACACGCTGACGCTCGAAGGCGAGGTGTTCCTCGACATTCCCGAAGGCATGGAGTCGACGCATGCCGAAGTCAGCCTGCCGCGCTATCGTCGCGTCTTCACGCTGTCCAAGGAGCTCGACACCGAAAAGGTGGCCGCCGAGTTTGACAAGGGCGTACTCAAGCTCAGCATCCCCAAAGCAGCCCACGCCCAGCCGAAAAAAATCCAGATCCGGGTGGAGTAAGCGAAACTCGGTGCCGTACCCCATGCGGGGCATTTCATCCCGCCAGCGCCGAGTTTCTGTGCAGACGTCAGGTCTTCAAGGACACCAGCACCTCATCAAGCATCTTCTTCGCATCGCCGAACAGCATGCGATTGTTTTCCTTGTAGAAGAGCGGGTTATCGACGCCTGCGTAGCCGGAGGCCATGGAGCGCTTCATGACAATCGAGGTCTTCGCCTTCCAGCACTGCAACACCGGCATGCCGGCGATGGGACTGGTGGGATCGTCCTCGGCGGCCGGATTGACGATGTCGTTGGCGCCGATGACGATCGCCACGTCGGTCTCCGGAAAGTCCTCGTTGATTTCATCCATCTCCAGCACGATATCGTAGGGGACCTTGGCTTCGGCCAGCAGCACATTCATGTGGCCGGGCATGCGGCCCGCCACCGGGTGGATGGCGAAGCGCACATTGACGTCCTTGGCGCGCAGCAGGGAAGTGATCTCGAACACCGTGTGTTGCGCCTGGGCCACGGCCATGCCGTAGCCGGGGATGACGATAACGTTCTTCGCTTCGCGCAGCAGTTCGGCGGTTTCGGCCGCGCTGACGGCAACCACTTCACCCGCCGGCTGCGCCGCATCGCCCTTTGGCGCCGGCGTGCCACCACCGGTACCGAAGCCGCCGGCAATCACGCTGATGAAGCCGCGGTTCATCGCCTTGCACATGATGTAGGAGAGGATCGCGCCCGAGGAACCGACCAGCGCGCCGGTGACGATCAGCAGGTCGTTGGAGAGCATGAACCCCGTTGCCGCGGCCGCCCAGCCCGAGTAGCTGTTGAGCATCGAG
>CAZAWN010000105.1:0-405 GCA_964488825.1 uncultured Methyloversatilis sp. | reverse complement strand
AACCACCACCGGCATGTCTGCTCCGCCGATCGCCATCACCATATGGATGCCGAATAACAGGGCAATCACGGTCATCACCGCCAGCGGAACCATGCCATCGGGAATGCTGTGCGAACTGATGAACAGGCCGCCGCAGTAGATCACCACCAGCAATCCGGCGAGATTGAGCCAATGTCGCCCCGGCAACAGCATCGGCGCGCCGCCGATCTTGCCGGAGAGCTTGCCGAAGGCGATCACCGAACCGGAGAAGGTCACTGCGCCGATCAGGATGCCGATATAGATTTCCAGTTCGTGGATGGTCTTCTCCGCGCCGCTCAGCTGGATCGAGGTGTCAATGTAGCTGGCGAAACCAACCAGGCAGGCGGCCAGACCGACCAGGCTATGCATCAGCGCAACCAGTTCGGG
>CAZAWN010000104.1:4719-10048 GCA_964488825.1 uncultured Methyloversatilis sp. | reverse complement strand
AAGAGCGCGCTGCTTGTTTCGTGTTCAGCAGCAAAGAGGGCCGAATTATATACACACCCAATCTCCCGTCAACTACTTTTTGGAAAATATTTTGAAAAGAATTCTGGAGCGCTCAAATTCTCGGCCGCAAGCGAGGTTCTCAGCCGAATAATAAGGCGATGGCTTCCGCCGCTATTCCTTCTCCCCGGCCAGCGAACCCCAGCTTCTCATTCGTTTTACCCTTAACGTTGACCTGAGCTACGTCAATGCCGAGATCCGCAGCGATGTTCTCTCGCATTGCAGCCACATGCGGAGCAACCCGCGGCGCCTGAGCGATCACCGTGCAATCAACATTACCGATACGCCAGCCCGCGGCTTGCACTGCGGCAACCGCCCCGCGCAGCAGTTCGCGACTATCCGAGCCCTTCCATCGTTCATCCGTATCGGGAAACATGCGCCCGATATCGCCCAGACCTGCCGCGCCCAGAATGGCGTCGGTTATTGCGTGCAAGAGCGCGTCCGCATCGGAATGTCCAAGCAAGCCCATCGAATGTGGAATCGAAACACCGCCCAGGATCAGCTTGCGTCCAGGCACCAGCGCATGCACGTCGTAGCCCTGCCCTACCCTGATATTCATTTACTGCTCCCGGTTGATCAGAATCCATTGGGCCAATTGCAGATCGAGCGGCCACGTCACCTTGAAATTCGTGACATCGGCCGCGACGAGCTTGGGACTCAAACCCAATGCTTCGATCGCACTGGCCTCATCAGTGACTGCCGGCGCCTGTTCGAGTGCCTCCAACAACATGGCGTACCTGAACATCTGGGGCGTCTGCGCCTGCCATAGCCGATCGCGTGGAACAGTCTCTGCAACCCGCCCAACTTCATCCGCGCGCTTCAAGGTGTCGGCCACGGGTATCGCCAGTAAGCCTCCCACCGGGTCTGCCTCCAACTCGTCAATAAGCTTGTCGACCAGAGCTGGCGTGAGGCAACAACGTGCCGCATCATGCACCAGCACCCAGTCTGACTCAGCCAATCTAGCGCGCAGCGTGCGCAAGCCATGGGTCACACTTTCCGCACGCGTGGCGCCGCCGCAGCGCAATACGGTCAGACGCCCGGCAAAGGCGTTCCAGTCGTACCCATCCCAGTAACTATCGTCGGGCGCCAGCACGACCAACACCTGTTCTATCCTGGCAACCGCGCTAAGCGCCTGCAGGGTATGCCATATCAGCGGCTTGCCGGCGAGAGGCAGGTATTGCTTGGGTCGTTCCGCACCCAAGCGCGAACCGCCCCCGGCGGCGGGAATCAGGGCATAACAAGTCATGACGCAATTCTATAATGCCTTATGGACACCATCGATCCCGCCGCATATCAAAGCGTACAGGCTTTTGCCGCCAGTCTCGGCATCGGCCTGCTCATCGGTCTGGAACGCGAACGCAAGCCTGATGCAAAAGCCGGTCTGAGAACCTTCGCCCTCACCGCCGTATTGGGATGTCTTGCCGCCCTGCTGGCCCAGATCACCTCCAGCGGCTGGATCATCGCGGCCGGCATGTTGATGGTCGCCACGATGATGATCGTGGTTCAGGCACGCGATCCGCTCGACGACGGCGACCCCGGGACGACCTCGGTCGTTGCCATGATGCTTTGTTATGGACTCGGCGCCTTGACTTGGTTCGGTCAATCAACGCTGGCGGTCATGCTGGCGATCACAGTCACCGTACTGCTTTACTTCAAGGCGCAACTACAGGGCGTCTCCCGCAGCCTCACGCACAAGGACCTGATCTCGATCCTGCAATTCGGCGTGCTCTCCCTCGTCGTATTCCCAATCCTGCCGAATCGCGACTATGGTCCCTATGCCGCGCTCAATCCGCACCAGATTTGGTGGATGGTCGTACTGATTTCGGGCTTGTCTCTGGCCGGTTACGCTGCCTTGCGCATCGTCGGCAACCGCCACGGCGCACCGCTGCTCGGCTTCTTTGGCGGATTGGTATCTTCAACAGCGACGACCATGGTCTTTGCCCGCAACGCCCGCGCCGACCACCGGCTCACCGGAACCGCCACGCTGGTCATCCTGATCGCCAATCTGGTCGTGACGGTGCGGCTTGCCCTGGTCGCCATCGTTCTCGCGCCCTCGCTGTTTCTGCCGCTGGCGGGCGTATTGGGCATTGGCCTGCTGCTCGGCCTGATCGTGGCCATTTTCCGCTGGCGTACCCTCACTGCCGCCGGCGACCTGCCCTTGCCAGAAGTGAAGAATCCGACCGAGATCCGCACAGCCTTGTCCTTTGGTTTGCTCTACGGCGTAGTGCTGCTGCTCGCAGCCTGGCTGCAGGACATTGCCGGCAGTCAGGGCCTTTATCTGGTCGCGCTGGCTTCGGGATTAACAGATGTCGATGCGATTACCCTGTCGACCTTGCGCCTCTTCAATCAGCAAACCCTTGAAGCTGCGCCGGCAGTCACGGCGATCGGGCTGGCCACCCTGTCGAACCTCATCTTCAAGTCCAGCTTGGTGATTGCTCTTGGAGGGAAAACGCTGGCGAAAAGTGTCCTGCCCGGACTTGCCGCGATCGGCGTAGGATTCATCGCAGGTATCGCCTTGCTGACTTGAACTTGCCTGCCAAGTTCTTTCGCGCCGGAGAGAAAGGAGCGTCGCCATGGAAATGCAGAGCATCCGCCCCGCCGCAGTCGCCGGCATGTTCTACCCCGGGACGGGACACGCGTTGGCCAATGAGGTTGCCGGATTATTAAGTGCCGTCGCACCAACGCCGACTTTCGCTCAACCCAAGGCGCTGATCGCGCCACACGCGGGTTACATCTACTCTGGCCAAACCGCCGCGCACGCCTACGCCTTGCTGACACCTTGGGCACAGACGATACGTCGCGTTGTGCTGATCGGCCCCTGCCATCGCGTTGCCGTGCGTGGACTGGCGGTGCCGCACTCCACCGCCTTCGCCACGCCGCTCGGCAACGTTCCGCTTGATCGGGATGCCATCGTTGCCGCCCTCGCGCTACCGCAAGTGGTTCAACACGATGCCCCCCATGCGCAGGAACACTCGATCGAAGTGCAACTACCTTTTCTGCAAACCGTCCTGGACGATTTCACTCTCGCTCCATTCGCAGTTGGCAACGCCTCGCCGGGCGAAGTAGCCGAAGTGCTCGACCTGCTCTGGGGCGGACCTGAGACTCTGATCGTCGTCAGTTCCGACCTTTCGCATTACCACGCCTATGCCGACGCGCAGCGGCTCGACCGCATGACAGCCGAGGAAATCCTGCAACTTCACCCTCTAAACGACCACGAACAAGCCTGCGGAGCTACACCGATCAATGGTCTGATCAAACTGGCGCGCCAGCGCAACCTCAAGCCCGAGTTGCTGGATCTGCGCAATTCCGGCGACACGGCGGGCGAGCGCTCGCGTGTCGTCGGCTATGCCAGCTTTATCTTTACGGAGTCAGATCATGGATAACGACCATGGCCAACCACCACCTGCAGAGGATGGAACATCCACGCCAGGGTTGTTCCACGCTAAAACCTTGGGAGCCGCCCTGCTCAGCCGCGCCCGCAACGCCATTGCCGCGGAATTCGACATCCCGCCTCAAGTCGAACCGGACCATTCCGCGCTGCACGAACCGGGCGCCACGTTTGTCACCTTGACTCAGCAAGGACAGTTGCGCGGCTGCATCGGTTCGCTCGAAGCGCGACGAACCTTGGCGGAAGACGTCAAAGCCAACGCCCGGCACGCGGCGCTCCACGATCCGCGCTTTGCACCCCTCTCCGAGGAAGAATTCCATCGTACGCGTATTGAAGTCTCGCTCCTCGCCCCTGCCGAGCCTTTACTCTTTCGCGACGAAGCCGATGCCATCCATCAACTGCGTCCTGGCGTCGACGGCATGATTTTCGAATGCCATGGCCGACGCGGCACCTTCCTTCCGCAGGTATGGGAAAGCCTCCCCGAGCGGCGCGAGTTCTTCACGCACCTGAAGCAGAAAGCCGGCTTTGCGCCCGACTTCTGGTCACCCGAAGTCAAGCTCTATCGCTACGTGGTTCAAAAGTGGGCGGGACCATCAGCAGATGAGCGATAAAAACTCTCGCGGGAAAATACTGAAAAGCTTACATCCGGTGCTACGGCCGATTGCAATCCGGAGGTTCGCTACAATCTGCCCGCCATGCTTGACCCGCGCGCCCAATCTCTCCTGAAAACCCTGATCGAACGTTATATCGTCGAAGGGCAGCCGGTCGGCTCGCGCACTTTGTCCAAATATTCCGGCCTCGAACTCTCGCCAGCAACGATTCGCAACGTGATGGCCGATCTCGAAGAACTGGGCTTTATCGTCAGTCCGCATACCTCGGCAGGACGCATCCCCACGCCGCGCGGCTACCGCCTGTTCGTCGATACGCTGCTAACGGTTCAGCCCCTCGACCCGCAGCGCATTTCCGACCTCAAGGGCGCGCTCTTGCCCGATGTCCCGCAGCGCGTGCTCAGCCATGCCTCGCAGATGGTTTCGGAACTGACGCACTTTGCCGGGGTGGTCATCGCGCCGCGTCGCCAGGCGCCGCGGATTCGCCAGATCGAGTTCCTCAGCCTGACCGAGACGCGCATCCTGCTGATCATCGTGACCGCCGACGGCGAGGTGCAGAACCGCATCGTCCTGACCCAGCGCCCCTACACACCGAGCGAGTTGGTTGAAGCGGCCAATTATCTGACACAACACTTCGCCGGCTTCGATTTCATGCAGATGCGCACCCGCTTGCAGCAGGAACTGCAACAGTTGCGCAGCGACATGACCGAACTGATGAATGCCGCTGCAGACGCGGGCGCGGATGCGGCCAGCGAAACCACGCAGCAATACGTCATCAGCGGCGAGAGAAACCTGCTCGACAGCACCGACCTGTCGACCAACATGGCGCGGCTGCGCCAGTTGTTCGACTTGTTCGAGCAACGTACCGGCCTGATGCAGTTGCTAGACTTATCGACCCGTGCCGAGGGCGTGCATGTCTTCATCGGCGGCGAATCGGGCATCGCCCCGCTCGACGAATGCAGCGTCGTCGCTGCGCCCTACGAAGTCGATGGTCAGGTAGTCGGCACCATCGGCGTGATTGGCCCGACCCGCATGGCCTACGAGCGTGTCATTCCAATCGTCGACATTACCGCCAAGTTACTTTCTTCCGCCCTCAGCCCGCCATGACGACCGCCATCCTGTTGCTCAACCTCGGCACGCCCGACGCCCCGACTGCCCCAGCCGTGAAGCGCTATCTCGCCGAGTTTCTCGGCGATCCGCGCGTCGTCGAGCTTCCGCGCCTGCTTTGGCTGCCAATCCTCCACGGCATTATCCTGCGCACCCGTCCGGCCAAGTC
>CAZAWN010000104.1:0-4619 GCA_964488825.1 uncultured Methyloversatilis sp. | reverse complement strand
GGATGCCGTCGCAGCCTGGGTAACACGACAGTCGCAGCCACCCGCGATTCGCTGGGTGAAGGAGTACCCGACCGACCCAGGCTACGTCCGCGCCCTGGCGGCATCAATCCGCGCTCACTGGAACGCTCACGGCCGCGGCGACAAGCTGATCATGAGCTTCCACGGCATCCCGCAGCGTTCCGTCGACCGCGGCGACCCCTATGCCGGCCAATGCCACGCCACCGCCGTCGCACTTGCCGCGGCCCTTGATCTATCGACTAGCGAGTGGCTGGCCACCTTCCAGTCGCGCTTCGGCGCAGCCAAATGGTTACAGCCCTACACCCAGCCGACGCTCGAAGAACTGGCGCGCGGCGGACTCAAGCGCGTCGATGTGGTCTGCCCCGGTTTCCCGGCCGACTGCCTGGAAACGCTCGAGGAGATCGCCATGGAATGCCGCGAAGCCTTCCTGCATGCGGGTGGAGAAGGCTTCCAGTACATCCCCTGCCTGAACGAACAACCCGACTGGATAGCCGCGCTGGCCGACCTTGCCCTTGCGCGTCTCAGTTCAGACAGCGATTGAACTCCGCTACGTAACACGCTGATCGGCAGGAGGAAAAACCCATGCCGACCAGTTAGTGTAAATTTTTCTTTACGGATCAAGACTCAAGCGACGGCTTATGGTGCCGTTATGTTCCTTGTGGGCCACCTGCGGCCCGGGAGGAATACCGTGAAAATTGCCGCCACCGATCTGCTGTTACGCTCTGATCATGCCGCCCAGCAACGCCAACAGAGTACCGAGTCATTGCGCGCCTGGCGCGGCCAGCGGCCCGATTTCGAACGCCAGAATTCCTCTGCGCTTCCCTCGGTGCTGAGTAACATCTCCGCCGCCGCCCGCCAGGCGCTGGCCAATAACCCGGTGAGTGCCGTCCCGCCAGCGCCGAGTTCTGCAAAGTGCAACGAAGCGAGTGCCATCGATGCCGCCTGCGAGGCGGCCGAGAACGATCCCTTCATTGTGCTTATCAAACGCATGATCGAGTTGTTCACCGGCGAGGAAGTGCGTACGCTCGATCTCGATGAGCTTTCCGGAAGCATCCGGTCAGTCGATCTCCAAACCAGCCAATCCAGCGCAGAGTTGTCCGCGAGCAACTCCGGACGCGCCGGTTGGGGCGTCGAGTACGATTACCATGCAGTGCGCGAAGAGTTTGAGCAGACCACTTTCTCAGCTGAAGGCACAATCCGCACGGCCGATGGTCAGGAAATCAGCTTCAAACTCGACCTGAGCATGGAACGCTACTACCGCGAGGAAACCAACATTAGTCTGCGCGCCGGCGATGCCGTGCGCAAAGATCCGCTGGTAGTGAATTTCGGCGGTACCGCCACACAACTGGCCGACCTGAACGGCAAGAGCTTCAAGTTCGATCTGGATGGTGACGGCAAACAGGAAAACCTGCCCTTGTTCGCCTCGGGCAGCGGCTACCTTGCCCTCGATGTCAACGGCAACGGTCGCATCGACTCCGGTCGCGAGCTGTTCGGCCCGGCCACCGGTCAGGGCTTCAAGGAGTTGGCGCGCCTCGACGAGGACGGCAACGGCTGGATCGACGAAAACGACAGCGGCTTCGCCAAACTCTCCGTCTGGACGCCTGCTGCAGAAGGCGATGGCAAGCTGCAGTCACTGGCCGAACTGAACATCGGTGCGCTCGGCCTAGCTCATGTCACCACTCCCTTCGCCTTGCGCGGCAGTCAAAATGCTGATCTTGGGCTAATCAAGGCCAGCGGCATTTACCTAAACGAAAACGGCAAGGCGGGCAGCTTGCAGGAAATCGATTTGACGGCATGAAAAAGCCCATTTATTTCCCGGTAAAGCCAACTTCTCCCTTGAGCTACAATCGAAACATAAAGGGAGGCTTGTATGCGCATTGCCGACATGAAGATCTGGGTAAAACTCACCGCCACCATCTGGCTGATGCTTGTCATTGCCTGGACCAGCATGATCCTCTGGGAAAGCAAGGTGAACCGGGACACCGCCATAGAACAAGCCAAGTCTTTTTCGCTTTCAATGCACGAAGCGACCATGGCGGGGCTAACCGGCATGATGATCACCGGCACAGTCGCCCAGCGAGACGTTTTTCTCGATCAGATCAAGCAGCTTTCCATCATCAATGACCTGAAAGTGATTCGCGCCGAAGGCGTTACCAAGATTTACGGCCCGGGCAGTGGCAAGGAAACACCCGATGCGCTCGAACAACAGGTGATGACCACTGGTAAAGAGTTCGTTGAAGTACAGCACGATGCAAAAGGCGAGTACCTGCGCGTGATTCGCCCCACCCCGGCGAGCAAAAACTATCTTGGCAAGGATTGCGTACTCTGCCATCAGGTACCCGAGGGAACCGTTCTGGGCATCGTCAGCATGAAAGTATCGCTGGACGATGTGAATGCCGCGGTAACCGCCCAGCGCATCAAGGCCTTGCTGGCCGCGATCGTCGTCAGCATTCCCCTGCTCGCCTTTATCTACTTTTTCATTGCCAAAGTTGTCACCCAGCCACTTGAAGAAATGGTCGCCGGCTTGCGTTCGATCGCCAGCGGCGAGGGCGACCTGACGCGCCGCCTGATCGTTAAAGGCAATGACGAAATCGGTCAGGCCGGATCGGTG
The DNA here is from genome assembly GCA_964488825.1 of uncultured Methyloversatilis sp. GTDB lineage: Bacteria > Pseudomonadota > Gammaproteobacteria > Burkholderiales > Rhodocyclaceae > Sulfuricystis. Next base: position 1,990 of record CAZAWN010000104.1, on the reverse strand, counting down.
TTCAACGACATGATGGAGAATTTTGGCAAGTTGGTGCGACAAGTCAGCCAATCTGCAGCCCAGCTCACATCAGCCACTCACGATCTCGTGACCGGCGCAAAGCAAGTCGCGGACAGTTCCCATCATCAGTACGAGAAATCGCGCAGCGTGACCAACGCAGTGGAAAAGATGGTCGGCAGCATCGTCAATGTTGCAGCGAGTACAGAGCAGGTCCATTCCCAATCGCAGGAGAGTCTGGCTTGCTCCCGACAAGGCACACAGACGCTCGACCGACTGATCGCCGAGATCGGCCTTGTCAAGAACGCTGTCAACGACATGGCCGGAGCGGTAAACGAGTTCGTCAACAGCACGGTCGCAATCACGAACATGACCCGCGAGGTAAAGGACATCGCCGACCAGACCAATCTGCTGGCGCTGAATGCCGCCATTGAAGCTGCACGAGCCGGAGAACAGGGCCGCGGTTTTGCGGTCGTTGCCGACGAAGTACGCAAACTGGCAGAAAAATCCGCCGCCTCCGCCAACGAGATCGACAGCATTACCCGCACCCTGAACAGCAAATCCGACGCCGTACGGCAGTCGATCACAGAGGGTTTGCACAACATCGCATCCAGTGAAAAATCGCTCGACGATGTTGCCAATGTTTTTTCGGCTTCCAACCGCTCTGTCGAACAGGTGGGCAGCGGACTTGACAATATAGCCACCTCCACCGAAGAGCAACGTCGTGTCAGCACCGAGGCATTTACCAACATTGAAGCCATCGCTGCCATGGCGCACGACAATAGTGACGCAATCGAGCAAACCGCACAGTCGGTCCAACGTCTCGAAGACCTAGCCAACGAACTTCAAAACACCGTCGGCCGTTTCCGCGTCTGAGAATCCGCAACCCTGTTCTTCCCGCTCTTGAAAAAGAGCGGAGTGTCCTCATTGTCTTAAAGGTTTAATTCTCAGAGGCTTATTGTCCATGCAGGAAAATCAGACCCCCCAGAAAAATACGGCTTCTCGCATGCCGGAAGAAACAATAATCGGCGCTGGCGATACGGCACCCGAACTTGTCACTGAGGCCGTACTGGCGGCTGAGGCCATGCCCAGCCTTGAGGAACTGCTCAAGGCTGCCGAGTTGAAAGCTGCCGAACATCACGATGCCTGGTTGCGCGCCAAGGCAGAAACCGAAAACATGCGCCGCCGTGCGCAAGACGATGTCAGCAAGGCGCACAAGTTTGCTGCTGAAAAGTTCGCCAGCGAGTTGCTGGCCGTCAAGGACAGTCTGGAAGCTGCACTGACGAACGAGCAACAGGATGTCAACGCGCTCAAGGCTGGCGTCGAATTGACCCTCAAGCAACTGGTTGCCGCATTCGAGAAAACCTCGATCAAGGAACTCACCCCCTTGGGCGAAAAGTTCGACCCTCATTTTCATCAGGCTATCGCCATGGTCGATGCCGAACAGGAACCCAATAGCGTCGTCACTGTGCTGCAAAAGGGCTACGCCCTGCACGACCGCATCCTGCGCCCGGCGCTAGTCACCGTGGCAAAACCCAAAACCTGAACTTGAACTCTGCGCCGATAACCCCATATCGAGCACAGGTTAGTTTTTCTCAACAAAATTAAGTAATAAAGGACACGACACATGGGCAAGATCATCGGCATCGACCTCGGCACCACCAATAGCTGCGTCGCCATCATGGAAGGCGGCAAGCCTAAGGTTATCGAAAACTCCGAAGGCGCACGCACCACTCCCTCCATCGTCGCCTACGCTGAAGATGGCGAGATTCTCGTCGGCGCCTCGGCCAAACGTCAGGCCGTTACCAACGCCAGGAACACCCTGTTCGCGGTAAAACGCCTGATCGGTCGCCGCTTCGAAGAAAAGGAAGTGCAGAAGGACATCGACCTGATGCCCTTCTCGATCGTCAAGGCCAACAACGGCGACGCATGGGTACAGGTGCGCGACAAGCAGATGGCGCCCCCGCAGGTGTCCGCCGAAGTGCTGCGCAAG
>CAZAWN010000103.1:0-10116 GCA_964488825.1 uncultured Methyloversatilis sp. | reverse complement strand
CACGGCAGAAGTCGATGCCGGTATCGTTGAGCGGGCCGGCCAGGGCCAGCGAGGAGATGAGGGCGAAGGGCAGAATCAGGGCGCGCATGGAGCCTCCGAAGGATGGAAAGGAAAAAGAGCGCCGGCAGGCGGGAAAACAGTGTGGGAGCAGCCCTACCCGCGAAAAACTCGGCGCTGGCGGGACGGCACTCGGGCGATAGTAGGCAAAAGCACTTTTCCGGTGTCTTATGAAATGCTGCAAACACTTGCTAAAACTAACCAAATCTAATAGTCGATGCGGCGAGTTCTCGGCGAATTGAGTCAGTGCTCGTCTTGATCTATAGTCGCCCGCATGATGACCAGCCCCCACCCCCACCTTGTGATCGTGATTGACGACGATTCAAGTCTGCGTGACGACTTGGTGGACTACCTTTTGGGTACCGGTTATGAGGCGGTCGGGTTTGCCAGCTACGAGCAGTTTCTGGCGGTGGCGCACCGCTTGCAGCCAACGCTGGTGGTGCTCGATCTAGGCCTGCCGGGCCTCGATGGCATGGACGCCTGCCCCCTGCTGCGCCAGCGCTGGCCACAGGTCGGGGTAGTCATGCTGACTAGCCGCAGCGGCGTGGAGCAGCAGCAGGCCGGTCTGCAGGCGGGGGCGGATGCCTACCTGCCGAAAACTGCCACGCTGGCACTGGTCGAAGCCACTGTGGCCAGTGTTTTGCGCAGACTGCAACCCGTTCTGCCGCCTGTTGCCGCAGAGCGCCATGCGTCGAGAATGCCGGCTTCCTGCTGGAGTCTGGACGAAGCCCACTTGCAACTTTGTACGCCGGACGGTCTGGCTACGGTCCTGACCCTCAACGAATTCAGGCTGCTGCAAGCCATATTTCTGGCACGGGGCCAACCCGTGAAGCGCGAGACCTTGCTGGCCCTGGTCAACAAGCCGGACACCCTGAGCAACAGGCGCAATCTGGATGCCGTGATCAGCCGCATCCGGGCCAAGGTGCGCGCCAGCACGGGAGCGGGTCTGCCAGTACGGGCCAGCTACGCCACCGGCTATGCCTTCACGATGGGGCCCGTTCCTGGCGCAGCGGCCCCTGCTGCGGGCGACCCAGTTTAAGCACCCAACGCACACCACACGGCTGGCGCGGGTTGGCGCTGAAATTGCCAGCATGTGCCCGGGCGATGGTGGCGACCAGCAACAAGCCCAGCCCAAAGCCAGGTTTGTCCTGGGTCGTCTCGCGGAGTGGGGCTTCCTGGCCGACCTGCAAGTAGTGTTCGGGCTTCAGGCCGGGGCCATGGTCATCGACGATGATCAGCACGCCATCGTCTTGCGCTTCAATCGAAATCACCACCTCGTTGGCACTGCCCGCGTATTTCAGTGCATTGATCACAATGTTTTCCAGCGCCACCTTGGCCAGCAGCGGGTCCAGCATCACATTTGTATCGGTATGGATCGTCTGCCAGGTCAGGGTGGCGTGGGCATAGTTCAGTGTGAGTTCGGTTTGTAGTTCCGCCAGCCAATCCGCCAGTACGACGGGAACCGGTTGGACGAGCAGACGGCCCGACCTGAGCGACGCGCTGTTCAAAAACGCTTCGACCAGCTTTCCGGTTTCGAAAGCCCAAAGGCGGATATCTCTGACGCGTTGCGCTGCGCGTGCGCCGAGGCCGGTCTCGCGCGCCAGCATTTCGGCGCTGCGGCCAATGCGCGCCATGGGGCTAAGCAATTCGTGCGCGACAAAGGACGAAAACGACTGGATCTGGTCGCGCTGCGTGGTGAGCAACTGCTGCTGGAACTGACTTTCACGATTCTGGTATTCCAGTTGTCGAATCGACAGGTTCGTGGCCACAGCCAGCAGCACGACATGCACAAGGGACGAAGCGTCGAAGGCGGCAGCAAACCACGGTTGCGCGCTGATGACGCCCGCCACGCTCAGATTGTTGATGATGGCAGTCAGTGTGCTCAAGAAAAATGCGGCGACAAACAGGCCGATCGAGACACGTTGTCCCGGCCTGCGCATGCACCACGCCGCCAGGCCCAGGTTGAAGACGCCAAACAGCAGGATACCCAGCACCGAGGCCTGGGCGGCCTGCTGATAAAGCGGGGTATTGATGGTGCCAAGGCTGAGTACGCAAATAGCTGCCAGCATCAGATAGAGTTTGAAGAGCAGTGGGTAGGTCGTGCGCAAACGCAGTATCACGATCCAGAGCATGCAGGCAGCTGCAGGCACCAGCAGAATGCCCAATCCGGTCACCCAGTTGGCCATCCACGGGAAACCCAACCACTGATTGAGCAATATCGGCTGGCTGACGCCGACGAAAATGGCCAACAGACACAGCAGGTAAAAACTGTAGGCCAACTGTACTGGCTGCCGCATCACCGCGGCACTCAGGATGTACATGATGGCCGACAGCAGGTACAGGGTGACAAACACGCCGGCCTTGAACTGTCCAGCGGCGTTGATCTGTATCAGATCCTGGTCCGTCAGCAAGTTCGCACGGATGTTCATGGCGCTGGTGCTTTGGATTCGAACCAGATAACGCTGCGTCTCGGGTAGCGCCGGCAAGCGCACCACATGCGCGCTACTGGACAGCATCGGCTGAGGTACTGGTCGGGTATCACCCAATCGAGCCAAAGGCTGCGTCTCCCCCCATCTGTATACATCGATCTGATCCAGATAAGGGAAACCGACTGACAGTAGCACTCCTGGTTGACCATTGGGGGTGGCCGGAACGCTGAATTGTGCCCACAACACGCTAGACCGGTAACCATTCATTCCCTGGCGTGTGTCGGGTTCCCAAGGCATGCTGTGTGCGTAGGCATCGACCACCTGCAGTTGCTCATCGTTGTCCCAGAAAACCTGCCATTGCGTGTTCAGCAGTGTTGGGGATGCATGGGCAATTACTGAAGTTAGCAGTACTATCAAGCCCAGGATTAGACGGAACATTAAAAGACCTTCTCGTAGCTTACGATCGTACGGCCAGCTTACCAAGCAATGGCTGCAACGCTGGATGAAGCTCGGCGCGCAGAATCGCCTTCGCTGAGCCGGCCGGGTCTTGGACTTATCCCGGGCGGGGGCGGGTACGACAACAGTAACGCCTCACTGAGTAGCCACCTCCGGACCGTGGCTTTCCCACCCGCCCCCCAAAGCGAGATAAAGGCGAATAAAAGCCTGCCGGCGTTCGAGCACGCTTTGGGCGGCTTCGGTTTCTGCGGCGAGATGTGTTCGCTGGGCATCCAGAACCTCGATGAAGCTCGTAGTGCCGGCGCGGAATCGGAGTTCGGCCAGGCGCAGCGCTTCGCGGGCGGCATAGCTTCGGCGCTGCTGGATTTGCAGCAGTTCTGCACCCGTCGCATAGGCCTCGAGATGGTTGGCGACTTCAGCGAGCGCACTCAGAATGGTCTTGCGATAGTTGATCAGCGACTGATCCAGACGGGCCAGCGCAGCATCGCGGTTGAACACCAGCCTGCCGCCAGCATACAGCGGCTGCAGCAGCGACGGGCCAAGGGATGCGACGGCGGCTTGTCCGCGAACCGCTTCGCTCAAGGTGGTGCTGACGCCGCCGAGGATCGCCGTCAGCGAGATGCTCGGGAAGAACATCGCCTTGGCTTCGCCGACCCGCGCATTCGCGGCAACGAGTTGTGTTTCGGCCTGGCGCACATCCGGACGGCGTTCGAGCAGGCTTGAAGGCAGGCCCGCCGGCACTTCAGCGGGGACAACCAGCGCAGGAGCGGGGGAGAGATCGATGCGGCCGGGTATCCGGCCGATCAGAATGGAGAGCGCATTTTCGGTTTCGGCGATTTGGCGCTGCAGGACAGGCAACCGGGCTTCAGTTGTGGCCACGGCGCTTTCCTGTTGCCGCTCTTCAGCCGCCGAGGCAATACCCGCAAGCGAAAGCTTACTTACCAGCCGCAGCACCTCGTGCTGATTGCCGAGGGACGTTCGGGTGACAGCACGTATCTCATGCAAGCTTGCCAGCTGGAAATAAAGATTAGCCACATTGGCCACCAGCGAGGCTTGTACGCCAAGACGATTTTCCTCGCGGCCCAGCAGTTCGGCCCTGGCCGCTTCGCTGGCACGGGAGAAGCGTCCCCACAAATCGATTTCCCACGAAACCGAAGCAGCGCCAAGGAAGGATGAAGAAAAGCGGTCGCCATCCAGCTTGGCGATCGGCGAGGTAGTGAGACCCAGCGAGACATTCGGCAAAGCGGGCGCCCGGGCGATGCCTGCCTGAGCTTCAGCCTCGCGGATGCGCGCAGCGGCCACCAGCACATCCGGGCTGTTGCGCAAGGCTTCTTCGATCAAGGCCTGGAGTTGCGGATCGGTGAACACCGTCCGCCAGTGCTGCGCCCCAAAATCTGTCGCCATCACGGGGGCTGTCGCGCCGCGATAAGTTTCCGGCAGTGACACATCAGGACGCAGATAGTCGTTGCCAACGGCGCAGCCGCCCAAAGCGACGCAGGAGGCCAGCAGCCCGAGTATCCGGGTGGGTTTCATGAGGTTTCCCCGTTCTGGGCGGAGGGTTTCCCGCGATTCACAATGCGATCAACGGCGACGAACAGCACGGGCACGATGAAGATCGCCAGCAAGGTCGCCGCCAGCATGCCGAAGAGCACGGTAATGCCCATCGACACGCGCGCGGCGGCGCCGGCCCCGGAGGAAAGCACCAGCGGTACAACGCCGAGGATGAAGGCGAACGAAGTCATGATGATCGGCCGTAAGCGCAGCTTGGCTGCGCCAACAGCGGCGCTCACGGCATCCTGCCCCTGCTCGCGCAGCATCTTGGCGAACTCGACAATCATGATGGCATTCTTCGCGGCAAGGCCGATCAGTAGCACCAGACCGATCTGCGCATAGATATTATTCGTCAGTCCGAATAGCCACAAACCGACCATGGCGCCGAAGATGCCGAGCGGAACGGCGAAGAGAACAGCGAAGGGCACAGCCCAACTCTCGTAGAGCGCGGCGAGGAACAGGAAAACAAACAGGATCGCCAGTCCGAAGATGATCGGTGCCTGCCCGGCGGAGGCTTTTTCCTGCAGGCTGATGCCCGACCATTCGTAGCCATACCCCGGCGGCAGGACCTGGGCGGCGACCTCCTCCATCGCCCGGATCGCATCGCTGGAGCTGTAGCCCGGCGCCGCATCCCCGCCCATGTCGGCGGTACGGAACAGGTTGTAGCGTTGCATGACGGTCGGGGCGCTGATCGGCACCACCTTCACCAAGGTCGACAGCGGCACCATGTGGTTCTCGCTGCTGCGCACATGGAACAGGCCAATGCCCTGGATGTCGCTGCGATACTCGGGCTCGGCCTGCATGGTGACCTTGTAGGTGCGGCCGAAGCGACTGAAGTCGTTGATGTTCATGCCGCCGAGCAGGGTCTGCAGGGCTGCAGTGACTTCGGTGATCGGTACGCCGAGCTTCTTGGCCTTCTCTCGATCCAGTTCGAGGCGATAGGCAGGCGTCTTGGGGTTGAATTTCGAATAGACGCTGCCGATTTCCGGACGCTGCCGGGCCGCCGCCATGAGGTCGTCGGCCACCTTGGCCAGTTCGAGCGGGCTGCCGCCGCTGCGATCTTGCAGCTTGAAACTGAAACCGCCAGTGGAACCCAAGCCCGGGATGGGTGGCGGGTTGAAGGCCAGGGTAATCGCTTCCGGAAGTTGCGCCGCCTTGAGGTAGATGCTGCGGATGATGGTTCCCAGTCCCTCCTCCGCGGTCTTGCGCTCCGCCCAAGGCTTGAGGACGGTTACGAAGAGTGCGCTGTTGGGTAGAGGCGCACCTGAGAGAATGTTGAATCCGTTGATGATCAGGCGTTTTTCGACACCGGGTGTCGCGGCCAGAATGCCATCGATCTTCTCGCTAAACTCGATTGTCCGATTCATCGAGGCAGCCTCCGGCAACTGGATGCTACCGATGAAGTAACCCTGATCTTCCGGCGGCACGAAGCCGCCGGGAATCTTCTGCATCAAGCCGAAGGCCGCAACGATCAAAGCCGCCAACAACAGCAATGCCATGACGAGCCGCCGGATCAGGCCGGCGACACGATTCCCGTAGGACTGGGTAATGCGCTCGAAGACCCGGTTGAATACCCCGAAAAAGCCGCGTCGGGAACTGTTTTCATCCTTGGGCTTGAGCATCAGGGCGCACAGCGCCGGTGTCAGCGACAAGGCGACGAAGGCCGACAGGCCGGTCGAGACGGCCACCGTGATGGCGAACTGCTTGTACATGATGCCGGCGATTCCGCCGAGGAAGGCGACCGGCACGAATACCGCGGCAAGAATCAGCGCGATGGCGACCACCGGACCGGAAACCTCCTGCATGGCCCGCAGGGTCGCGTCGCGGGGGGAAAGACCGTTGTGCTCCATATGATGCTCGACCGCCTCGACCACGACGATCGCATCGTCAACCACGATACCGATGGCCAGCACCATGCCGAACAGCGTCAGGGTATTGATCGTGAAGCCCAGCAGGGTGAAGGCCGCAAAGGTACCAATCAGCGATACGGGAACGGCCAGCATCGGGATCAGCGTGGCGCGCCAGCTTTGCAGGAACAGATAGACGACGATCAGCACCAGCACCAGTGCTTCCAGGAAAGTTTTGACGACCTCTTCGAGCGATGCCTTGACGAAGATGGTGTTGTCGAGCACCACTTCGTAACGCAAGTCCACGGGAAAACTGGCCGACAACTCGCGCAGGCGGGAGTTCAGCAAATCCGCCGTCTCAATGGCACTGGCATCGGGGGTGAGGTTGATGGCAAAGGCGGCGGCCGGTTGGCCGTTGAGTTTGGCCTGAAACGTGTAGCCGCTCGCGCCGAGTTCGACTCGCGCGACGTCGCGCACGCGAACGAAGGAGCCATCCGGCTTGGCGCGCAGGATGACATTCTCGAATTCGGCAATCTCGTCGAGACGTCCGCGCACTTGTACGCTGTACTGGAACTGCTGGGTTTGGGGGGCGGGAAGCTGCCCGACCTGCCCGGCGGGGGCCTGCAGATTCTGCTCGCGCACCGCATTCATCACGTCGCCCGAGGTGACACCGAGTTCGGCCATGCGATCAGGCTTGAGCCAAAGGCGCATGCCGAATTCGGCCCCGAACACCTGGACGTTGCCGACGCCCTTGACACGTTTCAGCGCTTCGACAACGTTGATGGCGGCGTAGTTGGTGAGAAAGAGTTCATCGTACGTATTGTTGGGCGAAACCAGCGCCACATACATCAAAACATCGGGGGTCTGTTTCTTGGTGGTAATGCCGGCGTTGATGACTTCGGCCGGCAGACGGGCATTGGCCTGCGAGGCACGGTTCTGCACCTGAACGGCAGCGATGTCGGCATCCGTGTCGAGCCCAAAGGTGACGTCGAGGTTATAGGCGCCGTCGCCGGACGAACTCGACGACATGTAGAGCATGCCCTCGACACCGTTGATCTGCTCCTCGATCGGCAGGGCGACCGATTCCTCGACCACGCCCGCACTGGCGCCAGGATAGAAAGCGGCCACGCGCACGGTCGGCAGGGTGATCTGCGGATACTGGGCGATAGGCAGGTTAATGCCGGCGATGATGCCGGCCAGCGTCAGCAAAATCGCGGTGACAATCGCGAAAACTGGACGGTAGATAAAGAAATTGGCCATCGAAAATCAGGCCTTGGGCTGGCCATCGAGCGAAATCGGCGCTGGCGTGACGGCACTGCCGGGGCGCGCCTTCTGCAAACCCTCGACGATGATCGTGTCGCCGGCCTTCAGCCCGCTCTCCACCACCCACAACTCGCCAATGCGGGCGCCCGGCTGGATCGGTCGCTGCTCGACCTTGTTGTCGGCGCCGACCACGCTGGCAAAGTACTTGCCCAACATTTCCGTAACTGCCTTCTGCGGCACCAGGATGGCGTTATCCGCCACCGCATACACAATGCGCACCTTCACGTTCATGCCTGGGCGCAACAACTTTTCGGGATTCGCAAAAGTAGCGCGCAGTCCCAGCGTGCCGGTCGCAGAATCGACTGCGCGATCAACAAAATCAAAACGGCCCTTTTTCTCGTAGGTGCTGCCATCGGCGAGGATGAGTTCGATCGGCTGGCCTTGTTCGGTCCGTTGCCCCTTGTCCGCGTTTTGAAAGCGCCGCACATAGGCAAGGTAGTCGGTCTCGGCAATCTTGAAATACACCGCCACCGGGTCCTGTGTCGAAACCGTGGCCAGCGTCGTTTGCCCCGCCGTGACCAACCCGCCCACCTCGATCTGCTGCAAGCCTATCTGGCCGGCGATCGGGGAGCGAATTTCGGCATAGGAGCGTTCAAGACGCGCCTGCTCGAGACCGGCGCGACGCGCCTCGACGATCGCCAGCGTCTGTTTCTCCTGCGCCACGGTCTGATCGTAGGTCTGGCGCGGAATCGCGTTGTCCTTGAGCAGCGGCTGGTAGCGCTCGACATCCTGGCGGACGCGCGCCAGGTTGGCCTCCGCTTCAGCCAGGTTGGCGCGCGCATTGATGACTGTTTCATCAAAAGGACGCGGGTCGATGACAAACAGTAAATCGCCTGCCTTGACCTGTTGCGCCGGTTTGAAAGCCTGCTTGATGAGTAGTCCCGAGACGCGCGAACGCAGTTCGACTTCTTGCAGCGACTTGACTTCGCCAACCACATCGACCGAAAGTGGGGTCGTCTGCGGCGCCAACGTCAACACCGAAACAGTCGGCGGCGGCGGTGGGGGAGCGGGAACTTGTTCGCGACATCCGAGCACGGCAATGGAGCAGGCGAGCAGCAGGAAGGCAATACGGCCAGTTTTTTCAGTCATCGCGTTGATTCGGATAATGTTGTTTCAGGCAGGCTGTCATTATGCGGGAGTTTGTCGCTATCTTTATGGCGACTGCTCGCCCAGAATGGGCGTAGCGCAAAGCAGTCATTTCCTGAGCGCGTCGCACCCGCTCGATCTCCGCAATGCCAAATCCTTCCCATAACCAGAAGGGCTTATTCCGGCAAAGCATTGAGCTGGATCATCGCCTCCAGCGCTGGCGTCAGGTAGCCGATTTGCGCAAACCAGCGGCCCATGATCGCTTCGATTTCACCCGTGCGGAAAAGCCCTGCCAAAGTCTGGTCGACCAACAGGCGCAAATCGGCATCGCGACGGAAGGCCAGCGCATAGGGTTCGTAGCTGAATTGGGCGAGCGACAATTCGTACTGGCCGCCCTCCTTCAGGGCAGTGGCGATCAGCACGGTACGATCTGCGGCATACGCTTCTGCGCCTTTCGCACCGAGCATCGCCAAGGCTGCTTCATGATCCTTGACCCGCAGCAGTTGCGCCCCCAACCGGGAAGCTGCCACCATCTTTGCCAGGGTTGCCTCCGTCGTCGTTCCTTCAACCACGACAAAACGCAAGCCGCGCATGTCTCTTGCGGTTTTCGGCTGCTCTCCGGCGCGATAGAGCAATCCGGCGCCATCGACAAACGTTGTCAAACTAAAGTCGAAATCGCCACGACGCGATAGGGTGTGGGTGGTGTTGCCGCAGAGAATGTCGATCTCTCCTTTTTTCAATGCATCGAAACGACTGTTCGCGTCCACGGCAACCCACTTGATCTCGAGGGAATGCTTATCAACTTTACGGGCAATCTGCGCAGCAACAGATTTGCACAAATCGATACTGTACCCTTGGGGCCTTTGGTCGGGTCCAATGAAGGAAAAGGGAGGCGACTGCTCCCGATACCCCAATTTCAAGACACCGGATTTGAGAGCTGTGTCGAGCACGACTTCAGCTCGTCCGGTCAGGCCGAGACTGCAAAGGACAAGCAAAACGACAATCCGAACATAACGCATCATGAACCTTTCTCTTTGGGTATTGGAAGCTTGTGCCTTGCTTTGTCGATCATCGCGCGCATTTCATCTGCAGTCTTGAGGAACCTTTCGATGGTTTCGAGCGTGAACTGAATAATTTCATCATTGACTCCTTGACGGTCGTAGCACCACAGACCCTCCGCCGTTCGGAGCACCTTGCCGCGGGTCTGCAACCATTCGAGCTTGCGACGTACCGTTTCGCGCGGAAGGCCCGAAACCTGCACAACATCGGTAAGACGAACCGGCATCGGATCAACCGGCGCCATGCCTTGCTCGGTCAGTACCGTTTGCGGATGCGCACCGGGCCGGTATATCTTCAAGATATTCAAA
>CAZAWN010000102.1:0-10187 GCA_964488825.1 uncultured Methyloversatilis sp. | reverse complement strand
CCGCCGTGTAGAAGTCCGACACCGACTTGGTCTTGCCGGCCGCCCACTTGGTGATGTACATGGTGGCACCGACGAAGATGGCGAACATCGCGATCGCCGTCCAGTTGGTCGCCTGCTTGGACGTCTGGCCGAGGTCGGCACCAGCCGCAATCGCCATGCCGGCCGCGCCGGCCAGCAGAACGGCCACGGCGACGTAAAGGGATCTCAAACCACTATTCATTTCTGGGCCTCCTTGATGATGGCTTCGGCTTCGGTGTCAAATTCGGTATTGGCCCGACGCACATAGATCCAGGTCAGGATGATGGTGAAGACGATGACGCCCACCCCCATCGGGATACCGATCGAGGTCACCATGCCCGGGCCGAGCTTGGTCGCCAGGAACGGCTTGTTAAAGGCGATCAGCAGAATGTAGCCGTAGTAGGCGATGATCATCAGGATGCTCATCACGATCGAGTAGTTGTTGCGTTTGCTGACGAACGCCTGAAATTTCGGATTGGCGCGAATACGCGCATAAGTTTCTTGTGCCATGTGTCTCCCCTGCTCTCCTCTGACTAAATAAGACGGCCCGAAATCCGGGTGTCGGCAGTGTAGTGAGCGGGCCGCAAGTCTCCTACTGGGGTTTTCCCTAGTTTCGCTTGCGCGATGGCAAGTCGTGAAAGAATAGGCGGCGTACGTATACTCCTTTCTTTTCTCCCACTTTCGTGACCTTCGCCCCTCCGCAACTTCTTATTGACCGTCTCGGCAAGCCGCGCGGTCTGCTACTCGCCGGAGCGCTGATCCTGATTATCGCCGTACTCGACTACCGCACTGGATATGCGTTCCGCCTCGGCGACTTCTATCTAATCCCAATCGCCCTGATCGCCTGGGTCGCCGGTACGCTCCCAAGTATTTTGGCAGCCGGCTGTGCCAGCTTGCTCTGGTTGATCAGCTTCGAAAGCAGCAGCTTCTATCGCAATTCCGCTTATTACTTCTGGGAAGCGATCATCATGCTGGCAAGTTTTTCCGCCTTCGCCTGGCTGATTGCACGACTCAGATTGACCTTGACCCATGCCGACACGCGCTTCGTCAAGGTGCTGGAAAAGATGCCCGCCGCCTTCTATGTTTCGGACGAGCGCAACAATGAAATTCTTTACGCCAATGAGCACATGCTGACCCTTTCAGGCATCGGGCCCGCCATGACGCCACGCGACTTTGCGAGTCATTTCTCTCGCGACGCCGACTCTGGGCCAGCGCGGCGAGGGGGTGACGCCACGACCGCCGAGGCAACGGTGCGCGACCTGCGCACCGGGCGCTGGTACTTGCAGCATGTCAGCCCCATTCCGTGGGGTAATAACGCAAACGTCCGCCTGAACGTTCTGACCGACATTACCGAACGTCGGCAAAGCGAAATCCTGCGCGAGAAGCATGGCGAAGCGCTGCACCAAGCCGCCCGCATGTCGTCGCTGGCGGAAATCGCCTCGTCGCTAGCGCATGAGATCAACCAGCCCCTCATGGTCATCGCTACCTATATGGACGCCTCGCTGCGACTGATTGACGCGGGCAAGACCGATATGGCGGAAATGACCACGGTGATGCGCAAATGTCGGGAGCAAGCCGTGCGGGCTGCCTCGATCATCCAGCGGTTGCGCGACTTCATCCGTCAACGGAACGTCTGTACGACGCTCTGCGACGCGCGCGAACTCGTTCTCGAAATTGTCGGCCTGCTCAAACTACCCATCGAAGAAGCGCGCATCCATCTCGACCTGACCCGCCTCGACCCCGAAACACGCTTCGCTGCAGATCGCATCCTGATGATTCAAATTCTCGACAACCTGATCCGCAATGCCATCGAGGCAATGGCCGACACGGTTCCGTCCCGGCGACGACTTTCCATTCACGCGCGGCGAACCCACGACGGGAGGGCGGAAATCGCCATCGCCGACAGCGGGCAAGGCCTGAGTGCAGACGCCATCGAGCAACTCTTCTCGCCTTTTTTCACTACCAAGGAACATGGCCTGGGGCTTGGGCTCGCCATTTGCCGTTCGATCGCGGAAGCCCATGGCGGACAACTCTGGGCGGAGAACAGACCCGGCGGAGGTGCGGTGTTCACCCTCGCCTTGCCGGTCGACGGAACTACCTCACCATGAAAAGCGAGACCTCGACTGTCTTCATCGTCGACGACGACCCTGATCTCAGGGATGCCCTTGCCATGCTGATGCGTGCTGCGGGATTGCACGCCGAATGCTTTTCCTCCGCCCGCGATTTTCTCCACCGCATCGATACCGCCGGTCAAGGCTGCCTGATTCTCGACATCCGCATGCCCGGCATGAGCGGCATGGAACTGCAGGCGGAGCTGCGCAAGCGCCGCATCGACCTGCCCATCGTATTCCTCACCGGGCATGGCGACGTTCCGCTGGCGGTCAAGGCCATCAAGGCGGGCGCCGCGGACTTCATCCTGAAACCGCTCGACGAACATCGTCTGGTATTGGCCGTCATGAACGCCCTGAAGACCAGTGCCGCAGTATCCAGCCCGCCGCCGCTCGACGCGGACAGGCTCACGAGCCTGTCCAAGCGCGAACTCGATGTATTGCACCAACTGATCGAAGGCAAGCAGAACCGCGAGATTGCGGCTGCCCTGTGCATCAGCGTCAAGACTGTCGAATTTCATCGCGCCAACATCCGCGAAAAACTCGGCGTGACGACCTTGCCCGAACTTTTCCGCTTGGTCATGCAAACCCCTGGAGGGCATCCCGGCGCGGCAGTTGCAGCCCCCGCCCATTTGCCCGATACTGGCGACCCAGCGCACAACCCGGAGGAATCGCAATGAAAGGCGTCGTCTTCACCGAATTTCTCGACATGGTCGAGAGCCGTTTTTCCGCCGACATGGTCGATGACATCATTGACGATGCGGATCTGCCCTCCGCCGGCGCCTATACCGCCATCGGTACCTATCCGCACGAAGAAATCGTCGCGCTAGTCGGCGCCCTTTCGCAGCGCAGCGGCATGGCCGTTCCCGATCTGCTGCGCGCTTACGGGCAACACCTGTTCGATCGCTTTGTCGTCAGCTATCCGGCCTTCTTCGCCGAGGCGCGCGACGCTTTCTCTTTTCTGGCCGGGATCGAAAGTATCATCCACGCCGAGGTGCGCAAGCTCTACCCGGATGCCGAGTTGCCGCATTTCGAGGTCGAGCGCAGCGGCGATGCGCAGTTGGTGCTGATTTACGACTCGCGCCGGCATTTCGAGGACCTCGCCGAGGGACTGATGCAGGGCTGCGTCACCCATTTTGGCGGCGGCATTGACATCCGCCGTGAGCTGCTCGGGGAGGGCGACGCGCGCAAGGAACGCTTTACCCTGACGCGCCAGTAACGCAGCAGCCCAATGAGCGAAGAAGTCGGGCGCCTGCTGCGACGCATCGAACGCGAACGCACCGCGCGCAAGGAAGCGGAACGCTTGCTTGAAGAAAAGGCGCTCGCGCTTTACCACGCCAACGCCTCCCTGCAAGCCACCGCCGAGATGCTCGAAGAGCAGGTGGCGCAGCGTACCGCCGAACTGGCACGCGCATTGCAGGCGGCCGAAAGCGCCAACCGCGCCAAGAGCGATTTTCTCGCCAACATGAGCCACGAAATCCGCACGCCGATGAACGGCATTATCGGCATGACCGATCTGGCCCTCGACGCCAACGCGGACGACGAGCGGCGCGAGTACATGCGCATCGTCAAGGCCTCGGCCGAAGCCCTGCTCGACATCATCAACGACATCCTCGACTTTTCCAAGATCGAGGCAGGCAAGCTCTCCATCGAGGCCATTCCCTTCGCCCTGGAGCAAACGATAACCGACAGCCTGCGCGTGCTCGAACTGCGGGACCGCGAAAAAGGACTGGCGCTGCGCTGCGAATTCGCGCCCGAGGTGCCTGCCCATGTTTGCGGCGACCCAACCCGCTTGAGACAGGTGCTGCTCAATCTGGTCAGCAATGCCATCAAGTTCACCGAGTGCGGCGAGATCGCCGTCCACATCCGCCGTGTCGACAGCGATCCAAGGGTGCGCCTGGAATTCTCGGTGCGCGACAGCGGTATTGGCATTCCGCAGGACAAGCTCGCCACCATCTTTGACGCATTCGCCCAGGCCGACACCTCGACCACCCGAAAGTACGGCGGCACCGGTCTGGGACTCACTATCACCCAGCGACTCGTCGGACTGATGGGTGGTACTCTGGAAGTCGAAAGCGAGGTTGGCCTGGGCAGCGTGTTCCGCTTCGTACTACCCTACGAGATCGCCACGACGCCCACAACCACTGCTGCGCCAGAAGCTCTCGCTGCGTCTCATCTCGCCCCGCTCGACATCCTGCTGGTAGAAGACAACCCGATCAATCAGAAACTGGCCATCAGCCTGCTCGAAAAGTGGGGGCACCACGTGACGCTGGCCGATCACGGCCAGGCCGCCCTGGACCGCTTGGCCGGCGACGCCCGCTTCGATCTTGTGCTGATGGACATGCAGATGCCAGTGATGGGCGGCATCGAGGCGACGCAACGCATCCGCCAGCGCGAAGCGGAAAACGCCCTGCCGCGGCTTGCCATTGTGGCGATGACCGCCAACGCCATGCAGGGTGATCGCGAAACCTGTCTCGCCGCGGGCATGGACGACTACCTCTCGAAACCGATCCGCGCGGCGGAACTGGCCGAGAAACTGCACCGCCATGCCCCGCCGGGGCGCCCTGGCAAGGCAGACGCCGAAACCATTCCTGCAGATGCCGTCGCGCCAGCGCCGAGTTTCAACTACCGTGCCGCCTTGCAGGCAATGGACGCAGAAATCATCGAAATCCTCGCCCCGGCTTTCCTCGAACATTACCCCGCCGAACTCGCCGCCCTGCACGCCGCCATCGCCGCAGGCGACAGCACCACGGCCATGCGGCATGCGCACGGTCTCAAAGGCACGCTGGCCGCCTTCGGGGCGAAACCCTGCGAACGTAACGCTGCAAAAATCGAGACACTGGCCAAGGCCGGTGATCTGCCTGCCGCGCGCCAATTCCTTGAGGAATTGGACATCGGGATCGCTGCACTGGTGCGCGTCTTGCGGCAATCCCCCTACTCTGAAACCGACTGCGCTTCGGCAAACAACAGCGTCGAGTAATACCGCTCGGCGCGGTCGCACAGGATGGTGACGACACGCCCCGACGGACCAAGGCGGTGCGCCACGCGCAGCGCCGCCACTACGTTGGCCCCGGACGACGTACCCACCAGCAGGCCATGTTCACGAGCCAGGCGGCGCGTCATTGCCAAAGCCTCCGCACTGGAAACCTTCTCGCGGCGGTCAATAGGCACTCCATCCAGCAAGGGCGGAACGAAACCGCCGGCGATGCCCTCGATGCTGTGACAGCAGGGCATCTCGCCCGACAGCATGGCCGCCTCTGCAGGTTCCATCGCGGTCACCTCAACGGCCGGACTGGCCTCGCGCAGAGCCCGACTGATGCCGTTGAGCGTGCCGCCCGTGCCGTAACCGCTGACGAAGGCGTCGACGCGCCCCGTCATCTGCCGCAGTATTTCCTGGCCCGTATGGATGAAGTGATCGTCGGCATTGAGCGGATTCTCGAACTGCCGGGGAAGAAAGTACCGCGCATCGGCCTCAGCCATTTTCCGACTCATCTCGATCCCCGTCAGATAACCGCACGTCGCCTTGAACAACTGGAGTTCGGCGCCGAAATGCCGCATCAGGTGGCGACGCTCAACGCTGGCTGAATCCGACATCAAAATCTTCACGCGCACACCGAGGGCCGCCCCGACCATCGCCAGC
The DNA here is from genome assembly GCA_964488825.1 of uncultured Methyloversatilis sp. GTDB lineage: Bacteria > Pseudomonadota > Gammaproteobacteria > Burkholderiales > Rhodocyclaceae > Sulfuricystis. The sequence continues at coordinate 4,421 of CAZAWN010000102.1, read as the reverse complement.
GCAATGCCGGTATTGCCACTGGTGCATTCGAGAATGATCGAATCGGGGCGCAGCAATCCGCGGTCGCGCGCATCGGTCAGGATGTGCTCCGCGAGCCGGTCCTTGATCGAACCCGATGGATTGAGAAATTCGGCCTTGGCATAGATCGTTGCGCCGGCGTCGGCAAAATGCAGGGGCAACAACGGTGTATTGCCGATCAAGGCAAACAGGGGTGGGATGGCAGGAATCATCGCAGACAAATAACAGTAACAGTGAGAAAGCTCGGTGGGGGGATTCGAAGCGGGAGAGCACCGCAAGATTCAATCACAGCGCACGCCTACCGATTGATTTCGCGGAGGCTTACTGCCTTATCCAGAGAAATCTCGAACCAGAATCTGCTGCCCTGCTCAGGAGAACTTGCGACTCTTAGAGTCCCTCCCATGAGATTCACCAAACCACGGCTGATCGGCAACCCCAATCCCACGCCACCATATTGCCGGGTCATCGATCCGTCTGCCTGCTCGAAATTGTGAAACACCCTCTCCATATCCTCAGACTCGATGCCGATACCGGTATCGCTGACTTCGAAGCGTAGCTTCGCGCGAGTTTCAGCATCTTCAACACACTCGATAGAGACGCTCACTGAGCCCGCCCAGGTAAATTTGATGGCATTTCCGACCAGGTTTGATAATGCTCTTGCGATATGCCCGACATCCCCCATCAAACCCAAACCGGCAATCTCTGGATCGATCCGGATAAGGAACTCCAGATGCTTCTTTTCGGCTTCGGTATCAAACAAACCATGCAATGTGCAGACCAGGGTTTCAAGCGTAAACGGGGCGCAGTCCAAGCGCAGGGCGCCTCTATCCAGCCGCGAAATATCCAGCACATCAGTAACAATATTATTGAGATGCCGGCCGGCGTGAATCACCTTGTCGAGTTGGTCGCGTTGCTTGTCATCTACGGCGCGCTTGGCTGCGATTCCGGCCATGCCGATCACTGCACTCAAGGGTGTCCGCAGTTCATGGCTCATATTGGCGAGGAACATGGTTTTCGCGTTGTTAGCGGCCTCGGCAGCACTTTTTGCCTGTGTCAATTCATCTATCCGCTCCTTGAGCGAATGAATCATGGCAGCAAATGCATCGCGCAGATGCCCGACTTCGTCAGTACCTGTTGCCGGCAGGCTTAACTGGTAATCACCAGCGGCAATCTGCTTGGCGCATTGGCTGAGTTCGCGTAGACGTGCCGTCATGACGTGGCCAATGATCAGGAACAGCCCCATCGACAGCAGGATCGCCAAGCCTCCCAACAGTCCGATCCATGCCAGCAAGAACAGCCTTTCTTGTTTCATTGCCTGATCCGAAAGGACAAAGCGCACCTGACCGTAACTTTGACCGCCGATCTCGATGGCAGTGTCTACAACCATGCCTGCCGAGACCAGGGGCATCCCCCTCTGAGCCAGGACCGCGCCCGATATGTTGCGAACTTCCAGCATGACCAGATCCGAATTGCCATCGGTCAAGCGCGTGGCAACATCGAGAATCTCTGCTGAATCCTTGCGCACCAGAGCATCGGCGAACATCGTCGAGAGCAGGTGGCGTATTTCGCCGGCGCGCTGCTGGTTGTATCTTTCGATCTGCGCATTTGAAACGATGAGGATGCTGCCGAGAACCACCCCCAGAAAAAGCAATTCCGCTGCCGCGCAGACCAGTCCGAGTCGCATGCCAAGCCGCAGCGATTGAAAGCGCTGAAAAATCCCCATGGTCGCCTCAACGTCTCCAGCCACGCGGGTTGAAAATCTGGCGCAGCTCGTTTACATCTCCGTCGAGCGACTTCATCTCATCGGCACTGGGAGGGCGCAAACCTTCGTATTTCAGTCCGGTGATCCAGGCGCGACCGGAAGGAAGTTCATTGGCGTACTGCAACATCAGTTGCGTCAAGCGTACGCGCTCCGCTGGCGGCACATCGGGACTGATAGCGTAGATCACCGGAATGGAGGAGCGCCGCGTGGTCTGTTCGACCGCAATCTGGCGCAAGCCCTTGCGGTCTTCCTCGTTCATGTGCCGAAATGCGCCTTCGGAGACGAAACAAGCATCCGCATCGCCATTCCGCACCGCGAGAAGGGCACTCTTGTGGTTACCCGCATCGATGAACTGAATGCCGGAAGTATCCACACCGTTCGCACTCAAGACCGCTCGCCCCATCATCGGCGTCTGGGCAAGCACACCCGGCGTAGCGATTCGTGCGGACCGGAGGTCCGCCAACTGGTTCAACGATGAGTCGCCACGGACCAGAATGACCATGCGAAACGTTGTGAGAGGACGCAGAACTGGAATGTAGCCCGCATCGGTTTCGAGCAGGCGGCCGAAATGCGAGGCGGTCACGACTACCGGGTATGCCCGATCCAGGCTTTTCTGAAGATAGTCCTGATAATTTCGGCCGGTGACAATCCGCACCGGCCGACCCAGTTCTTTTTCAAGGTGGACTGCCAGCGGGCTATACGCTTTGATGAGTTCGCCGAGTCCCACATAAGGCACAACCCCAATTTCGAGAACCGGAAGAGACGGTTCGGCTGCAGCAACCGGCCGTAGAGCGACCGAAACACCAAGCAACACAAAAAGCGCCGCTAGAGTGGCGCCCGTAATGCGGATAAAACCATGTAGATAATTGCAGAACATATCCAAGCCTCCACCCTGATTATGCTCTCTGCAGGGGGGGCATGGTCAACCCCTATCGCCACCGACAAGCTCATGCAATAACGAGCGGCGAAGTCGACCGCGCCCGTAACTGTCCGCAGCCGCCATCCACATCCTGCCCGGCCGACTGGCGCAATTTGGCGAGGATGCCATGGCGCGCCAGACGCTTGGCCATCGCTTCCGCGCGTGCTGCCGTCGGCCGGCGGAAAGTCGACCCACCGGAAACCTCGGTGGCATTGTAGGGAATGAAGTTCATGATCGCGTACTTGCCGGCGAGGAGACCAATTAGCGCGTCAAGTTCATCGTCGCTGTCGTTGATGCCCTCCAGCAGCGTCCATTGATACTGAATCGGGTGACCCGTCCGGCGGCTGTAGGCGTCGGCCAGCGCCACCAGCTCGGCCGGGTTGATCCGCGGCGCTTTCGGCAGCAAGCGGGCGCGCACCTCGGCTTGCGTGGAATGCAGCGAGAGCGCCAGCGCCGGCCGCACCGGGCCTTGCGGCAGGCGTTCGAACACGCGGTAATCGCCCACCGTGGAAAACACCAGGTTCTTCTGCCCGATACCGCCTTGCGTGCCGAGCAGGTCGATCGCTTCCATCACGTTGTCGAGATTGTGCGCCGGCTCGCCCATGCCCATGAACTGCACCTTCTTGACTGGGCGCAGGGCGCGCGCCAACACCACCTGGGCAACGATCTCGCCGCTCGTCAGCTGACGCAACAAACCGTCGCGGCCGGTCATGCAGAAACTGCAGCCCACCGCGCACCCGGCCTGCGTGGAGACGCAAACGCCATCGCGTGGTAAGAGGACGCTTTCGACCGTCTGGCCGTCAACCAGTTCGACCAGCAAGCGTACCGAACCGTCCGCACCCGAGTGCTGCGAGCGTATCCGCGCCAACACGGCAAGCTCCTCCGCAATCGCCGGCAGGCTGGCGCGCAGGGCGAGGGGCGGGGCATACGCTTCCGGCTGGGGACCGCTGTCCAGGGGCCGGGCATGCAACCAGGCGCGCAATATCCGCCCCTCGTGGGACGGTTTGGCGCCCGCTTGACGCAAACGCTGACGGAGCTGTTCGATACGCATGGACGGCCTTTGCTGAGTCGGCAGAGGCGTAATTATCGTAGATGCCGTCCTGCCAGCGCCGACTTTAGTTGCGTTGATAGCGCGCAGCGGCTACTTGTTCATCTGCCGCAGCTTCTCGTGCATGCGCTCGAGATTGATGTTGAGCATGCGGAATAGGCCGCGCATGAAGTTGTAAGCCTGACGCGGATGCGTTTCGAGCAGCAGTTCGAAGTCGTCGGGGCGTACTGTATACACGGTCGCCGGACCTTTCGCGCGCAGGGTCACGGTGCGCAGCGTGCGTTCGACGAAGCAGCGGATGCCGGCGCAGTCGCCGGTTTTCATCGTATTGACGACGCGCGCTTCGCCGCCAACGGTTTCCAGCACTTCGACGTAGCCCTGGACAAGGAAGAACAGTGTGTTGTCCTGATCGCCTTGGCCGACCAGAACCTCGCCGTCTGCGAGATCGCGCACACTCATCACGGCAAGGAGCGCTTCGCAATCGAGGTCGCTTAAATACTCGCCGAGCTCGGAATTCTTGATCGGCAGGCGGGTCGGTTCGCGTACGTCGGTGTAGTTCATGTCTGGGGTTCCGGAATGACATTGCAGCGAGGAAAAGTATAGCCATCCTGCCCTGCCAAACCTCATTGTTTGATTTTCGCAGCGGATAGGATGTCTCTATGCCCACCACGCCA
>CAZAWN010000101.1:0-10293 GCA_964488825.1 uncultured Methyloversatilis sp. | reverse complement strand
CCTACCAACAGTAACATCGGCGACCTTGTCGGCTGGTTGCAATCCAGCCTGAATCGATTGCAAAACAACCTCGACGGCATCAACTACCAGTTCGACCAGATGACGCGGCAGGTAACCTGCACGCCCTTTCCCGATTCGGCCAGCCTGAAAAACACGTTGCGGAAGAGGCAGAGAAGATTGCCGGGCTGTACCGCTGAAACTCGGCACCGGCGGGACGGCGAAGTGCTAGCATGCGCTTGTATACAACCGCATCGGAGATACTCATGGATACCGCCGTGCTCACCTTTCGCGTACCCGTCGAGGTTAAACAACAACTCGATGCGCTCGCCGAAGCCACCCAACGCTCCAAGTCCTGGCTGGCCGGCGAGGCGATTGCGCGCTATCTCGAACTCGAAGGTTGGCAACTCGGCGAGATTCGTCAGGCATTGACCGAAGCCGATGCCGGCGATTTTGCTAGCGATGGGGAAATCGCCGCCCTGAAAATCCGCTATGCGGGTTAAGTGGCTGCGCCGGGCACTACAGAACCTCGCCGACGAGGCTGACTTCATCGCCCAGGACAGTCCGAAAAGCGCCGCCGACTTTGTCACACATCTGATGCAAGCAGCCGACAGGCTGACCACTCATCCACAGATGGGCCGCCCCGGTCGTGTTCCCGGTACGCGCGAACTGGTCGTCACGCGCTTCCCCTACATCCTGCCCTACCGCGTGCGAGGCGAGAACGTCGAAATCCTTCGTGTCTTTCACACGGCACGCAAATGGCCTCAACGCTTCATGCCATGACCACACACGAACAGATCGACGCCTAAGCGCTGTTCCCCAACTGGTAGATGCTGGCGGACGATCCGCCCGGTGCGCGCCTAGGCGGGGCCCATGGCGATCTCATGAGCGGGCCGACTATCTCGCCGTGCCGAACCTCGGTTTTCCCGTCAAAAACCCGCGGCGGGCCGGCGAGGCCGGCGCGGCCGGATCGATTGCCGGAGGGGTGGGAGCAAGATCGAGCGCAATCAGGCAGGCCTGCGCCGTCAGGCGTGCCGCATCCTGGTCGGGGAAGCGGTTCATGTCGTGGATCAGCGCGCAGATCAGGTAATTGCCCAGGTCTTCCTCGTAGTTGGGCAGGAAGGCAAAGTTGCCCGAAGCGTAGTGCCGGAACACGCGCTCGTGTGGGCCGGGAACGCTCCAGTCGGCCGTCGCGGGGAGCAACAGCAGGTCGATGCACCAGGGCGTGAGCAACACGCCGCGCCACTCCTCGCCGTGTGCGCCGTGGCGCGCAAAGCCGACGGCCGCGACATCCAGCGCCGGGTTGAGCAAGGGCAGGCCCGCCATGCGCTCGGCGTGGATGCGCCGGAAGGCCGCCTCGACCTGCACGCTCGGGTTTGCGGCGAACATGTGCCGTCCCGCCAACGCCGAGTCTTAGCGCCGCGTCGGCGCGAGGCCGCGCTGGGTCAGTTCGTCGACCACTTGCGCAACGAGTTCCGGTACGCGTGCGGCGATAGTCGGCGTCAGCTCTGTGGAAAGGTCCAGAGAAGTCGGCTGCACGCCGAGGATGACGGTTTCCTTCGGCTCGGAACCCAGAAATTCGAGGGAAGCCAGCACATCTGAAAGACCGATGCCGTGCGGCGAGAGGTTGCGGCGGAAGAACACCGGCACCTCATCACCACGCAGTTGCACCAGTTCGCCGGGCGCCTTGCCGGCGGCGATGGCATCGACCACCAGCAGGAAATCGAGATCGGACATATCCTCAAGCATCTCCATGCCCGAGGTACCGGCGTCGATGATCTCGACGCCGGGGGGCATGGCGTAGTCGCGCTCGAGCGCTTCGATCACGCGCACCCCGACGCCTTCGTCGGCAAGGATGATGTTGCCGACGCCCAGGACCACGGCTTTCATCGCGCGCTCAGACAACCTTGATCGTCACGTTCTGGGTATTTTCCGTGTCGGTCAAATGCACCGCGCAGGCGATGCATGGGTCGAACGAGTGGATCGTGCGCAGGACTTCGAGAGGCTTCTCGGGGTCGGCGATCGGGTTATCGATCAGCGAGGCCTCGTAGGGACCCATTTCGTCCTTGTCGTTCTTCGGGCAGGCGTTCCAGGTCGAAGGCACGACACACTGGTAGTTCTTGATCTTGCCGTTGTCGATGACCACCCAGTGCGAGAGCACGCCGCGCGGCGCTTCATGGAAGCCGACACCCATCGATTCGCCCTTGGGAAAGACCGGCTGGTTGAAGGTCTTGGTATCGCCCTTGGCGATGTTCCCGACCAACAGGTTCCACTGGTCATCGAGTTGATCGACCATCACGGCGCAGCGCACGGCACGCGCGGCATGGCGGCCGATGGTGGAATGCAGGGCATCAATGCCCACCTTGGTCTTGGCCAGCGCCGACACGGTATCGAGTGCCAGGGTCGCGTACTTTTTGGTCGGTTCGTGGCCGGCGGCGAACATGCACAGCACGTGAGCGAGCGGCCCGACCTGGGCCGGCTTGCCGTAGAAGGTCGGCGACTTGAGCCAGGAATACTTTCCCGAGTCCTGGAAGTCGGTGTAGTTTGGCTTGGTCTCGCCCTGATAGGGATGCAGCGGCTTCTTGTCGCCATCCTCGTACCACGAGTGCTTGACCGATTCCGCCACGCCCTTGCCCCAGAAATCGTCGTTGAAGCTGACGATGGGTTTGTATTTCGACACATCGCCGGCGTCGATGTAGCCGCCGGGCAGGGCAAACTGCGTGCCCTTGGTATCCAGCGGAAGATCGGGCACCGACAGATAGTTGGTGACGCCCGCGCCATACTTGGTCCAGTCGGCATAGAACGCACCCACCGCCGCAACGTCGATCAGATAAACGTTCTTGACGAAGTCAGACAATTCGTCGATCCAGCCCTTGATCGCCATCAGGCGCTCGACCGTCAGCACCGACTGCGAATCGGTGGAGATCGGATTCGCCACTCCGCCGACGGCAAGGTTCTGGATATGCGGCGTCTTGGAGCCGAGGATGCTGACGATCTTGTTCGCCTTGCGCTGCACTTCCAGCGCCTGCAGATAGTGGGCGACGGCGAGCAGGTTGACTTCCGGCGGCAGTTTCATCGCCGGGTGGCCCCAGTAGCCGTTGGTGAAAATACCGAGTTGGCCGCCGCCGACAAAGCCGGCGAGGCGCTCCTTGACGGCGCGCATCTCGTGCTTGCCATTGCGGTTCCACGACGAGAGGCTTTCGGCCAGCGAAGCGGTCTTGTCGGGATCGGCCTTCAATGCGGAAGTGACATCCACCCAGTCGAGAGCCGAAAGGTGATAGAAGTGCACGATGTGATCATGCACGCAGTGCGCGAGCATGATCAGGTTGCGGATGTACTGCGCGTTGAGCGGCACTTCGAGCTGCAGGGCGTTCTCGACTGCACGTACCGAGGCGATGGCATGCACGGTGGTGCACACGCCGCAAATGCGCTGCGTGATCGTCCAGGCGTCGCGCGGGTCGCGTCCTTGCAGGATGAGTTCCACACCGCGCCACATCTGGCCGGAGGACCAGGCTTTCTTCACCTTGCCGCCATCGACATCGACGTCGATGCGCAGATGGCCTTCGATACGAGTAATGGGATCGACGGTAATTCGTTTGCTCATGGTTTTTCTCCAGCAATCAGGCGTGAGCTTCTTCCCGGGGTAGCACCGGGAAGCGGCGGGTAATAATGATGTAACCGAGAACTTCGATCGAGAACATGCCGACGGTGACCAGTATCTCGGTCAGTGACGGGAAGTATTGATAGCCACCACCGGTGTTGTAGCCGATCAGGAAGCCATTGATGCGCAGCAAGGCGCTGCCCAGCATCAGCAGGATGCCGCCGACAAACAGGCGGCCGGGATTGCGACGTTGAGCTTCAGTACCGATCACCAGGAAGATGCCGACGAAGCAGGCCGTTTCGAACCAGAACATCAGCGTTTCCAACGATAGCCCGAAGGCCAGCCCCAGCGCACCGCGCCAGACCAGATCGGTAAAGCGCACGACCAGAAAAGCCGCGACCAATCCGAGCATGACCTTGGCCATCGGCGTCAATAGGTGCATCTCGATGCTGCGTCGATAGGCCGATGACGCCAGGCAGGACTCGAACAGAACGACGGCGTAACCGGTAATGATGGCGGTCAGCAGAAACAGCAGCGGCACAATGGGCGTCTGCCAGAGCGGATGCACTTGCGAGCCGAGCACCACCCACAGCGTACCGAGCGAGGACTGGTGCATCATCGGCAGCAGCGTACCGAGCGCAATGATGATGAACATGATCTTCGACAGCCGGCGCTTGGCGGCATCCAGGCCGAACTTCTCGAAGAAAGTCGGCGCGAACTCGATCCACATCACGAGGATGTAGAGCGTGATGCACACCGCCACCTCGAACATCACCGAGTTCGGGTTGGCAGACCACGGCCAGTACATGTTCCAGACGTTCCACCAGCGGCCGAGGTCGACAATCACCGCCGCACCGGCGAGGGTGTAGCCAAACAGGCTGGCCAGCAGCGCCGGCCGTACCAGCGGGTGATATTCGCCCTTGTTGAAGATGTAGACCAGCATCGCCACCGAAAAGCCGCCGCAGGCGAAGGCCGAGCCGATCATCACATCGACGACGATCCAGATGCCCCAGGGATAGCCGTCGTTGAGATTGGTGACACTGCCGAGGCCGTAGAACAAACGCACCACCATGATCACCGCCATGATGGCGACCAAGACCCCCGCGGTAAAGGTCACCGCGTTTAATAGCGGGCCACCCAGCGGTTCGGGCTTGGCATGATGATGAACTTTCGCCGCAGCGCTCATGACTGATCTCCTTCATCCGGCTTGACATTGCGCTTGGCGACCCAAGCCAGTGCGCCGAGCACGGCCACCGGCATGATCAGGCCGCCATACAGGGTGTGCTGGATCGTCTCCGAGGTCGCCGCCGACGAATAGGGCGGCAGCTTGGGCATGCCAACCTTCTCGAACGGTACGCCGGAGAGCTTGAGCACCTGGGTGCCGCCATACTCTTTCTCGCCATAGACATGCTGCTGGTAATTGCCTACCACGCCTTCGTAGGTCTGATCGGGCTCGACGCGCCAAGTCACGTTGGGTGCCGCTGCATCGCCAAGCCGACCACGCGGGTAAGTGGTGATCTCACCAGGCTTCAGCGCCAGCCGCCGTTTAGCCTCGGCGAGCAGGTCGGAGGTCTTGCCGAACAAGGTCGCGCCAGTCGGACACACTTCGGCGCAGGCGGAATACTGACCGTCCTTGTGGCGGTGGTTGCAGAGTTCGCACTTGCCAATGCGCCCAAGAGGATCGTCGTACTGATACTTCGGGATGCCGAACGGGCAGGCCGCCACGCAGTAACGACAACCAATGCACTTGTCCGGGTTGTATTCGACGATGCCCGTTACGGGATTCTTAACCATTGCCGAAACCGGGCAGGCCGACACGCAACTCGGGTCGGCGCAGTGCAGGCAGGAAGTCTTCATGAAGGCGTAGCCGTTGGTTTCGGCATCCTTCGTTTCCATCGTGCCGTTGCGGTACATCTTGATGATGTTGAAGGTATAGCCGCTGGTGTCGAGAGGCGTATCCCAGAGTTTGTCGACCGTGTTGAATTCGGGCGGGTTGTCGTTCGCTGCCTTGCACGCCGCCACGCAGGCCTTGCAGCCGACGCACAAGGTCGCGTCGTAGAGCAGGCCGAGACCACCTTCCGGAACCTTGTGGGTTTCGCGCGCCAAAACGGCTGTCGGTGCCGTCACGCCAGCGCCGACTATTGCCGCGCCGGTCACTGCACGCTTGAGAAAATCACGTCGGGTGGTCATCTCACACCTCCGCTTTGGGTTTCTGAGCGCTCTTCTTTTCCTGTTCGGCGGCCTGATGCGACAAACCCAGATTCTTCGCCAGCATCGCCGCGCCACCGGCCGCCGCACCGGCGATGGCCGCCAGCGCCGCCGCACTGGCGAAGCTGGAACCCTTGCCGATGGTTTCGTCGATACGCGGGTACTGCAGTGGCGGAGCCACGTTGGCCATCTTTGCCATCGAGTGGATCGGCTTGGTGAAGCCGACGCCCTTCTCGCTGCAACCAAAACAGGGGGCGCCGCAGCCGACCGGCCAGTTGCTCTCGCCGGCGTCGCCGAACCCCAGCGTCGGGCAGTTGGCATAGGTTTCCGGCCCTTTGCAGCCAAGCTTGTAGAGGCAATAACCCTTGCGGTGGCCCTCATCGCCGAACTGCATGGCAAACCGTCCGGCATCGAAGTGAGCGCGTCGTTCGCAATTTTCGTGGATCAGGCGTCCATATGCGAACAGGGGACGGCCCAGCTTATCGACCGCCGGCAGCGTACCGAAGGTGAGGAAGTGCACCACCGTGGCGAGGAAATTGTAGGGATTGGGCGGGCAGCCGGGAATCGTCACCACCGGCTTGCCGAGCACCTCGGCGACACTCGCCGCACCGGTCGGATTCGGGTCGGCCGAAGGCATGCCGCCCCAGGACGCGCAGGAACCGATGGCAATCACCGCCGCGGCATCGGCCGCACACTCTTTGGTCATTTCAATGGCGGTATGGCCGCCGACCTTGCAGTGGATGCCGTTCAACTTGGTAGGAATCGCGCCTTCGACGACGAGAACATACTTGCCCTTGTTGGCCTCCATCGACGCCTTGCGCGCCGCCTCGGCCTGATGGCCGGCCGCCACCATGAGCGTCTCGTGGTAGTCGAGCGAGATGACATCGAGGATCAGTTTTTCGAGGGTGGGATGCTCGGCACGCAGCAGCGATTCCGAGCAGCCGGTGCATTCCTGAAAATGCAGCCAGATCACCGGCGGACGCTTGGCAGATTCCACCGCCTTGGCGATGGCCGCCTCGGCCCCGGCCGGCAATCCGAGCGTTGCAGCAACGGTAGTGCAGAACTGCAGGAATTCACGCCGCGGCATGTGGAGCCGTTTTTCGGCAAGGGTAAAACTATCTCTATCGAGATCGAAGATGGATGCACTCATGGACTGCCCCTCCCTAGTGGTTGGTTATAAGCGTGTTATAGCCACGAAGGAAGTGGGTGCTTTTGACCCACGTCAAGCGCGATAAATATACCTTGTACCCCTCATGGAGTACCTTATACCCCGTAGGGCGTGCTCCTCCATTGCTCTTAGGGCGTACCCCTTTGGGATAGACCGGGGTAGCGGCTTATGATTCTTGTGCGCTGCAGCAGTCCCAGGGCACGCAAGGATCGAAGCCGAGGGCGAGCAGCTTGACTTGGCGCTCCGCCGCGTCGCGCGCCAGCCCGACCAGCGATTCAAAACAGCGCGCCGCCTCTCCGTCGGGCGCGAAATGCCGGTCGGTGGGGGCAACGATGCGGTACCCGGACACTCGCTCGCCCTCCAGCGTCAGGCGATGGACGAGCATCCCGCGCGCGGTGGCCACGCGCCCCTCGCCTTCTCCCGGGGCAAGACAGACGGCTGCCACCGTCCCCAACTCGCCGGGACGATGGTCCAGCCAGTCGCGCAGCGCGCCCAGCCGTTCTCTTGTCCGAAGGCCGAACAACGCAGCGCTCGGACTCTCGCCTGCGGCGGCGCACAATCGCGCGGGCAGGGGGTGGGCGGCAAGCGCTTCCCGCAACGCACCGTCCGGCCCCTGGGGCACGCGCATCAGGCGCACGAAAAAGGCTTCATCGGCCGGCAGACCGAGTTGCCCCGGCCAATCGACGAAGAGTTTCCAGGCATGCTCGCGCACCGCTTCCGCCCACACGGCGCCATCGATCTGCGCCGACAGCGCCGTCCCGCGCGCGGCGGCCAAGGCGGCGCGCGCCGCCACGCCTTGCGCCCGGCCGCACAGGGAATACACCAGGGGAATCAACTGAACGACCTGCTCCGCCTCGCGTCCGCACAGCAGTCGCGCCAGATCCGGACGCACGCAGGAAACGGCCGTCTGCGTCACGACGCCGGCGGCACACTGCAGAAGAATCCTTACCCGGCCGGGGTCGAAGCTCATCGGCGAGCCGCCTAGTCGACTTCGAGTTCCTTGACGCGCATTTCGGTACCGCCTGTGACCTGCACGCGGAAACTGCCGCACAGCGGACAGCCGCTCAATTTCTCGGTCAGCGGCACGGACTGGTTGCAATCGAGACACCAGCCCTGGCCGGGCGTTTCGATGATTTCCAGCCGCGCACCGTGCGCCACGCTACCCTGCACCACCGCATCGAAACAGAAACGCAAGGATTCCACCTCGACGCTCGCCAGTTGACCGATTTCCAGCACCACCACGGTCACCCGCTGCGCCTGCTCCTTGCGAGCGGTTTCTTCGAGCAGTTGCAGGATGCCCTCGGCGATCGACATTTCATGCATGAAGCCAGTCCCCAGGAAAGTGCGTGGTCAGGCGGCGGATTATCCCGGAAAAACGAGGACAATCCTGTCGCAAAGTACTTCAGGCGAGCGCGGGCGTGCCGGTCGCGGGGAGTGAAGCGACGGCCGCATCGACCTCGGGAACGTGTTCGCCGCGCAGGATGCGGCCCAGCAGTTCCTCATTGACCGGGTCTTCCGCGCTGGCCTCAGCACCGGTCTGCGTTGCAGGCGTCATCGCCCGCTCGACAAACCCGCTGGCTTCAGCAAGCGCAGACTCCTGATTGGGGAACGCACGCATCGGCGAATGCACCGAATACATCATCACCGTTCCCAGCCCGTCGATCGTATTGGACATGAAACGATACACGCCGCCGGGGAAGGGGAAACTTTCTTTGGCGCCCAGCGCCAGACCCTCCCACGCGTCGTCTGCGCCGGGAAACAAGATCAGGCTCATCATCCAGGGCGTAACCACCACGCCAGCGACGCGTCCGGCGAAGGTCTGAAAACCGACGCTAGCCACCGCCAATTCGTTGTTGAGCAGCGGCAAGCCGGCCATCTGTTCGCGATGGATGCGCTCGAAGGCCGCCTCCACCCTGGCGGCGCACTGCTCTGCGGAAACTGTTTCGCTCATTGCACGGACCCCGCCGCCGGCTGACCCAAACCGGGAAAGTGATGGTCGATATCGATGGACTCGGCACCCTCCATGATCTCTTGCAGCCCATCCAGTGCCAGGTCAATCTCGCGTGCCTGCTCTTCACTGATCACATCACGCGCCCAGCCGAGGAAATTGAGTACCCAAGTACCTTCCTGCTGATTGCCCACCATCAGCATGTTCACTTCCTCATCACCGTTGCGTCCTCGGCACAAGGCCATCAACTCGCCGGCGCGAACGACTTGCATCGGCAGGGCTATGCACATGCTTCAGCCGCCTCCAGCTCGGCCTGGCGCCGCCAGTGGCCGCTTTTCACCTCGGCGCGTGCCGTCACGCCAGCGCCGACTTTGGCCAACTCGTCCACCAGCATGCTCACCATGGCGTCGATACCCGCCTCGGCCGGGGCGCTCAGCCCCAGCTTGTTCTCCAGCACATGCGGCACCATGCCGATGATCGCCACATGCCGCGGCGTCTCACCCTTGAAGGCGAGCAGCGCCAGCAGGTCGGACAGCCCCAGCTGGTGGTTCGACAACTTGGTCTGGAAAAACGCGCGGATTTCCTCGTTGGCGATGCGTACCAGCGTGCCGGGCGGCACATCGGCATTCACCGCATCGGCGATGATCAGGCAATCGGCGTGGCGCATCGGCTCGAACAGCTCCATGCCAGTCGTGCCGCCATCGACCACGCGGACGTTCGGCGGCAAGTGATAACGCGCATCGAGTTCTTCGACGGCACGCACGCCGATGCCTTCGTCGCGCATCAGCACGTTGCCCATGCCGATGACGAGAATGTTCTCGAACACAAGCTGGGTCACAATGCCTTGACCTTGACGATGGGGCGCTGCTCGTTGTCGAACATGTGGATGGCGCAGGCGATGCAAGGGTCGAACGAATGCACCGTGCGCAGCACTTCCAGCGGCTTTTCCGGATCGGCGATCGGGTTGTTCATCAGGGACGACTCGTAGGGACCAATCTGACCGTTGGCGTCGCGCGGGCCGGCATTCCAGGTGCTCGGCACCACGGCCTGATAGTTCTTGATCTTGCCGTTCTCGATCACCACCCAGTGCGACAGCGTGCCGCGCGGCGCCTGGTGGAAGCCGACGCCCTTGATCTCGCCTTTCGGGAAGGTCGGCGCATTAAAGGTCGTCTGCTCTTTGCCGATGTTGGCGACCAGCTTTTCCCATTGATCCTTCAGCGTATCCATCATCACCGCGCAACGCACCGCGCGCGCCGCATGGCGACCGATGGTCGATTGCAGCGCGACCAGCGGTACATCGGACAATTTGCCGACGGCCTTGAGCGTGCCAATGGCCTGGTTGAGGTACTTGGCGTAGCGCTGGTTGCCGGC
>CAZAWN010000100.1:4012-10297 GCA_964488825.1 uncultured Methyloversatilis sp. | reverse complement strand
TCAAGCTTCTTGGGTGGTGATCAACGCCAAGCCAATGCGATGTTGTGAGGCATCGATATTCAGTGTCAGCTTATCGGAGTATAACGGCCATTGAGTTAAACCGAAGCGCGGAAAGGCGTGATCGACGAGATGCAACGCCATATCGACTATGCACCGCGTGTTTCAGTATGGACACTCGCTCCGGCCCTTGCAGGAATAGGCGATGAGGAACTCGTACTGGAAGGTGGCACACCAGGCGAGGGCAAAGCAGTGAGCAAGGATGTCGCATTCGATATGGCGTCGGAAGGTTCGCTCCTCATGGGCCAGCGGTGTTTCATCAGGCTCGCCGCTGGCTTGGCGGCATTTCACCGGCAGCATGAGTGCAAAACTGCCTACCGACCTCGCGGCCATTGAAACATGGTTCGCTGGCGTCTCCCAGCCCGACTAAGTTTTGAGCGTCTCGTCACCGCACGGTGCTGCGCGAAACTCTGCAAGCCAAGCGGCGAACTCATGAGCCGGCAGCGGCCGGGAGAACAGATAGCCCTGCACTTCGTCGCAACCGAGACAACGTAGCGCCTTTAGTTCCTCGAGGTGCTCAACGCCCTCGGCCACGACGCGCAAGCCGAGGGTTCTGCCCAGGTTGATAATGGCGCGGATGATCGCCATATCGGCCGGATCGTTGATCATGTCGAGCACGAAGCTGCGGTCGATCTTCAGCTTGTCGAGTGGCAGGCGGTGCAGGTAGCTGAGGCTGGAATAGCCCGTCCCAAAATCATCGAGCGCCAGCCCGACACCAAGTGCATTGAGACGCTGAATATCAGCAAGGTTACGCGCGCTTTCGGTCATCATCAGCGACTCGGTCAGTTCCAGTTGCAGAAACTCGGCAGGCATGCCGCTTTCGGCAAGCACGGCCTGCACGGTCTCGACAAAATCGCCACGGCGGAACTGCACCGCTGAAACGTTGACGGCGATCGGCAAACGTCCACCTCCGGAAGCCGCCCATTGCTGGTGCAAACGGCAGGCTTCGACCAGCGCCCAGCGGCCGATGTCGTGGATCAGGCCGTTTTCCTCGGCGATGGGAATGAACAGGGTTGGCGGAATCATGCCCAGATCGGGCTGACGCCAGCGCAACAAGGCCTCGACAGACACGACTGTCCCGCTCTGGCAATCGACGAGCGGCTGTACATGCAGTTCTAGCTCGCGATTTTCCAGCGCACGCTGCAGATGCGTTTCGATGTTGAGCCGTTCGACCGCATCGCGATTCATCTCGGCGCTAAAGAACTGGAAGTTGTTGCGGCCGCTGGTCTTGGCGCTGTACATAGCAGTATCGGCATGGCGCAGCAGGGTCTCCATGTCGGCGGCGTCGTCCGGATAGATGGCGATGCCCACGCTGCACGAAATGTGCAGCGCAACATCGCAGACCTCATGAGTTTGCAGTACCAGTGGAATCAGTCGGCGTTCAACGACGTGGGCGACTTCCTGCACGTTCGCGACTGCATTGAGGATGACGACGAACTCATCGCCACCTTGACGACAAACGGTATCGCCGGCGCGTACCACCTCGGTCAAGCGCCTGGCGACGGATTGCAACAGGCAGTCGCCAACATGATGGCCGAGCGAGTCGTTTATGTTTTTGAAGCGATCAAGGTCAATGTACAGCAGGGCAACGCGCTCCTGGTGGCGGTCGGCTTGCTGCAGCGACAAGCGCAGGCGTTCGTCGAACAGCAGGCGATTGGGTAGTCCCGTTAGCGCATCGTGATGAGCCAGATGGCGGATTTTTTCTTCCTGCGCCTTGCGTTCGCTGATATCCACAAACAGCGCAATAACGTGACTTGGTTCGCCCTGCTCGTCACGAACCGTGTTGAGCACCAACCAGTGAGGCGTAATCTCGCCGTTCTTTTTACGTAGCGACAATTCGCCCTGCCAGGAACCTGCTGCAGCGACCCGCTCAACGATACCAGGATGCCTTTCGCTGCTTGCGGCCGATGGCTGCAGGAATTCGGGATCGCGCCCCTGCATCTCCTCGATACGATACCCGCTGGCGCGGGCGAGTGCCGTGTTGGCCAGCAGGATGACGTTCTTCCGGTCGATGACCAGGATCCCTTCAGAGGTCGCCTCAAAGATGGTCGCCCACAGACGCAAACTCGCTTCAAGGCGCTTGATAGTGTTGATCGGGGTGAACGTGGTCAGCACTGCATCCTGCCCCTGATAACGCAGCCGATTCGCTGACAACAGCGCCCAAGCCGGTCCGTGTGGGCTGTTCCAGCGGACTTCAAATTCTTGCGCTGCACCTTCGTCTGCCAAGCGCTGGAAGAAACGCGCCCTTGCCCCGCGTTCGAGGCCGACACCCCATGGGTCTTCCTTTTCGGTATCGACCCAGGTGGAGGCGTGTGCATTGACATGCAATACACTGTGCTCTGGCACGCTTGTGACCAGGAGCGGAATCGGAATGGCGTCAAGCAACTCCTGCTGCGCCGCTGCCGCCCGCGCTTGGGCGGCGAGTTCCTGCTGGACGATCCGTTCGCGGTCGAGGCGTTCCAGCATGGTGTTGAAACCAGTCACGAGTTGGCCGATCTCGTCGCTGCTATTCCAGTTTGCACGCAATGTGTAGTCGTTGCTGGCCTGCACACGATCTGCAACCTGCGCCAGACGGCGCAAGGGCACGGCAATCTGGCGTGCGACAAAGAAAACGAGAAACAGGATCACACCAAGCATGGCTGCCGCCATCCCCAGATGCATCCACATGCGCTGGAACAGCAGAGCCACCCGCACCTGCAGCAGCTCGTCGAGGCTGCTCGAGGTCTTCTGCCAGGCTGCCAGGGTAGCCGCAAGCGCCGCACTGCGTGCCGTCAACAATGGTTCCGGTGCATTGGCCTGCGTCGTCAGCAAGACCTGCAAGGCCTCCAGCAAGCGCGCGCGCGTGACGTCCAGTTGGGCGCTCAGTGTTCGTGAAGGATTACCGTTGTAGGCGGCCTTGTAGTCGGATTCGATGCCATCACGCAAGGCAGCGAGGCGCCCTTGGGCGATCAGGTATTGCGTCTGATCGCCGCTTCTTGCCAGCATGTAGTATTTCATCAACTGCTCAAGCAATTCCGGAAAACGCAGCAGGGTCAGCGACATGGTGTAGTAGCTGTCGAGATCCGGGTCGAGAATCAGATTGGACTGATCACCAATATGGGTCACCAAGTGGCGCCCAGCCAGCAAAGCCTGATGATGCGTCAAATCGCTGGTCTGGCCGTCTGCCAATCCTGCCAGCGCACGATCAAGGGTATCTGCCAACGTCGCGCTAGCCATGCCGGACCCATGGA
Organism: uncultured Methyloversatilis sp.; assembly: GCA_964488825.1. GTDB lineage: Bacteria > Pseudomonadota > Gammaproteobacteria > Burkholderiales > Rhodocyclaceae > Sulfuricystis. Next base: position 7,010 of record CAZAWN010000100.1, on the reverse strand, counting down.
CGGTCTCTGCCTGGCGCAGATTGGCACGCAACCTGTCCAGCACTTGCTCTCCCTTGTCTGCGCCATCGCGGTACGCCACCGCACCGAACAGTGCCTCACGCACATCAACGATGTAGGCATTGCCGACAATTTCCTTGCGGGCAAAGTCGATCGCGATGAACTTCTCTTCGATAAGAATCGAAGTAATGAAAACGACCGCCGTGAGGTCGAGTAAATAGATCAGCAGCAGTTTGCGCGATACGGAAAAACGTCCGATCAGTGCGGCAATTATTTTCATTCCCATGTCAAGCAATATTCACGCCACCCCCATGATTGGAGTGGCATGGCCTAAGCGCTCAGGCCTCTCGCGCACTTTCGCATTCAGGCAACAAACGCCAATAGCCGAACATTCACCGAAGCGGTGCGCCGCTCGCTCTTAACTTGTGCATTCCAAAAAATTATTATCACGAGCCTCACAATCGATTTCGATACGGCAGAAGTGATTCACGCCATAGCCGATCTGCTGCACGATCTGTTCACCCTGGGAACGACCTCCTGCCGTGCGCGACAAGAAGCTGCGTGGCCTTCGCCATCGGGCGCGAGCAAAGGATAGAAAATTCAACGCGACGAGCGGAAGCATCTTCCACCTTGGTTGCCACTGTCAATTGCCGATTTCGCACGAGAAAATATCAGAATCTGCCAGAAAACCTTCCATATCGCCCCCACGCCCCGCCTGTGACCGGAAGAGTGGCTGAGATGTATAGAAGAGCGGCCTTTCAGAAAACCGACTCTACACGCTTGCGTGCGCCATTGCTTGCCCCTTTATTAACAGCTTGGGGTGCGGTAAGGATTCGTGCATAAATGAGTAACAGTGCCGATTTTCTATGTGGAGCACGGCGGTAAGCATGATCGCAAGAAAACTCATTGCGAAAATCAAAACAAGGGTCAATACCTCGTTTTATCTTTTCTGGCGCTGCCTGTTACTCATTTACGCACGAATCCTTACCGTACCCCTATCTGAGGAATAGTGCCTCGACCTTCGAGTCGTCATCGGCGAAGTGGGTGATCTTGCTCTCAATGGCATAGGCCACCTTGCTCCACAGCCACTGGTTGTATCATCTGGGGCAAAGCGCCTTGGCAGAGCACTCATCGGTGGTATGAAGTGCGGCACGGTATAGCGCAGCCCATAGCAACGCACTATTGCTCTTATGCAGATAATCAACTGGGTTCATTACATCCTCCCAGTTATGATGTCTCTATGCCCCGTGTATCAGGGAAAGGAGAAGGATCATGTACCCCGAACTTTTCATCGAATTGTTGGCCTTGTACGCTCAATCCCAGTAAGGAGAAAAAACATCATGAGTAATGAAAACAAATGTCCCGTCATGCACGGTGGTGCAACCTCGGTCAATATGGCCAACATGGACTGGTGGCCCAAGGCCCTCAATCTCGACATCCTCCACCAGCACGACACGAAGACCGCCCCGCTGGGTGCGGGCTTCGACTATCGCCAGGAGCTCAGGAAGCTCGACGTCGCGGCGCTGAAGTGGGACGTCAAGGCGCTGATGACCGACAGTCAGGATTGGTGGCCGGCCGATTGGGGCCATTACGGCGGTCTGATGATCCGGCTGGCGTGGCATTCCGCCGGTTCCTACCGCACGGCCGACGGCCGCGGCGGCGGCAACACCGGCAACATCCGCTTCGCGCCCCTGAACTCGTGGCCCGACAACGCCAACCTCGACAAGGCGCGTCGCCTGCTCTGGCCGATCAAGAAGAAGTACGGCAACAGGATTTCGTGGGCCGACCTGATTCTCCTCGCCGGCACCCTGGCCTATGAATCGATGGGCTTGAAGACCTTCGGCTTCGCTTTCGGTCGCGAAGACATCTGGCATCCCGAGAAGGACACCTACTGGGGCTCGGAAAAGGAATGGCTCGCCCCCAGCGGCAGTTCGGGAAGCCGCTATTCCGGTGAACGCGACCTGGAAAACCCGCTCGCCGCCGTGATGATGGGCCTGATCTACGTGAATCCCGAAGGCGTCGATGGCAAGCCCGACCCGCTCAAGACCGCCCGCGACGTGCGCGTCACCTTCGCCCGCATGGCGATGAACGACGAAGAGACGGTTGCGCTCACTGCCGGTGGCCACACGGTTGGCAAGGCGCATGGCAATGGCAGCGCCGCCCATCTGGGCGCCGCTCCGGAAGGGGCGGACATCGAGGAACAGGGCCTGGGCTGGAACAACCATACGTCCCGCGGCATCGGCCGCGATACAGTGACCAGTGGCATCGAAGGCGCCTGGACGACCTACCCGATGAAATGGAATACCGGCAAGGGCAGTTACTTCGACCTGCTGCTCAACCACGACTGGGAACTCAGGAAGAGCCCGGCCGGCGCCTGGCAGTGGGAGCCGGTGAACATCAAGGAGGAAGACAAGCCGGTCGATGCCGAGAATCCCTCGGTGCGCTGCAACCCGATCATGACCGACGCCGACATGGCGATGAAGATGGACCCGGACTACCGCAAGATTTCCGAGCGCTTCCACAAGGAGCCGGCCTATTTCGAGGAAGTTTTCGCCCGTGCCTGGTTCAAGCTGACCCACCGCGACCTGGGTCCGAAGTCGCGCTACTTCGGCCCGGATGTGCCGCAGGAAGACTTGATCTGGCAGGACCCGGTTCCCGCCGGCCGCCGCGACTACGACATCGCTGCCGTCAAGGCGAAGATCGCTGCTGCGGGTCTGAGCGTTAGCGAGATGGTCGCCACCGCCTGGGATTCCGCCCGCAGCTTCCGTGGCTCGGACAAGCGTGGTGGCGCCAATGGCGCACGTATCCGCCTCGCCCCGCAGAGGGACTGGGAAGGCAACGAACCGGCACGCCTCGCCAAGGCGCTGGCGGTGTATGAAAAGATCGCCGCCGAGACCGGCGCCAGCGTGGCCGACGTGATCGTGCTGTCCGGCAATGTCGGCGTCGAACAGGCGGCCAAGGCAGCGGGCTTCGAAATCAGCGTGCCTTTCGCGCCGGGTCG
>CAZAWN010000100.1:0-3912 GCA_964488825.1 uncultured Methyloversatilis sp. | reverse complement strand
TCGCCGCGTGGGTCAAGGTAATGAACGCCGACCGTTTCGACCTGACGTAAGCCAGGAATCGCTGGCGGGACGGCGATAATGCCGTATCGCCAGCGCCGACTTTCGCCCATGGCTGGGGCTGAAGGCAGGGGTGTTAGCCGCGCTATTCCTTGGACCCCTCCCACCGAAGCCGACCGGGCATTACAGGTCGATTCCGGGTTTGCTGATTTGATCAGGTCTCGAATTTTGGGTTGATAAGGTTTTCGAAGGAAAAAACTTCGTCCCACTTCTCCTGTGTCAGCAGCTTGCGTTCCTTGACGACGATGTCGTGCAGGGACTTGCCGGTTTCGTGACCTTCGCGGGCGATGCTTGCGCACACCTTGTATCCCAGTGTGGGCTTCAGCACCGTGACGATAGCGAGTGAATTGAGCACCTGGTCGCGCGTGCGCTCCGCGTTGGCGGTGATGCCCTGAATGCAGTTGACGCGCAGGCTATTGACCGCGTTTTCCATCGTCGCGATCGACGTGAATAGCGCAAAGGTGATAACCGGCTCCATGACGTTGAGCTGCAGCTGGCCGGCCGATGCGGCCAGGGTCACCGTCAGGTCGAGACCGATCACGAGGAAACCGGTCTGATTGACCACCTCCGGAATGACCGGATTCACCTTGCCAGGCATGATCGAGGAACCGGGCTGCAACTGCGGCAGATTGATTTCGCCAAGGCCACAACGCGGCCCAGAAGCCAACAAGCGGATGTCGTTGCAAATCTTGGTCAGTTTGGATGAAGTGCGCTTCAACACTCCGGAAAGCAGGACATAGGCACCCGTATCGGAGGTTGCTTCGACCAGATCACCCGCCAGGATGAATTGCTCTCCGGTCAGTTGCGACAAATACCGGGTGGCCAGTTCGGGATAACCGGGCGCTGCGGTCACCGAGGTGCCGATGGCGGTCGCTCCCAGGTTGATCTCGTGCAGGAATTGGCGGACTTCGGCAATACGCTGCACTTCCTCGCCCAAGGTGGTGCCCCAACCGTGAAACTCGGCACCAAGGGACATCGGCACCGCATCTTGCAAATGGGTCCGCCCCATCTTGAGAACACGCTCAAATTCCTGTCCCTTGACGAAAAAAGCACTTTGCAGTTTGCGCAAGGCTTCCATGTAGCTGTTCAGGCGCAGGATCAGGGCAAGACGGAATGCGGTCGGATAGACGTCGTTGGTCGACTGCCCGAAATTCACGTGATCGTTCGGATTGACGATTTGATACTGCCCCTTCGCCGCCCCCAGGTACTCCAGCGCCAGATTGGCGATCACTTCGTTGGCATTCATGTTGGTTGACGTGCCCGCGCCGCCCTGAATGAAATCGGTCACGAACTGATCGAGATGTTTACCATCGATCAATTGGTCGCAGGCGCAGGCAATTGCATCCGCAACACGCGCATCCAGCACGCCCAGATCGCGATTGGCAAGGGCTGCCGCCTTTTTCACATAGCCAAACGCCTTGACGAAGTACGGTTCCGCCGACATCGGAATGCCGGTAATGTGAAAATTCTCTTTTCCCCGGAGAGTCTGCACCCCGTAATACACGTTGTCGGGCAATTCTTTGTCGCCGAGAAAATCGTTTTCCTTGCGCATTGCGACTCCTGTCATGTGTCGAGGTGGGCTGTAATCATGCATGCCTCTTTCCTAGCTCGCCAGTGCGCGGTTACGCCCGGCCTCCTTGGCGCGATAGAGCGCCTCGTCGGCCTGTTTGAGCAAAGCCTCCGGCTCAGCGGTGGCCAAGGGGATCGCCGACGCAACGCCAATACTGGCGGTCACATGGGCGAAGGGTGATGGCGCGTGCGGCAGGTGTTTGGCGGCAATGGCATCACACACCTTTTGCGCCATCGTCAGCGCCTGAGAGGCATCCGCTGCCGGAGCGATGAACACGAATTCCTCGCCGCCGTAGCGCGCCACCAGATCGCCGGCCCGGCCGACATTTTCGGCAATCGTTTGTGCCACCACGACCAGGCAGGCATCGCCGGCCTGATGCCCATAGTGGTCGTTATATTTCTTGAACCAGTCGATATCGATCATCGCTACAGCCAACGGCTGGCCGAGCCGCTGCATGCGTTTCCATTCCTCGGCGAGAACCTCATCAAAATGCCGGCGGTTGGCGATGCCGGTCAAACCATCGGTGATACTCAAGGCATTCAGTCGACGATTGGCCAGTTCAAGCTGCTCCGTGCGCTCGGCGACCCGTTGTTCCAACACTTTTTCGGTTTCCTTGAGGGTAGCCACCAGCGTCGTTTGCGCCTGTATTGCTGCGTGCTGGGCTTTTTCCTTCTCCGCACGGATATGGTTGATCCGGGCGGCCAGCGCAAAAGAGAGCAACATCATCTCGGCCAGCGAACCAAACTGGATGCCATGCGCGGTAATAAAGTTGTTCGGCACCAGGTTGTAGTTGCGCAAGGGATACAACATGGCAAACACCAGGAACATGAACCAGGAGAGCAGATACAAACGTCCGCCGGGAATTTTGTGCATCACGCTATAAACGCCCGACCCTGCGGCCACCAGCAGGGCGATGAACAGGGCGCCGGAAACCAGGCGCCCCCCAGCGTAATACGAAATCAACAGACCAATCACCGTCGGCACCGCCACCAGCAGCGCTGCGCCGCGCAAGGAACGATCCAGCCAGAGGGCGGTTTCGGCGGTATTGAGGAAACTACGGGCAAACCGGGTCACGAAAATCCCGGCAAAACCGAACGCCCAATACGAATAATTCACCAGCCATCCGCTATCCGGCCAGAAGAACTCGGCGCTCATGCCCGTCGCCGCCCCAATCCCCAAGCCGATGAAGGTCGCGTACAGCACGTAATCCAGATACGCGCGCTCGCGCAAACTGAACCAGAGCAGCGCGTTATAGACAATCATCGCCAACAATGCGCCAAAGTACGCTGCCTGACCGGCATACACCAGCCGGCTTGATGCGGCGAAACTCTCCGGCGACCAGGCGGCCAGCGGCGCCATCAGCGTCCCCTGACTGTGTACCCGCAGGAAAACGGTATCCACCGCCGACGTCGCCGGCGGCATGGGGAAAACGAAGTTAATGTGGCGTATTGGGCGCTCACTGAAGGGCAGCGTGTCACCGGCGCGCGCTGGAAAGCCGTCGCCCGGACGATATAACTCGACCAGGTCCAGCGGTGGAAACGCGAGTTCCAGCAGCCACGGCGCCGTAGTTTGGGGGCTACCCGACGCCTGCACCTGAAAAGCCAGCCACCACGCCGAACGGGTATAGCCTTTGTTGAAGCCCTTTTTGGCATCCACCGGCACGAACGCACCCGCCGCAAACTGGCGCCGGACTTCGGCGATATCCATCGTCCCGCTGGAGTCCTCCAGGGCGAGGAGATGCGGGGCCAGTTCGATGCGATCCAGGCTTTCGTCGAGCAACATCGGAGCAGACGCCGCCATGGCCGTACCGAAGGGGCTCGCCCAGAACAGGACAACAAGGAAGCGAAAGATTTGCATCAGGCGTGCGACAGGTTTCATCGTCGCGGCAGAATACCAGCTCATGGATTTCCCGAGCCGACCAGGCGATATCAGGCAACCGAGGTCACTCGATCAAGCGCCTGGTGCCGTCCCGCCAGCGCCGACTTTCAAGCATGATGCAAAGGATTCGGGGGGTCTGTTATTTGTTACACCATGTAAGCTTAGCGGTCATGGTTACTTGGTGATTCAATTTAGGGAGAGCCTGAAACAATGATCCTGGAACTTCCCCCTAGCATACGCCTACGATTTTACTGATCAGGAGTTTCACATGAACGAGAATAGGACCAGCGGCAATCTGCATATTCGCGGATTCATTTCCTTACTGACCGCCCTCAGCTTCATCATCATGACAGTTTCCGGCATCATCCTGTTCATCGTGCCACAAGGTCGCATCGCCAATTGGCACG
>CAZAWN010000099.1:0-10368 GCA_964488825.1 uncultured Methyloversatilis sp. | reverse complement strand
TCCTGCGGGGCCGGCAGAGCACCGCGCCTGGGTTCGACGATTTCACGCGTTCCCAGAGCGGCAAACGCCAACACCGGCACGCCGGCGGCCATGGCTTCGAGCAACACGAGGCCTTGGGTTTCGGTGCGCGAGGCGAAGACGAAAACATCCGCCGCGGCATAGCAGGCGGGCAATTCCTTGCTGCGGTCCAGATAGCCGACAAAACGCACCTGCGCAGTCAGTCCCAAACGCTCGGCCTGTCGCTGCAAGGCCGGCAGGGCCGGGCCTTCGCCGGCGACGACGAGGATCAACTCCGGTGTGCGGACAAGCGCATGCGGCAGGGCGTCAAGCAGAAAGCCGATGTTCTTTTCGTGCGCAGCGCGGCCAACAAACAGTGCGAGCGGCGCAGCGTCCGGGATCGCGAAGCGCTGACGAAACTCGGCGCTGGCAGGACGGCACGCGGTACCGAAATGCTCCACGGGAATGCCGGTGGGAACGCGGTGGAGCGGGGTCGTCACACCGTAATCGACCAGAGTTTCCTGCATGGCGAGCGAAGGTACGACCACTGCGTCGAGGGCATTGCACTGCCGACGCGCTAGTGTGCGGGCAAACCAGCGCAAACCGGCCTGCGGACATCCGGGCAGATAATTGTGCAGGTACTCCTCGAAATGCGTGTGGTAAGTGGCGATACAGGGCAGGCGCTTGCGGCGGGCGTAACGCAGTCCGGCATAGTGGGCGGCGAACGGTGTCTGAATATGCACCAGATCGAAGGGCAGAGGGCCAAGGTTATCCAGGCACTGCCGTAAAGCCTTGCCATGCATCAACCGGTCCTCGGGGTCGAAGGGTACTTGACGGGAGGGCACGCGGGCGATGCCCGCTGTATCGTCGTGTTGAGCAGGGTAAGCGGGGGCGACAAGCTGGACATCGATGTTCCGTTCCGCAAACGCGCTGCGAAAAGATTCGATCGAAGTGGAGACGCCGTTGATACGGGGGAAATAAACGTCGGAGATCATCAGGATGCGCATGGGCGGGCATGTTCGCCCGCTTTTGTTACATCCTGATGGCGATCGAGACGATCTACATGAACTTTGTGCCCAGCCACCAGAAGGAGGCGGCAATCAGGCCGCTCGCCGGAATGGTCAGCACCCAGGCGATGGCAAGGTTGATCGAAATGTCCCAGCGCACCCGTTTCATGTTGTGGGCGGCGCCAGCGCCGGCGATGGCGCCGGTGATGGTGTGCGTGGTCGAGACGGGGATGCCGCCCAGCGTGGCGAGGCCGAGGCTGATCGCGCCGCCCATCGAAGCGCATGACCCGCTTACCGAGTTGAGTTTGGTGATCTTGGTGCCCATCGTCTTGACGATGCGCCAGCCGCCGAGATAGGTGCCCCAGGCGATGGCAAAGTAACACGAGTAGATCACCCAGTTAGGCAGGGTGGCGACATCCGTGGTCGCTGCGCCGGAAGTGATCAGCAGCAACCAGATGATGCCGATGGTTTTCTGCGCGTCGTTGCCGCCGTGGGCCAGGCTGTACGCGCCGGAGGCAAAGATTTGCGTGTAGTTGAACCATCGTCGCACCTGCCCCGGCGTGTTCTTGCGGAAGATCCAGGCCACCAGCACCATCAGCAGACCACCGACCATGAAGCCGACGAAAGGCGAGATGAGAATGAAGAGCAGGATTTTGCCGAAACCGCTCCAGACGATGGGGGCAAAGCTTCCCGCCTTGGTCAGCGTGGCGCCGACGAGCCCACCAATCAGGGCGTGCGACGAGGAGGAGGGAATGCCGTAGTACCAAGTAATGATGTTCCACGCGAGGGCGCCGCACAGTGCGCCGAAGATCACGTAGTAATCGACGAAACTGGGGTCGACCGTTCCCTTGCCGATGGTCGCGGCAACCTTGAGTTGGAAGACCCACAGCGCGGCAAAATTGAAGAAGGCGGCGAACAACACGGCCTGCTTCGGCGTCATCACGCCGGTGGCGACAATCGTCGCAATTGAGTTCGCACCGTCGTGAAAGCCGTTCATGAAGTCGAAGGCGAGCGCGACGAAAATCAGAACCCCGAGAATCCAGATGCTGATGGTCAAGCCTTCCATGATTGCGTGCCTTTCAGGCGTTCTCGATGAGGATTTCTTCGATGATGCGCGCGGTGTACTGGCATTGGTCGAGGACGTGTTCCTGCAGGAAATAGAACTCGCGCAGGCGGATCGCCGTCCAAATCTGGCTTTCGTCGGCGAACAGGCGCGTGATCGCTTTCTTGAGAATCTTGTCGGCCTTCGATTCGATTTCCTCGATCTCGTGACAGAGCGTCACGGCTTCGCTGGCGCGCGCCTTGTCGCCGAGCACGATCACCGCACGGTTGAGGCGCAGACAGGCATCAGAGGTTAGCGAGGCGAGTTCGCGTGACTCGGGTGTCGAGTCGGCAATATGGTACATCCCGACAGCGTTTGCCACATCCTGGAGTTTGCCGAGAATCTGGTCGAGCGCCAAGGTCAGAGCGTGGATTTCGTCGCGACTGAACGGGGTGATGAAGGATTTGTGCAGCAGACCGATCATTTCCATTTTGATCTTGTCGCCACTCTTCTCGTTCATCACGATTTCCTTGACCAGAGCCTCGTGTTCGCTGGAGTTTGTACCGAGCGAATTGATCAGACGGAGGGTGGCGTTGGCAGCCGCAACCACGCGGTCTGCATGGGCGTTAAGGAGATCGAAGAACTCCTTGCGGTGAGGCATCATGCCGCTGAACATTCAAGTTCCTTTGCGATTCGTGTTGTGTGCTGGCCGGATGTTACAGAAATATTGCAGTACACGGTGAAGGCGGCGCAGTAAAGGGATGTCGTCATTCCGTCACCTCCGCGTCAATAAATCGTCACGCCCGACTCATAGAGTGCGCATTACCCAAAGCACACATAGGAGACCCGGTCATGGAAATCCGGAACGAAGTTGAACACCGCGCGGGTTTGCAGCGTCCCGCACGGGCCAAGTTGCATGTCGGACTGGCATCCGCCCCCTCTGAAATTCTCGCCGCGCAGAAATTGCGCTGGCGCGTATTTGCCGACGAGCTCGGCGCCTCCCTTTCCTCGCGTACGCCAGGCGTTGATCAGGACTTTTACGACCCCTATTGCGATCACCTGATCGTGCGCGACGAGGCCAACGGCCGCATCGTCGGCACCTATCGCATCCTGCCGCCACAGGCGGCGCGCAAGGTTGGCAGCTACTATTCCGAAAACGAATTCGATCTCACCCGTTTCGCCCACTTGCGGTCGCGCATGGTCGAGGTCGGCCGCTCCTGCATCGATGCCGATTACCGTACCGGCGCAACCATCGCCCTGTTGTGGGCGGGTTTGGCGCGCTACATGCGCGAGAACAACCACGAATATCTGATCGGCTGCGCCAGCATCGGCATGCAGGATGGCGGCCACAACGCCGTGGGCATCTATAACGCGCTGGCTGATCACCTCGCCCCGGCCGAGTATCGCGTCTTCCCGCGCTATCCCTTGCCGCTCGACCGCATCGAAGCCCTGAGCAAACCGGAAGTCCCGCCGCTCATCAAGGGCTATATGCGGGCCGGCGCCTGGATTTGCGGCGAACCGGCCTGGGACCCGGATTTCAACACCGCCGATCTGCTGCTGCTGTTGCCGATGGGGCGCGTCGACTCGCGCTATTCCAAACACTTTGTGGAGCGGCAAGGCTGAGCATGCTGTATCGCGAAATCCGCGCCCTTTTCCGCCTGGCGCGCGTTGCTCTGCATCTGCTGTGGGGGGCGGCGACGGTACTGGTCGTCTATCCGTGGATTGACGTGCGCTTCAAGCGCGCGTTGAAGCGGCGCTGGTCGCGCCAGTTGCTGGAAACGCTCGGCATCCGCGTGAAACTCGGCGCTGGCAGGACGGCACTGCCAGCGCGCGGACTGGTGGTCTGCAACCACATCTCGTGGCTCGATATCTTCGTCATCAATACCTTGACGCCGGCCGCCTTCGTTAGCAAGGACGATGTCAAACACTGGCCGCTGATCGGCTGGCTGTGCGGCCATACCGAGACGATCTTTCTCGAACGCGGTTCGCGCGCGGCTGCGCAGCGCACGCGCGAGTCGATGATCGACCGGCTCGAAGCGGATGCTCATGTCGCCGTTTTCCCCGAAGGCACCACGACCGGGGGAGGCCAGGTGCTGCCCTTCCATGCCGCTCTGTTTCAGAGCGCGATCGATGCGCGGACAAAAGTCATCCCGCTTGCCCTGCGCTATGCCGATGGTGCGGGCCATCCGAGCCGTGCCCCTGCCTACGATGGCGACGTGACGATGCAGCAGTGTCTCTGGGCGATTGCGCGTGCGGATGGACTGACCGCGGATTTGCGCGTGCTGGAAAGCGTGGATAGCGCGAAATGCGGCCGGCGCGAGTTGGCGCTGCACTGCCGGGCAGCGATTGCCTGGCATCTCGGGCAGCACAACTTCTCGCCGCGCGCCGAAGACAGCACAGTGGATGCGGACGCCGGTATCGGCGCGGAAACGCTCTTGCACTGATTCGGCAGGGATACACAGGGTTGCGCACCGCGGGCTGAGCGGGCCGCGTCGGTACAATGCTGGCGCCGCTACCTTCCGGCATGTCCCCCGTGAATACCGCCCTTGCGCTGCTCCCCGATTTCGCCCTGATCCTGCTTGGCTACAGCCTGCGGCGCTGGATGGCGCTAGGTGACCACTTTTGGACCGGGTTGGAGAAGCTGGTTTACTTCGTCCTGTTCCCCGCCTTGCTGTTCAGTGCGATTACCAAAACGCCGCTCACCGGCACGGCTGTACCGCTGATTGCGACCGGAGCCCTGGCGATGGCCGGGGCGATGCTGCTGGCCCTGCTGGCGCGGCCGCTGTTTCCGCTGACTCCGATCTCCTTCGCTTCGCAATTCCAGTGCGCATTTCGCTTCAATTCCTACATAGGCCTGGCGGTCGCGGCCAAGCTGCACGGTGCGGCGGGGATTGCCGCGATGGGATTGCTGGCGGGGGGCATGGTGCCGTTTGCCAATCTGGCGGCGGTGAGCATGCTGGCGCGCCATGGCGAAACTTCCGTGTGGCGCGAACTGGCGAAGAACCCGTTGTTTCTCTCGACGCTCGCGTCACTGGGCTGGAATCTTGCCGGCCTCCCGGTGCCCGAACCGGTTGGTCATTTCCTTGGCCGCCTTGCGGAGGCGGCCATCGCCCTCGGTCTGTTGGCCGTGGGCGCGGCACTCAAGCTGCGCGGCGCCATCGGATCGGAGGGACGTGGTGCGGCCGCTTACTTCCTGGCCGTGAAATTGCTCGCGATGCCGCTGATCGCGCTGCTGGTCGCCCGTCAGGCCGGGCTGACGGGCGTGCATTTCGATGTGGTGATGGTGTTCGCGGCATTGCCGACGGCGTCGTCGGCCTACATCCTTGCCCAGCGCATGCGCGGCGACGGCGCGCGAGTTGCCTGGCTGATCTCGGCCAGCACCCTGCTGGGTATGGCAACGCTGCCCTTATGGCTTGCCGGGATCGGTTTTCTTGCGCGTTGAGCGTTTGGGTGTCGTCTCGGTTTGATCCGCTTGCGGTGCAGAACCCGGCGCTGGCGTGACGGCAGTTGGCGCTGCGGCTGCGGCGCTTTGCATGGCGTTGCTCATTGCATCCCAGGGCATCTGCCAAAGCGCGGGATTGAGGAAGGGGTTCGGTACGGACTCGGCTTCCTTCGCCGCTTCCTGCGTTGCCTGACTCATCTGCTGGAAGGCCATCAGCGTGGCGCGCTGCATTTCCAGACCCTGAATCGTCATCTGTAGCAGACTCAGGTTCGATTTGAGCCAGCCTTCCACGGACTTGAGATCGGCGATGCGCTTGCCGAGTTCGTCGGTATCAACCGTCGGGGCGACCATGCCGGGGAGGGTGAACCCCATATTGCCCCACATGTTTTTGATGAATTCAAGCGGGTCGCCGGGATTGGCGGAGGTATTGATTGTCATGACAGGCCTCGCTAAGTTATGATTCGCAGCCAATCATAACCGCAATCCAAGTGGGAACGATACCTTGAGGATTCTTGTTGTCGAAGATCATGCCGTGGTGCGCGAGGGCTTGATGCTGGCGCTGCACGCGCTGGCGCAGCCGGATACGGCTTGCGCGGTACTGGGCGCCGAGAGTGCCGATGCGGCGACGAGAATGTTTGATTCAGGCGAGGAATTCGATCTGATCCTGCTGGATCTGATGCTTCCAGGTACCGGCGGCTTGGCCTTTCTTGGCGTGCTGCGCAGACGTTTTCCGGAAGTCCCGGTGGCGGTACTGTCGGCGCACGACGATGCCGATACGGTGTTGCGAGCGATGCGTCAGGGGGCTGCCGGTTTCGTTTCCAAGTCCAGTCCTACCGGGGTTCTGCTGGAAGCCTTGCGCGCCATTCTGGCAGGCGAAAACTGGTTGCCGCCGCAATACCGCGAACTGGTGGGTAAGAAACGCAAACGTGCGAAAACCGTTGCCCAGCGCTATGGCCTGACCAATGCCCAGACGGCTGTCCTCGAACTGCTCGTCGAGGGTAAGGCCAATCAGGAGATTGCCGCTCAACTCGGGTCGAGTGTCGGCACGGTAAAGATCCACGTTTCGGCAATATTCAAAGCCATGGGGGTGACCAATCGATCACAGGCCTTGGTGGTGGCGCAGGGCAAGAGGCTGCTGGTCTGAGGGCTCAGGCCGCCGCCGCGAGCGGCACTTGGGCATGCATCGGGTGGTTGGCTGCGGGGCGTGCTGCGGTGTGCAGCGGTAGAGGCGCTTTCAGCGGTAATTGCAACAAGTCGACGATCTGGTGGGCGACATGGCGGCAGACATGGGCCAATGATGATGGCAGGCTGTCCGGTAGCCGGCGTTGCAGCAGTAATTTACTGGCCGGCAGACTGGGCACCGGAGCGAGGATGCGGTCGCGGTAGGGCGCTAGCAATTCCTTGACGGCGTTCTCCGCGGCTTCGCGCTGCCAGGTATTGGTTGGCCACTGCGTCGGGATGGCATAGGCGCGCGGGAACATTTCAAGATCGCGAATCACGGTGCGGATGTCTTCGTGCGAATCGCGGAATGGCAGCAGTACAAGATCGGCGAGACCGTAGAGCCGGCGATCCATTTCGGTGCGGTTTCCGCCGCCGTCGATCACGCCCAGCCAGGCCGGCAAACTGCGAATCTTGTCGGTGACCTTGCCGAGCGCTTCGCGCGATCGTGCGTCGGCGACCAGGTAGCGCCGATCTGTCGGGTCGAGCGGCTCGCGGTGCGTATCCGTCAGTACGCATACCGAGCGTTGGCCCAGCAGGCCCATGCCCTGGCAAAGCATGTGCGACAGCGTGGTCTTGCCCGTGCCGCCCTTGTTGCCGATAACACAGATGATGTCAGCCATGTTCGTTCCGCGTGTTGGTGTCCGGAACGGATTATTGTTGAATGCGGGCATGGGGGATGGCCCGAATTGCAGCGGAATCGGGGTCTTTATTCCCGGCACCCGGGGTGATAGAGAAATAGCCGGGTTTCCCGGCGATCCTCGACCCTTACGGTCGCTTCCGGCTCGGCCCCTTCAACGGGGAAGCTATTGCTGACAAGTAAAGCCGCGGGCGCCATTTCGGCACAGGCCTTGACCCACAAGCGGGGCATCGGGGCCGGGGAAAGAAAGGCATACACCACATCGTAGTTATCCAGGACTTCGTTCCAGAAGTTGCCGTAGCGGATCGTCAGGTTCGGCTGGCGCAGGGCGCGCAGCACGGCGAACAGCCAGGTCAGTGGCGCGTGTTCGATGCCGATAAAGCGGCAGTCCGGTCGCTTCCGGGCGAGTTGGCGCAGCAGACCGCCGTCGCCGCAGCCCAGATCAATGACCTGGCAGGGGGTTGTCGGGAGGAGGTTCTGCAGCGCTTCCGCAGTCGGCGTGTTGGTTAAATAAAGCGGGACGCGACTGCGGTCGGTGCGCCAGAACACTAACAGCAGCAGGACAAATGCAGCCAGAAACCAACCCGGCGCGATGCTCAGGCCATGGACAAAGATCACCAGCGGCAGGAAGACGATGTGGATGATCATCCACCAGCGAGGCGCGCGCTGTCGCTGGGCAATGATGGCGGCCAGCCCGCCCTGCAACAGGGCCAACAACAAGGGAGCCTGCAGAAAGTCGACCTGGCTGAATTGAGCGAGGCCAAACAGCAGCATCGCCACCAGTCCGGCGCCGCCCAGTTGGGCAAGCAGGGCGAGGCGCAAGGGCGCGTGCTCGGCAGGGACGGTCTTGAGCGGTTGAGGCATGGTGACGCTCACCGTGGTGCCGTCTCGCCAGCGCCGACTTTGTCGGGCAGTATCTTGCCGGGATTCATGAGGTTGTGCGGGTCGAGCGCCTGTTTGATGGCGCGCATCACATCCAGCGCGTTTGTCCCGTGTTCCAGTGCCATGTACTTGCGCTTGCCCAGGCCGATGCCGTGTTCCCCGGTGCAGGTGCCGTCCATTGCGATGGCGCGTTCGACCAGCCGCTGGGTGAAGTTTTGGGCTTTTGCCTGCATTTCCGGCTTGTCCGGCTGGACCAGAACCAGCATATGAAAATTGCCATCCCCCACATGACCAAGGAGCGGAGCCACGAGGCCGGACGTGGCAAGGTCGGCGCAGGTGGCGGCAATGCAGTCGGCGAGGCGGGAGATCGGTACGCAGACATCCGTTGTGATCGAGCGGGCGCCAGGTTGCAGGCTGAGGCAGGCGTAGTACGCGTCATGACGGGCCTGCCAGAGGCGGGTGCGGTCTTCGGGTCGCTCGGCCCAGGCGAAGTCCATGCCGTGCTGTTCGGCAGCCAATGCTTGCAGGGTTTGAGTTTGTTCGGCGACGCTTGCCGCGGAACCGTGGAGTTCGAAGAACAGCGTCGGCAATTCGCGCAGTGCGGTTTTGCTGTAACGGTTGATGGCGGTGATCGACAGGGCGTCGAGCAGTTCGATACGCGCCACGGGAATGCCGAGCTGGATAGCGGCTATCACCATAGCGACGGCGGAGTCGATTTCCGGAAAAGCGCAGACTGCACAGGCGATGGTTTCCGGCAAGGGATGCAGGCGTACCGTCAGTTCAGTGATGATCCCCAGGGTGCCTTCCGAACCGACGAACAGGCGCGTCAGGTCGTAGCCGGCGGAGGATTTGCGCGCCCGCGAGCCAGTTTTGATGATCCGGCCGTCGGCAAGCACCACCGTGGCTGCCATGACGTTCTCGCGCATCGTGCCGTAACGCACGGCATTGGTGCCGGAGGCGCGTGTTGCAGCCATGCCGCCGAGACTGGCGTCGGCGCCCGGGTCGATGGGGAAGAACAGCCCCGTGCCGTGCAGGGCCGCATTCAGAGCCTTGCGCGTGACGCCCGCTTCGACGCTCGCGTCCAGATCCTCCGGGCGGATCGCCAGCACGCGATTCATCTGCGACAGATCGATGCAGACACCGCCTTGGGCTGCCAGCAATTGGCCTTCGAGGGAGGTGCCCGTTCCGTAAGCAATCACGGGTACGTGATGCGCGTGGCAAACCCCCACGGCAAAGGCGACTTCTTCGGTCGAGGCAGCGAACAGCACGGCGTCCGGCGGCATGGGAACGAGCGAGGATTCATCCTTGCCGTGATGTTCGCGCACCGCCGATGCGCAAGAAAAGCGTATGCCGAACCGTCCGGATAGCGCTTCCAACAGGGGGGCGGGCAGGCTGGAATGGTCGATCATGGCGGAAGATTCTACGTGCGCAGTTGCGCAGCGAAAAAAAGTTGTGCAAAGATTGACAGCCCTTCTGGTGTTCGTGCATAATCCGCCGTTTCGCTGGAGGGGTTCCCGAGCGGTCAAAGGGAGCAGACTGTAAATCTGCCGGCTCAGCCTTCGAAGGTTCGAATCCTTCCCCCTCCACCACGGTTTATTGTCTGTAGCAGGCAGCAGGGTTTCAGGTAAGCAGTACTCGCGGGCGGGTGTAGTTCAATGGTAGAACCTCAGCCTTCCAAGCTGATGATGCGGGTTCGATTCCCGCTACCCGCTCCAGGCATGCAAGTTATTTTTTTGCCCATGTAGCTCAGTGGTAGAGCACTCCCTTGGTAAGGGAGAGGTCGGCAGTTCAATCCTGCCCATGGGCACCAGTCTGATGTTTATCGTTATTTTGAATTTAGGGTGATCGATCATGGCAAAAGGCAAATTTGAGCGTACGAAGCCGCACGTGAATGTGGGGACGATTGGGCACGTGGACCATGGCAAGACCACGTTGACGGCGGCGATCACGACGATCCTGTCGGCAAAGTTTGGTGGTGAGGCGAAGAAGTACGATGAGATTGATGCGGCGCCGGAAGAGAAAGCGCGCGGCATCACCATCAACACGGCGCACGTCGAATACGAAACCGCCAACCGTCACTACGCGCACGTTGACTGCCCGGGCCACGCCGACTACGTCAAGAACATGATTACCGGTGCAG
>CAZAWN010000098.1:0-10384 GCA_964488825.1 uncultured Methyloversatilis sp. | reverse complement strand
CTGCGACCTTGGCGATCAGCGCTTCATCCTTGGCGGGTGCCTGCCAGTTCCATTCGGGCTTGCCGGCGACTTCAACGAGTTCGTTGATGGCCTGGATGGCGGCTTGCATCTGGTCGTGGCCGAACACTACAGCACCGAGCATCACGTCTTCCGGCAACTGCTTGGCTTCGGACTCGACCATCAGCACGGCGGTTTGCGTACCGGCGACGATGAGATCAAGCTGGCTGTCGATCAGTTGCGTGCGGGTGGGGTTAAGCACGTACTGGCCGTTGATGTAACCAACCCGCGCAGCGCCGATCGGGCCATTAAACGGAATGCCGGAAATCGCCACCGCAGCGGAAGCGCCGATCATCGCGGGAATGTCGGGATCGACTTCCGGATTGCTCGACAGCACATGAATGATGACCTGGACTTCGTTGTAGAAGCCGTCGGGAAACAGCGGACGCAAGGGACGGTCGATCAGGCGCGAGGTGAGCGTCTCCTTCTCGGAGGGACGACCTTCGCGCTTGAAGAAACCGCCGGGAATGCGGCCGGCAGCATAGACTTTTTCGACGTAATCGACGGTCAGCGGGAAAAAGTCCTGACCGGCCTTGATATCGTCCTTGGCAACGACCGTGGCGAGAATCACGGTGTCATCAACATTGACCAACACCGCACCGGTGGACTGACGGGCGATTTCCGCTGTCTCCAGCGTAACGGTGTGAGCCCCGTAAGCGAAACTCTTCTTGAAAGGTGTAAGCACGGAGATTCCTTTTATTTGCGCAGGCCGAGACGCTCAATCAGCGCACGGTAGCTTTCCAGATTCTTGCCCTTGAGATAATCGAGCAACTTGCGACGCTGGCTCACCATCTTGAGCAGGCCGCGGCGGGAATGGTGATCCTTGACATGGGTCTTGAAATGCCCGGTCAAATCATTGATGCGTGCGGTCAGGAGAGCGACCTGTACTTCAGGGGAACCGGTGTCGCCCTGAGCACGCTGGAAATCGGTAACAATTTTTGCCTTGTCGGCGGTAGTAATAGCCATGTGTTTTCTCTCAAACGCTGAGTTAAAAAAGCTGCGGCCCCGGTTTGATAGAGCGCGACAGCCACGGAAAAAAGAGCGGCGGATTATAGTCGAATCAAGTGCTTGCAGCAGGTGTTGCAATCAGTCTTTTTGGCTTCAGCCAGCCATCGGCGGTGCATTCGCCGAGACCAATGAATCCTTGGGTAGCGAAAAGTCGGCGCTCGCTGGACGGCTCGCCATTCCAGCGAATGGCTTGGCCCTGCAGCAGGCGGGCGGTTTCAGACTCCGACAACTGAGCGACCGGCACATCCGCCAGCAGGGCATCGGTTGGCTGCAGCATTTCATCGCGCCCTGCGGCGGCCGATTCAATGGTTTCGAGCGTCACTGCCTGAGCGATCTCCAGGGCACCGACGCGTGTGCGCCGCAAGGCGGCAAGATGGGCACCGCAGCCGAGCGCAGCGCCAATGTCGGCGGCCAGCGTGCGGATGTAGGTCCCCTTGCTGCAGGCCACGCGCAGATCGAAACAGTCACCGCGCCAGGCAAGCATTTCAATGGCATGAATCGTCACGCGACGCGCCACCCGCTCGACTTCGATCCCTTTGCGTGCCAGTTCGTACAGGGGAACGCCGTCCCGCTTGAGCGCCGAATGCATGGGCGGCACTTGCTCGATCTCGCCAAGAAAACCGGCGAGCACAGCTTGCGCCTGCGCTTCGGTCGCGTCGACCGGGCGTACCTCCAGCACCTTGCCTTCGGCATCGGCGGTATCGGTCGTGACGCCCAGTTTTACCGTCGCCTCATAGGTTTTGTCGGCATCAAGCAGGGTGCTGGAAAACTTGGTGGATTCGCCGAAACACAGCGGCAGCAGGCCGGTCGCCATCGGATCAAGGGTACCGGTATGTCCGGCTTTGTCGGCATTGAATAACCAGCGCGCTTTTTGCAGTGCCGCGTTCGAACTCATGCCCGACGGCTTGTCGAGAAGCAACACGCCATCCACCCGACGACGTGGAGCGCGGCGGGGTTTATTCACCGTGCTGCGTATCCGAAGCGACGGCCGCGTCGATCAGGTTCGAAAGACGCGTGCCGCGCTCCACCGATGCATCGAAAACAAAGTGGAGTTCGGGAATGTGATGAATATGCAGCCGACGGCCGAGTTCGCGACGCAGAAAACCCGCGGCGTGCGCCAGACCCTTGGCCACTTCGCCAGCGCGCTCCTCGCCGGCCAGCGAGGTATAGAACACCTTGGCATGAGCGTAATCCGGAGTCACTTCAATGTCGGTAATGGTGACGAGCGGCAACAGTTGGGCCACGCGCGGGTCCTTCACCTGGCGCAGCAAATCAACGAGATCGCGGCGGATCTGCTCCGCCACGCGCTCGCCGCGCGAAAACCCGTGTGCCTGGTGCCGTCCCGCCATCGCCGACTTTCGCGCCTGCCTTTACAGCGTGCGCGCAATCTCCTGCACTTCGAAGATCTCGAGTTGATCGCCTTCCAGGATGTCGTTGTTGTTCTTCAGCGACAAGCCGCACTCGAAGCCTTCCTTGACTTCCTTGACGTCGTCCTTGAAACGCTTCAACGAGTCCAACTCGCCCGTGAAGATGACCACGTTGTCGCGCAGCAGACGCACATGCGCGCCGCGCTTGACGATTCCGGACAGCACCATGCAGCCCGCCACCGCGCCCACCTTCGGCACACGGAAGACCTGGCGTATCTCGACCATGCCCAGTACGTTCTCGCGCTTCTCGGGCGACAGCATGCCGGACAACGCAGCTTTCACCTCATCCACGGCATCGTAGATGATGTTGTAGTAGCGGATATCGACGCCGAAATTCTCGGCGGCCTTGCGCGCACCCGCATCGGCACGGGTATTGAAGCCAACAATCACGGCGCGCGAAGCCTGCGCCAGGTTGACGTCGGATTCGCTGATACCACCAACCGCCGCATGGATCACGTTGACCTTGACCTCGTCGTTCGACAGCTTGCCCAGCGCATGCGCCAAGGCTTCCTGCGAACCCTGCACATCGGCCTTGATGATAATCGCCAGCGTCTTGGCTTCGCCCTCACCCATTTGCTCGAACATGTTCTCGAGTTTGGCAGCCTGCTGTTTGGCGAGGCGGACATCGCGGAACTTGCCTTGTCGGAACAACGCGATTTCACGCGCTTTCTTTTCATCGGCCAGCGCCATCGCATCGTCGCCGGCGGCTGGCACATCGGACAAACCCTGAATCTCGACCGGGATCGATGGACCGGCCTCTTCGATCGAATGACCGTTCTCGTCGAGCATGGCACGCACGCGGCCGAACACCTGCCCGACCAGCAGCACATCACCGCGCTTCAAAGTACCCGATTGGACCAACACGGTCGCCACCGGGCCCTTGCCCTTGTCGAGACGCGCCTCGATAACGAGACCCTTGGCCAGTGCATCGCGTGCGGCCTTGAGTTCGAGCACTTCGGCTTGCAACAGCACCTGTTCGAGCAGATCGTCGATGCCGGTACCCACCTTCGCCGATACATGGACGAAGGGGGAGTCGCCGCCATATTCTTCCGGCACCACGCCCTCCGCCACCAGTTCCTGCTTGACCCGATCGGCGTTGGCACCCGGCTTGTCAATCTTGTTGATGGCCACCACCAGCGGCACGCCGGCCGCCTTGGCGTGGTGTATCGCCTCCTTGGTCTGCGGCATCACGCCGTCATCCGCCGCGACGATCAGAATCACGATGTCGGTCGCCTTGGCGCCGCGCGCACGCATCGCCGTAAAGGCGGCATGGCCCGGCGTATCAAGGAAAGTCACCATGCCACGCGAAGTTTCCACGTGATAGGCGCCGATATGCTGGGTAATGCCGCCGGCTTCGCCCGCCGCCACCTTGGTGCGACGGATGTAATCGAGCAACGAGGTCTTGCCGTGATCGACGTGGCCCATGACAGTAACCACCGGCGCACGCGGCAAGAGTTCGACATCCTTGTGTTCGGCGCTTTCTTCATCGAGGAACGCATCCGGATCGTCCAGCTTGGCGGCAAAGGCCTTGTGACCCATTTCCTCGACGACGATCATCGCAGTTTCCTGGTCGAGATGCTGGTTGATGGTAACCATCATGCCCATTTTCATCAGCACCTTGATGACCTCGGTCGCCTTGACCGACATCTTGTGCGCCAGATCGGCTACAGAAATCGTTTCTGGCACATGGACTTCGCGCACCACCTGCTCGATGGCCTGCGGGGCGGGGCGAACCTCCTCTTGATGGCGTCCATGGCGACCTTTTGGACCGCCGCGCCAGCCCGTGTTGGCCCCCGTCGTATCACCACGCGTCTTGAGCCCTCCGCGACGACTGCGGTCGTCCTCTTTCTTGACCGGCACGGTTTTGCTCTCAAGCTTTTTCTCGCCCTTGCGCTGCCCGTCGGAAGCTTTCCCCGTTGTGGCCGGCTTATGCAGCGTTCCACTACCTGGTTCTGCTTCACCTTTCGCTGCCGCCGACTCGCGCGCCGCGGCTTGAGCCTGTTGCTGGATCAAACGCGCTTCGGCTTCGGCACGTGCAGCGGCGGCCTTGGCTTCACGCAACTGCTTTTCTTTCACCTCGGCCGCCTGAATGGCCGCCAGGGCTGCTTGACGCCTCGCTTCCTCGGCACGCAGGGCAATCTGCTTCTCATCGAGAATCGGCACTGGCGCGACGGCAACTGCAGGTACGGTTGCGACTTCCGGGGCGGGTGCAGGGACTGGTGCAGGTGCAGGTGTGGATGTGGCTTCCGGGGCAGGGGCAGGTATGGATGTAGCCTCCGGCGCAGGTAGGGGTGCGGGTTCCGGTACGGGTGCCGCTTCCACTACAACTGTGGGAGCGGGAGCAGGAGCGGGCTCCGGTGCGGCTGTTGTTTCAGGTGCAGGTTCCGGCGGGGGCACAAATTCAACTGCTGCGGCAAGCGCCGGCGCAGCCGCCTCGGCCGCCTCTTCCTCCTGAAGTGCAGGCTGCACAACGGCAGGATCGGCGTCGCGCTTGACAAAGGTGCGCTTCTTGCGCACTTCGACCTGGATCGTACGAGACCTGCCCGTCGCATCGGCCGCCTTGATCTCGGTAGTCTGCTTGCGCGTGAGCGTAATTTTCGCCTTGGGCGCGGTTTCACCATGCGATTTGCGCAGAAAATCGAGTAGTCGCGTCTTGTCCTGTTCGGTCAGGGTATCCGTACCGGTCTGCTTGACCACGCCGGCTTTAGCCAACTGTTCAAGCAGGGCCTGCAGCGGCATTCTCAGTTCAGCTGCAAATTGGGCAACGCTTATCTGGGCTGACATTTCGCCTCCTTACTGCTGCTCGTCGGCGAACCAATGGGCGCGCGCTACGGTAATCAAGGCCTTCGCCTGTTCGGTATCGATACCGGTCATCTCGATCAGTTCGTCGACCGCCAGATCGGCCAGGTCGTCACGGGTACATACGCCGCTCTTGGCCAGCTTGGCTGCCAGCGCCTTGTCCATGCCTTCCAGCCCCAGCATGTCGTCAGCCACTTTCTCCAGCTCTTCTTCACTGACAATGGCTTCGGTCAGCAGCACATTACGGGCACGATCGCGCAACTCGTTCACCGTGGCCTCGTCAAATGCTTCGATTTCGAGCATTTCGGCAAGCGGCACGTAGGCGACCTCTTCCAGCGTGGAGAAGCCTTCCTGAACGAGGATATCGGCCACCTCCTCATCGACATCGAGTCTTTCCATGAACAGTTGGCGAATGGTCGAGGTTTCTTTTTCCTGCTTCTCCTGCGACTCTTCGACTGTCATCAGGTTGATAGTCCACCCGGTCAATTCGGAAGCAAGCCGCACGTTCTGGCCGCTGCGACCAATGGCGATGGCCAGATTGGACTCATCGACCACCACGTCCATGCTGTGCCTCTCTTCATCGACGACGATGGAACTCACTTCGGCCGGCGCCAGCGCGCCGATCACGAACTGCGCCGGATCGGCCGACCACAACACGATATCGACCCGTTCGCCGGAAAGCTCGTTGGTCACGGCGGTCACGCGCGAACCACGCATGCCGACGCAGGTGCCGATCGGATCGACGCGCGGATCGTTCGACTTGACGCCAATCTTGGCGCGCACGCCGGGATCGCGCGCCGCGGCTTTGATCTCGAGCAGGCCATCCTCGATTTCCGGGACTTCGAGTTCAAACAACTTCATGATGAACTGCGGGGCAGTGCGCGAAAGGATCAGTTGCGGACCACGCGCCTGCCGGTCGATGCGCATCAACCAGGCGCGCACCCGGTCGCCAGGCCGCAGATTTTCCTTCGGAATCATTTGATCGCGCGGCAGCAAGGCCTCGACACGACCCGCCTCGATGATCGCGTTGCCGCGTTCCATGCGCTTGATCGTGCCGGTAACGAGATGCTCCTTGCGTTCAAGGAAGTCGTTCAGCACTTGCTCGCGTTCGGCATCGCGAATTTTCTGCAGGATCACCTGCTTGGCTGTCTGGGCGCCAATGCGGCCAAAATCGACGGCATCCAGGGACTCCTCGATGAAATCGCCAATTTGAACCTCGGGATCTTCCAGACGCGCCTCGGTCAAACCAATGTGCTGAGCGGGAATTTCGACCTCCTCGTCGTCCAGCACCAACCAGCGACGATAGGCTTCATATTCACCCGTATCACGATTGACTTCGACACGCACATCAGCTTCGTCGTGAATGCGTTTTTTCGAGGCAGAAGCAAGCGCAAGTTCAAGGGCGCCAAAAACAATGCCCTTGTCGACGTTCTTCTCCCGAGCCAAGGCATCTACCAACAACAGCAATTCACGACTCATGTTTCATCTCCAATAACGCTTGACACGCTTAGAACTTGGGCGCCAGACGGGCCTTATCGATATTTGCGAGGGCGAATTCCCGCTCGCCCTCGGTGGTTCCGATGCGAACATGCTCATCGGTGCAAGCAAGGATCTTCCCGGAAAAATTTCTCTGCGAATTGGCTGATCCCTGCCTTTCCGCAACCTCGGCGATGCGCAATTTGATCTGCACATCCTGACCGGTGAAACGCACAAAGTCGGCTGGCTTCTTGAGCGGCCGATCGATGCCCGGCGAAGACACTTCGAGCCGGTCATAATCGATGTTTTCGACCAGAAATAGCCGTGTCAGATGGTTGCTGACGGCCGCGCAATCCTCGACCGTGATACCACTGCGATTGGCCGCATCATCCGTCGCCGGCCGGTCGATGAATACCCGCAACAAGCGCACGCGTGGGCTCGTCTCGAAATCCACGAGTTCATAGCCCAAACCGACCACTGCCTGTTCGATGATGACTGCCAAATCCGCCATGTCCGCCCTACCGCCTGCCTTTCTAAGCTGAAACAAAAAAAAATGGGCAAACTGCCCATTTTCTTGTTTTCGCGGCGCCCCACCACCAAGAGCAAGCTACCGCGAACTTGTGAAGCCGCATATTGTACAAGTCTTTGCGCTACAACACAATTTCAATATCGAGTTTTTTCAGTCCGGCTGCTCTTTCAAGGCCTTCAGCAGCGACTGCACCTCGCCGGACTCGAGCTCGTAGCTGTGTCCCCGCTTGAGATTGGGCGGCAAGCCGATCGGTCCGTAGCGGACGCGCATCAAACGGCTCACCGTCACCCCAACGGCGGCAAACATGCGGCGCACCTCGCGATTGCGTCCCTCTTCCAGAGTAACTCGGTACCAGTGATTTGCCCCTTCACCGCCAGCCGGCTGCAGGCGGATGAACTTGGCAAAACCGTCTTCCAGTTCAATGCCTTCAGTCAGCTTGATCAGTGAAGCTTCATCGACCTCGCCGAGCACGCGCACGGCATATTCGCGGTCGATCCCGTAGCGCGGATGCATCATCCGATTGGCAAGCGCCCCGTCGCTGGTAAACAGCAGCAATCCGCAGGAATTGAAATCGAGCCGCCCGATGGCGATCCAGCGCCCGCCGCGCAGACGCGGCAAGGCATTGAAAACGCTAGGGCGCCCTTGCGGGTCGTCGCGCGAAACGATCTCGCCTTCTGGCTTGTGGTATAGCAATACACGCGGTACGCGCGCGGCGAAATGAAGATTGACCAACCGGCCGCCAACCTTGACCTTATCGCTCACCACCACGCGTTGCCCCAGATGCGCTACTTCGCCATTCACGCTCACGCGTCCGGCCGAAATCCACTCCTCGATTTCGCGCCGCGCCCCCAAACCCGCATCGGCCAGCGCCTTTTGCAGTTTGACGGTAACTTCGACTTCAGCAGGCGCAGTCGCCAGCGGCGCTCTAGCCGGCCTGAGAGGCTGTTTCGGTGGCCGAAAAGGCGTCGCTTTGCGCCGGGAAGGCGAACTCTCCTTCCGTTCCGTGGGCGGTTTCGTCGCGGCGGTTCGTTGCGGACGCGGCGACGGCGATTTGCGGGGTTTGGTCTGGCTGGGCATCGATCATCCGTTCGATCTCGGCCAGCGGCGGCAATTCAGACAGGCTGCGCAGACCGAGATCATCCAAAAACTTGCGGGTAGTGGCATACAGGGCAGGGCGCCCCGGGGAATCTCGATGGCCGACGGCATCGATCCAGCCGCGTCCTTCGAGGGTTTTGATCACGTTGGGCGATACCGCCACCCCGCGAATATCTTCAATATCGCCGCGCGTTACCGGCTGCCGGTAGGCGACAATCGCCAGCGTCTCCATGACGGCTCGGGAATATTTCGGTGGACGTTCGTTTTTGAGCCGGTCGATAAAGACCTGATACTCCGGCCGCGTCTGGAAACGCCAACCCGAGGACAATTGCACCAGTTCGACACCGCGTTCCGACCAATCGCGCCGCAAATCGTCCAGAAGCGTGCGCCAGGTCTCGTCGTCGAAGGGATCGTCGAAGAGTTTTTTGAGCTCCGTCAGCGGCAGGGGTTCGGCCGCCGCGAGCAGCGCGGTCTCGAGCACGCGCTTGTAGTCGTCAGGCTTGTAGAGTTGCAGCATCGTGCAATTTTACATAGACGGGCGCCAGCGCCTCGCTCTGGGTCAGCTCGACCAGACGTTCGCGCGCCAATTCCAGAATGGCCAGAAAGCTCACCACCATGCCGGCAACGCTGGAATTTCCAGCCGCGGTTTCGAACAGCTCTTCGAACACCACATAACCGCGCCCTTGCAAGCGCCGCAGGATGATGCCCATGTGTTCGCGCACCGATAGTTCCTCACGCTGGATGCGGTGATGCTGCTTGACTTTTGCCTGACGCATCAGGCTGAGCCAGATTACCTGCAAGTCATGTACGCTCACCTCGGGCTGGCGCGTCGCGACCTTTTCGGCGATCCACACCGAGGCCCATTCGTAATCGCGATGCGCCTGCGGCAGTGCATCGATGCGCGCCGCCGCCAGCTTGATGCGTTCGTACTCCATCAGGCGGCGCACCAGTTCGGCGCGCGGATCTTCGGGTTCGCCACTCTCCAGCTTGGGCGGGCGCGGCAACAGCATGCGCGACTTGATCTCCAGCAGCATTGCCGCCATCAGCAGATAATCGGCAGCCAGTTCCAGATTGCTGCGCCGCATCGCATCCACGTAGACCAGATACTGCGCCGTCAGCGGTGCCATCGGAATATCGAGAATGCTGATATTCGCCTTGCGGATCAGGTAAAGCAGCAAATCAAGCGGCCCCTCGAAGGCATCGAGAAACACCTCCAGCGCATCCGGCGGGATATACAGATCGCGAGGCAGATCGGGAAATGGCTCGCCATAGAGCTTCGCGATATGGGGTGCCGTCCCGCCAGCGCCGAGTATTACCTCTTCTTCGCTCATTCCAGCCCGATGGCGGCGCGCACATCGCGCATGGTTTCCTGCGCCATCATTCTCGCCCGCTCGCAACCATCGGCGACGATGCGCTTCACCAGTGACGGGTCCTCCTCATAACGGCGCGCCCGCTCGCGCATCGGCTCCTGCTCCTTCAGCACGCCTTCGATTACCGGCTGCTTGCATTCGATGCAACCGATGCCCGCCGAGCGGCAACCTTGCTGCACCCAGGCTTTCACTTCCTCGTTCGAGTAGATCTGGTGAAACTGCCAGACCGGACACTTCTCGGGATCGCCCGCATCGGTGCGCCGCACCCGTTGCGGATCGGTCTTCATGGTACGAATCTTCTTGCGGATCGACTCCTCATCCTCGCGCAGAGCAATCGTATTGCCGTAGGACTTGGACATTTTCTGGCCATCGAGCCCCGGCATTTTGGAGGCTTCAGTCAACAGCGCAGCGGGCTCGACAAGGTAGGTCCGCAACTCCGGATCGCCATCAGGCAACTTCCGCCCGGTCTGACCGTAAAGATAGTTAAAACGGCGCGCAATCTCGCGCGTAAATTCGATATGCGGTACCTGATCTTCACCCACCGGCACCTTGTCGGCGCGGTAAATCAGGATATCCGCTGCCTGCAGCAGCGGATAGCCGAGAAAACCATAGGTGGTCAGATC
>CAZAWN010000097.1:0-10392 GCA_964488825.1 uncultured Methyloversatilis sp. | reverse complement strand
GGCCAGGCGAAGAGGATGGCCTCGTTGCTCTTGTCGAAAATCAGGCGGAAGCGGCTTTCCGTCTCGCGCCGCTGTTCTTCGGCGGTGCGGAGCGACGCCACCATGGAGGCGAGCGAGTCAGCCAGTTGGCCGACCTCATCCGTGCCTACCCTGGGTATCGGCAGCGAGAGATCCTTCGATGCGGCGATCTCTTGGGCCCGGTCGCGCAGCGTGGCCAGGGGTTCGATCAGCGCCCGGGACTCGCGCCGGACGCGCAACACGATGACGACGAGCAAGGCTAGCACAGCCAGGATGTACCCCACCAGTAGCGGCAGCAGTTTCGTCCAGACGGAGCGCGGCTGACCAACGACCAGCAACTCGAGCGGGCCGCTGTCAGGGACGGCTGCACCTTTGAACAGCGCTACCCGTCTGGCATTGGCCGGCAGGGGAACGTCACCGGGGCCGGCGTCCGGCCCCAGCGAGACCGACGCCAGGTTCAGTTCGCCGGGCAATGGCCGCAGCAGTTCGTCGAGGTCCACACGGGCCACCAGCAGACCCTCGGTCGTGCCGGTATAGGCGAAGGTGATACCCTGGTAAATCAGCCACTGTTGCCGGCCGTTGTCGACTTGCCATACCTGACGCGGCTTGCCGTCGGCCAGCACCTGGGCGAACTCCGGCCGCTCGGCGCCGCACTCGGCCAGGATCCTGCTGCCGGCCAGCAGTTGGCCGTTGAGGTCGCAGAGTGCCAGGCCGTTGGCGGCGGCCACGGGAAAATGATAGTTCTTCAGGAAGGGCCGTGCGTAGGCGGCGCGGCCGCCGGAGTCGAGCAGCGCAGTGGCGAACATCGGGGTTTTGGCCATTTCTTTGATCATGACGGCCACTGTTTTGAGCGGGGCTTCCACGCGCGCCACGGAGGTCAGGACGTCGTGATTCAATGCGGTCTTGACTGCCTGATGCTCGGTCCACAGGAGGATGCTCACGGAAACGCCGACCACTGCTGCCACGGAGATCAGTGCAGAAGTGGCAGCGCTGAGGGCGAGGGTATTGGCGAGGCTGCGCCGTGACCAATGCCTAAGTGCGTCGAGCACCATGCGCGGCTTAGGGCTGGCCGGCCGACAGGGGTTCGATGGCGCCGTCGGCGGCGAAACGGGCCATGAAGACATCTTCCGGCCCGAGGGCGTCGTGGCGCGCAGCTGTGAAGGGCCGTTCGAAGTAGCGCGTTACGCCCCGGTACGGGCCGAGCTGCTCGAGAGCGGCCCGGATGGCGGGGCGCTCGGTGCTGCCTGCGCGACCGATGGCGCGAGCCAGCAGATGCACGAGATCGTAGGCGTGTGCAACCCCAGCCGGCGAAGCCACCGCGCGAGCATCGCCGTGGACATTGATTGCCCGCAAGCCGGCCAGCAAACGGGTGGTGGCTGGGTCTGACTTGCCGAGAAAGGTGAAGGTCTGCACGACCGAAACATCGACCTTCCGCAACGCCTCCCGGGTGGTATCGAAGAAGCGGCCTGCCGTGATTCCCCAGTGGGCAATGACCGGCAGGCGCTGCGCCGCCGGCAGGGCAGCAAGTTCGTTGATCAGGATGCTGCCTTCCTGTTCGTTGGCGACCAGCAGAAGGGCCTGCGCGCCCGTAGCGAGCAGGTTGCGGTACTGGAGTTGCAGGCTTTGGTCGCCGAAGTTGTACCACTCGATGCCGGCGATTTGCAGATCAGAATTCCCAGCGGCGCGTTCTGCGGCGCGCAGCGAACTGCGGCCCCAGTCGGTGTTGGCCAGCAGCAGGGCGACCCGCTTGGCGCCACCCTTGGCCGCGTGTCGCAACATGGCCTGCATGGCCCAGCTGTCACGCAAGGACAGGCGGAACACGAAGTTGGGTGAATAGCCGTTGTCGGTGATCGGATCGGCGGCTGCCCAAGGGTCGAGGTAAGGCATTTGCAGGCGATGAATCTCCGGGAGCAGTTCGACCACGGTGGGGCTGTATTTACCGCACATGACGGCGACCACCGCCGGGTCGGCAGCCGCCGAGCGAAGGTGGTTGAGGGCACGCGCCGGCACACCGCGATTGTCCTTGGTGAGAATCTCCAGCGGGCGACCTAGCACACCGCCGGCGGCGTTGATCTCTCCAACGGCCACCTGGGCGCCGGCGTGGATGGCCTGGGCAGACGTGCTGCCGGGAATGCCGAATTCAGCGTCGATGACAATTTTGATCGCCTGGCCGCGTGTCGACAGCGGCAACAGGGCCAGCAGGACAAGTAATAGCAGGGTCGTGAGGCGAGACATTAGCTGGACGATAGGCGACGGAAGCCGGAAAGGTGCATCCTACCGAGCTGGGTGCTCGATGAATATACCGTCTATCCGGTAGCCAAAGAGGCATGGTAGTGATCATCGCTAAACACACTCCCGCCAGCATCGGACCTTCTGAGGCACTCCAAGTGATTGCAAATCATGCGTAACGCATCGGCTAACCTTGATCAATTTAAGCATTGGCGTAGCGTTATTCGCATAATGTTTATGCGAGGATGCGCTGCAGGGGTGTAGATTGTCGCATTGTGGATAACCTTGGCAGGCTCGTATCATGAAATTCAAGGACTATTACGAAGTTCTCGGGGTTCCCCGTGGCGCCACGCAGGATGCCATCAAGAGTGCGTATCGCAAACTGGCACGCAAATACCATCCGGACGTCAGCAAACTCGCCGACGCCGAGACTCGCTTCAAGGAGTTGGGTGAAGCCTATGCGGCACTGAAGGATCCCGAGAAACGCGCCGTCTATGACCAGATGGGCCGCGAATGGAAGGCAGGACAAGATTTCCAGCCACCGCCGGGTTGGGATGCCGGGTTTGAATTTGCGGGCCGTGATTCTGAAGCGCGCCCGGGCATGGATCAGAGCGAGTTCTTCGAGGCGCTATTTGGTCGTCGGGCCGGATCCGGGCAAAGACCCCATATGCAAGCGCAGGGTCAGGACCACCACGCCAAGGTCATGATCGACCTGGCGGATGCTTACCACGGTGCTCGGCGCAGTATCTCCCTGCGCATGCCGGTGCTTGATGCACAAGGTCATGTCTCGATGCAAGAGCGCAAACTTGACGTCATTATCCCCAAGGGCATTCGAGCCGGGCAGCATTTGCGTTTGGTCGGCCAAGGTGGGCCAGGAATTGGTGAGGAACAAGCGGGGGATCTGTATCTGGAAATCGCCTTCAATTCCCATCCCCAGTTTCGTCCCGATGGCCGCGATGTTTATGTTGACCTACCGCTGACACCCTGGGAGGCTGCACTCGGTGCCTCGGTCACCGCCCCCACACCCGAGGGGCCGGTGCAACTCACGATCCCTCCCAACTCGGCGGCAGGCCGTCAGCTACGCATGAAAGGGCGAGGCATTCCAGGCTCGACACCCGGTGACCTTTATGTGGTCCTGAAGCTTGTATTACCTCCAGCAGAGAGCGAAAGCGCTCGGGAAGCCTACCGAGCGATGGCGAAGGCGTTTGATTTCAATCCGCGCATCAACGAGAAGGAGTGAGCCAACATGGCACGAGCAGACATGACGTTGATTCAAGGGGCCATCGTCGAAGAAGAGGTTCTGTTTACGCTGGTCGAGCTTTGCCAAGCATGTAGTGTTGAAGAGGAGCATGTGCGGGCCTGGGTTGTTGAGGGTGTTCTGGATCCCATCGGTGAGTCGCCGCAGGATTGGTGTTTCAAAGGGAACTCCCTGCGGCGTGCGCGGTTAGCATGGCGACTGTCACACGATCTGGACATCAACCCACCAGGTGTGGCATTGGCACTCGATCTGCTCGATGAGATCGCCACACTGCGGACACGACAGCAGCGCCACGGCACTGACTGAAAGGGAAACCGGGCCATGCATTTTCATGGCCTTAGCGCCGAACAGTCTCTCGCCAGCCTAAAGACTTCAAAGGCAGGTCTCAATGCATCCGAGGCAGCACGGCGATTGGCTGAATTCGGACCGAACCATGTCGAGGAAGTCGCTCGCGAGCATTTGCTGCTGAGCTTCGCCCGCGAATTCACCCACTTCTTTGCCATCATCTTGTGGATTGGCGCCGCGCTGGCATTTCTCGCCGAGCATTACGCCCCTGGCCAAGGCATGGATCGTCTCGGCGTCGCTATCGTCGGCGTCATTGTTGTTAATGGGATTTTTTCGTTCTGGCAGGAATACAAAGCGGAGCAGGCAGTTGAAGCCTTGCGTCAGTTACTACCGCAGAAGGTGCAAACGATACGCGGTGGCGAGGTTACCGAGATACTCGCTATCAATCTAGTGCCGGGCGACATCGTGTTGCTCGAAGAGGGGAACTTTGTTCCGGCAGACTGCCGTCTGATCGAAGCCTTCGGTCTGCGTGTAAACACGGCAACGGTCACTGGCGAGTCCCTGCCCAAGGCACGCAATACCGAAGCGAGCAGTGAGGATTCGCCGCTGTATGCAAAGAACGTGATGCTAGCGGGAACCTCGGTGGTATCTGGCCAGGCTCGTGCTGTTGTCTACGCTACGGGCATGCGCACCGAATTCGGACGCATCGCCCATCTGACACAAACTGCCGGAGCTGGAACCTCGCCCCTGCAGCGCGAAATCGCGCGACTTTCGCGGATTGTCGCGGCGCTTGCCACGGGGATGGGCGTTACGCTCTATTTCGTTGGCCAGGCCATGGGTTTCCCGCCATGGGAAAACGCGCTGTTCGCGATCGGCATCATTGTCGCCAATGTTCCAGAAGGCCTGTTGCCAACAGTGACACTGTCGCTGGCCCTGGCAACGAAGCGGATGGCCAAGCGCAACGCTTTGGTGCGTCATCTGCCAGCCGTCGAGGCGCTGGGTTCGACCACGACTATCTGTAGCGACAAAACAGGTACGCTGACACAGAACCTTATGTCGGTGCAACGCCTATGGCTAGGCGGGGATTTTCTCGACTTTGCGGACTTGGCGGAATCATCGAATCTGACCGCCGATAACCACGAGTTGTTCGTGAATGCGGCGCTTTGTCACAGCCTGAAGATCGTTGGCGAGAAGATGATGGGCGACCCGATGGAGGTGGCGTTGGCTGGAATGGGCCGACAGGTTGCCGGTGTTCTTGCAGACTACAAGTGTATCGACGAGTTTCCTTTCGACACCGATCGCAAGCGCATGTCCGTCCTGTGCGCTACGCCGCATGGACACATGCTCTACTGCAAGGGAGCGCCGGAAACGGTATTTGCGGCGTGCAGTTTCGTGCAGTTGGGTGCTGCTCTGGTTCCATTCGATCCCGCGCTGAAAAGTCGTTTGCTGGCCGCTCAGGAGCAGATGGCCGGGGCTGGGCTTCGCGTACTGGCTTTTGCCCACTGTAAGGTTGCCGACGGACTGCCACCTGAGGAACGCGGCATGATCCTCTCCGGCCTCGTCGGACTGGAAGATCCGCCACGGCAGGAAGTGCCAGATGCCATCGCGCGCTGCGCCAGTGCCGGGATACGTATCATCATGGTCACAGGCGATCATCCTCATACGGCGCTGGCGATTGCGCGCCAGATTGGGCTGGTGAAATCAGAAAGGCCTGAGGTAATTACTGGCGAGGAATTGCGATCCATCTCACCTGCGCAACTTCAACTGGCGCTCGGCGCGAAAGAGATCATCTTTGCTCGCGTTGCCGCGGACCAGAAGATGGTCATCGTCCAGGCCTTACAGAAGAAGGGCGAGATCGTTGCTGTCACCGGTGATGGTGTCAACGACGCGCCCGCGCTGAAAGCCGCCGACATTGGCATAGCGATGGGGATTGCTGGCACGGATGTAGCCAAAGAAGCTGCCGATCTGATCCTTCTCGACGACAATTTCGCCAGCATCGTCGCCGCCATTGAGGAAGGTCGCGCGGTGTTCGACAACATTCGCAAGTTTCTTACCTATATCCTGAGTTCGAACATTCCCGAATTGGTGCCTTATCTGGCTTTCGTGCTGTTCCGGATACCACTGCCCCTGACCATCATCCAGATCCTGGCTGTCGATCTTGGCACCGATATGCTGCCGGCGCTGGCCCTTGGTGCAGAGAAGCCTGACCCGGCTGTAATGAACCGACCTCCCCGAGCGCGCAATGAGCGACTGCTGTCATGGGGAGTCATCACCCGCGCCTACCTGTTTCTTGGTGTGATGGAAGCGGCCGCGGCGATGGCCGTGTTCTTTTTCGTGCTGCAGGTGGCAGGCTGGCACTATGGTGTTGAGCTAGACCGGGCTGATCCGCTCTATCTGCAGGCTACTTCAGCTTGCCTGGCAACCATCGTGGTGATGCAGATGATGAATGTCGTTCTGTGCCGTCACCCATTTCGCTCGTCGTTTTCGTTCGGCTTCTTCGGTAATCCCTACATCCTGTTCGGGCTGGCAGCGGAACTTGGTGTGATTCTGCTGATCATCTACACCGACACTGGCAACTGGTTATTCGGTACCACCCCCATTCGTGGTGAGGTTTGGCTGCTGGCATTGGCCTGCGCTGTGCTGATGTGGCTAGCGGAGGAGCTTCGCAAGGCAGGATGGCGAAGGGTGCTGGCGCGCCGAGCATAGGAAGGCGATATGTTGAGCGTCAGCTGTCGGGAGTGCTTCTGACGTTTATTTTCCCGACACCAACGAACCGGGAACGTCGGCAGTTGACCGAAATCACTGCTTGGCAGACGGTGGCTTCAGAGACGTGGTGATGTTCATCTTTCCACTCTGACTCAAACAATCAAGCAAACGTGCTCAAGCGGATCTGCCGAGCCATTTATTTAGCATGGCAATCAATTCATCAAACTTGACAGGCTTGGCCAGGTAGTCGTCCATTCCGGTTGCCAGGCAGTGCTTGCGGTCATCATCGAAGGCGCCGGCGGTCAGGGCGATGACGGGCAGGCGCCTCGATGCCTGAGCTTTTTCTCGTTCGCGCAGTGCCTGGGTGGCCGCAAATCCGTCCAGTACCGGCATCTGGCAGTCCATCAGCACCAGGTCGACCTTGGCCTTTTGGCCGAGTAAATCGAGTGCCTGTTGGCCATTTTCGGCAAGCATGACGACTACTCCCAGTTTGACCAACAGAGTTTCGACGATCTTTCGGTTGACCGGATTGTCCTCGACAATCAGGATGCACTGCCCGGCCAAGGTTTTCTGTTCGCTGACAACGGCCGGTGCAACACGCTCGAATTGACGACTGTCTCCGCTGGCCTCGACCCGTTCGACACGGGCGCGGAACCAAAAGGTCGAACCTTGTCCAGGTGTACTATCCACCCCGACATCGCCCTGCATCATCGCGGCCAGACTGCGCACGATGGAAAGCCCCAACCCCGTGCCCGAAAACTTGCGGCTGTGCGAGCCATCCACTTGGGAGAATGGTTGGAACAGCAGCGGCAATTCGCTCGTCTGAATGCCGATGCCGGTATCAGTTACAGCGAACTCAATCAGGGCGTGGTCGGCATCATGTTCGACTTCGCGACCATGAATCGTCACTTCGCCAGATTGGGTGAACTTGATGGCATTGCTGACGAAGTTGGATAGCATCTGGCGCAGGCGTACCGGGTCGCCACGATAGCGTAAGGCAGCCGGGCTTTGCCACTGCGCGTTAAGGCCGAGCTGCTGGCCCTGCGCCATTTCGGCGAACAGTAGCCGGATTTCATCGAGCAACTGAGCCGGGGCGAATACGGCCTGCTTCAACTCCAGCTTGCCAGCCTCGACTTTGGAAAGGTCGAGGATGTCGTTGAGCAGCACCAGCAGGGTCTGGCCGGAATTCAGGATGGTGCGCGCGAACTCCATGCGTTCCTGTAATGTCAGGCTGGGATCGAGTAATAGTTGCGCCATGCCCAGGATGCCGTTCATCGGCGTACGTATTTCATGGCTCATCGTGGCAAGGAAGGTGGACTTCGCCCGGTTGCTGGCTTCCGCTGCAAACCGCGCCTGGCGCAGCGACTCCTCTTCCGCCCCAATCGCCTGGCGCATCGCGTCGACAGCGAGTGCGAGGCGGCCAATCTCGTCCTTTCCCTGGAGTGGGAGCGCGCCCGTGAAATCACCATGGGCCACCTGCTCGACCGCATTGACCAATTGGCGTGTGCGACGGCCGATGGTGATATCCAGAAGCAGGCTGATGACACCCGCCAGCAGCAAGAATCCGAGCGTGGAAATGCCAACCAGCAACCAGGCTTGTCGCTGCTGTGCGGCAATGAGCGTCGCGGTGTCGGCGATCAACTTGAGCCGCCCCAGTGGCTGGTCGCGCAGCGTTATCGTTTGTGAAAGTCGCGTCAGTGTGGGAGAGTCTGCCTGCAGTGGCGGCTCAAGCGGGTAGAGCAAGCTGCCGCCTGCATCGTGTAGCTCCAGTGATTTCCACTCCGTTTGTCGCTCCAGTGTTGCGTCGAGGATTTCATACACGGCACCGATCTGATTCTGTAGCAGGTACAACGTAAGGGCGTCGCCCAGTGTAATCAGGTGGCCTTGCTGAGTCTCGTGATACCGTGCGATGGCCTTGTCCAGGCTCCACGGTTGCCACAAGGTAATGAAGATGGTGTTGCCGATGGCGGCGGCCAGCAATACGATCAGGGCGAGCTTGAGACGCAGCGACATGATCGGGCTTAGTCGCTGCCCTGCACGTAATAATCCTCCAGGCCCCATTTTGCCAACTCGCGGTAATCTTCAGGCTTGGCGATGCCAACGCGCTTGAACGGTATCTTGGCCAGCAGGGCCTGCCCTTCCGGCGTCATGCCTATGTCGAGAAACGCCTGGCGCAGCTTTTCTCGATCACTGGCGGGGACGCGCGGATGCGCCATCACCGGATGTGAAGCCATCGTCCGTGTTTCGTAGAGGATCTTCAGCTTGTCGCGAACGGCGGGGGGCTGCTGTTCGAAGGTGGCCATCACGCCCCCGGCCGCGTCGGCCTTGCCCAGGGCCGCGTTGAGGTAGGCCGAGGTATGGGTTTGCGACCATAGGGGCGATATCTTGAGCTTGTGAATCCGGTCGAGATCGGCGCGCATCAGCAGCGAGGCGCCGAGTGCATTCGGGGCAGGGAAAGCGACCGTTTTCCCTGCCAGGTCGCTCATCTGTTTGACCGGACCATCCTTGGCTACGACAAGGATGCCTGACAATTGCGTGCCTTCGTCGCGTACCAGGGGTTCGTAGCCCTGTTTGCGCATGGCAACGACCGAGTGGTAGGGGTTCATGTAGGCGAAGTCGTAACGACCATTCTCAAATTCGGACTCAAATTCAGGAATGCGCGCCGCGCCAACCATGGTGAGGCGAAAACCGGTGCGCTTTTCCAATTCCGCCAGTATCGGGATCCATATCGCGGCGAGCTTGCGCGGTTCGAACTGAGGCACTACGCCAAAACGGTAGGTGGTCTCGGCAAAAGCGGCAGATGAGATCAAGCAGACTGTGCTGATGATTATGGAGAGCAGACGTTTCATGGTTGGCTTCAGTGACGAAAAACAGGAGCATTATGCCAACGATTCCGTTGCCGGCCCACAGCATTTGCGGACAGGCTTTGCCAACCCATTCTCTGGCAACATGATCAAGGAGTTTGGGATTCAGTCTTCACGGTGCTGGCTAGTAAGCATCCCCCGGCAAAGCCGTGGGCTTTAGTATTGTGAGCCGCTCTAAGCGCTTAGGCGGGGGCGCTAACGCGACCCCGGTTCTTTTCAGCCACCTTTCGGTGGCTGCTCAGCTCCACAGGTTCATTTGATCCAATCGCTTGTCCTCCTGTTGCTGCTGCCCCCCCCCGAAAGCACGGGGCTTGCAACGACCGCTCTCAAAGCTTAACCGGCCCCATGGGAAGCGACCCGTTGAACCTCATGCTGGAGTAGTATCTGAGCCATACCTACGTAAGCCTATCCACCCGAAGGGGTTTTGATGGTCACCAGAAAAACCCGCGACAACAGTCCGCAGCAAGGCGTTGGGACGTCCGGCGCAGCAGTTCCTCTGGCCGGTAAGGTGCCACCGCAGTCTTCCCCGGACAGCACCGCGCACGCCTTTCCCATCGTCGGCATCGGCGCTTCCGCCGGCGGGCTGGAAGCCTTTGAAGCCTTCTTCCGTGCCTGCCCGGCCGATACCGGCATGGGCTTCGTGCTGGTGCCGCATCTCGATCCCGACCATGCCAGCCTGCTGACCGAAATCCTGCAACGCAGCACCGCCATGCCGGTGCTGGAAGCGCTGGATCAGATCGCCGTTGCGCCGAATCAGGTTTACATCATCCCGCCCAACCGCGAGATGAGCATTCTCAATGGCGTGTTGCAACTGCACCTGCCGGAACAGCCGCGCGGCCAGCGCATGCCGATCGATGGCTTCCTGCGCGCCTTGGCCGCAGATCAGGCGGAGCGCGCCATCGGCATCATCCTCTCCGGCACGGCCACGGATGGCACGCTGGGGCTGCGCGCCATCTTCGGCGGCGGCGGCGTTTGCCTGGTGCAAGACCCCGCCAGCGCCCGCTACGACGGCATGCCGCAAAGCGCCATCGC
>CAZAWN010000096.1:8528-10483 GCA_964488825.1 uncultured Methyloversatilis sp. | reverse complement strand
ACAGGTGCTGTTGCAGGGTGAAGTAGGTTCTGATTGAGCGATGCGTTCCAAAGCGAAATTGCCCAAGTTATCCATGGGGTGGGCGGGTCCATGTGGGCAAATGATGTCGCCTCACCTAAACGCGCCGCGCCGCCCAGAATGCTCGGTGCCAGCGAGTTCACTGCAGCCGTGGAACCCATCCCGACTTGTGGCAGTTCTGTCGGCAGAGAAAAACCGCCTGCGCTACTGAAATCACGATTCATCAACTCGACGGCCAGATGTAGACCGTCCGGATCAACGCAGAATTCCTTGTCCATGCTGCTTCCCTCAGTTGATATCTGAGACCCAGTTTAGCTGCTCACAAAGAGGCGCGGTCGCGCACAGGTTAAACGACTGCAATTGTTAAGGGTTGTGGGATGCCTGCCTTAGCGTGAGGACGTACAGGCAGCGCTGAAGGTTGGGGCAGGCGTCGCACAAGCCCCGAGGGAGGAAACCGCGGAGATCTGGTGATGCGGGTGGAGCGGAGTGAAGTGCTATGGGGATTTGACGGGTAGCACCGGCGCCGTGAGTGGTGACGAGACGGGGCGACTCGTTGGTGATCTCTCTGAGATGGCCCAGTGGGAGCGAAGCTGCAATAAGCGACATTTAGCCGTCACCTTCCCGGGTCCGGGGTCAACTCCAGCCGTTCCTGAGTCAGATCCAGACAGGCCGGATTGTCCCGGCAGACCCAGTTCAGCAGGGTCTCTGGCGGATCGGGATTTGTCTGGAAGGAGGTGATCGAGTTCTCATACTGAATATCGGTGGTTTTGGAGCATTGAATTTGGGGGCATATTGCTCTTCAACCCGCACAGGTAGTCCTGCCCGAGTTCCGAACGAAGGCACTGGTGCTGCCGCTATCGTCAATAACGAGGAAACCATAGTCGGCGCGCTCGACCATCGTGTTCAAAACAGCCTTCACCACCGGGTTGTTGGGATTGAGCAGTACGTTGTAGCTCGCATGGCCGTAAAACTCGAAGGCGAAATGCACCACTTCGAACTTCGAATTCCCCAGCAGGGAATGACCAAAACGAAAGCCATCCTGCACCACCGCGTGGGGAATCGGCACCTCCGGCCGTAATGCCAGGAAACCGCTCTGCTGTTTCCGTTCCTCCACCAGCCCCATCGCAAAACACGGCGCCGTGGCGGCAAGCAATTCGCGAATGAGGGCGCCATTCACGACCATACGTGGCAACAAGGAATAAACGTGGGTCATGCAGCCAGCGCCAAACGCTGCGCCATGTCGAGCTCGATGCGGCCGTAGGGGTTGACGTGATGATAGATCAGAGGCGACAGGCCTTCAGAGGTTCTTGCGGGTGCGCCAGCGGCAAAGGCGGCGCCCGGCCGAAAGGGCAAGGATGGAAAGTGCTGCAACGAGGGGTTTTGTTTTCATCATGATCTCCGGTTGTGGGGGGGCTGCAATGCATATACGGATGCCAGAGCAGGCTTATTCCCCCATGGACGCTTGCCGGTAGTGGCGAAGCTCAGCGTCGCACCGCGATCACGTACCTGGCTGACCGTCAGTGGGTGCCTTGGGCACCAAGAAGTGGGGGTAGGCACCCAGCGCATGGGTGAACTGGCCCATATGACGTCAAGGCAAGCGTATGTGATTTATGTAACTAATTGATAAAGATAACTTTAATACCGGGCCTGAGGGCTGGCATCCGGCTTGCGTATAGGAGTACAGCCGCGACCCAACAAGACCAGCTGCTACCAACCAACCGACAGAACGAGAGACGAAAGGAAACCACCATGAACATGATCAACAAAGCTGCCGTCGTAGCGATTGCATTGGCTGCCATCCATCTTCCCGCGCAAGCCCGCCAAGGTGCGGATGATGGCTTGCTAGACGATGTCCGCCAAGAAGACCGCCGTGCCGATCGTCAGGCGGATCGTCAGGCGGATCGTCAGGCGGATCGTCAGGCGGATCGGCAAGCTGA
>CAZAWN010000096.1:0-8428 GCA_964488825.1 uncultured Methyloversatilis sp. | reverse complement strand
GCTGACCGGCAGGCTGATCGCCGCGCCGACCGTCGCGCGGATCGCCAGGCCGACCGTCGGGCGGACCGTCGGGCCGATCGTCAGCAGGAGCTCTGATACCGCCGCCGACGGTGTTCAGAAATGTAGCGAGGCGAACTTGAACCATCATTGTCGCGCCTGGCCATTCCCGACCGAATGGACGGTGTTTCACTGCCTGAAATGAAAGCCTATTTGATTTGCTTGGCCGGCATGGGCATGGGCGCGACACTGCCTGCGGTCGCCACTGTAGTGCCCGACGCGCCTGTCTTGGCGGCCAGCGTGGAACTGATGACCGGTTTCGAGCGGCACAAGAACGTTGCCGTGTTTTTCGACGACTTCGACGTCGTTCGCGCCGTCAATCCGGTTGTCCGCGATACCACGTATGCCGGCGCCACGCTTGGGCTCGATCTTGACGTACCGCTACAGGAAGGACGCGCCTGGGTCGGCACCGCGGACATCGAGATCCGCCGTGCCCGCCAATTAGCTTCACTGGATCGCGACCGCTTGCGCTTGTCTACCGGCCTAGCACTGCCACTGGGTACGGGTGACGCCGAGTTCCTCTTGATCATCGACGCGCTTGACTTGGGTGGTGGCGACTTTCGCCGCCGTGGTATCGGTCTGCAAAGCAGCTATCTACTGCGCAGCGAACAGCATCGCGGCAAATTGACGCTCGAATGGCTGCGTTACCGGCACGCCGGCTTGGATGACCTGTACGACAGCGATCGCTATGGCGTGCGATATGCGCATCGCACCGGCTTTGCCGGCAGTTGGCAGCCGGCCCTGCGCCTGCGGGTCGGCTGGGGAGCCGACATCAATCGCTGGCGATTCGACGACTTGTCGGCACAGGAATGGCTGGCTGAGGCGGAGGTAAGTGTCACTCCGTCATCGGCATGGAACTTGTCGGCAGCCGTGGCCGGTCGCCGGACGCGCTTTCTCGGCCCGGCGCCGGGACTGGCGTTAACCCGTCGCGACCACCGAGGCAGCTTGAAACTGGCGGCCCAACTGAACTTCGACAAGCAAAGGAACGTCCGGTGCGAGGCGGAGCAGGTACAGCGCACATCCAACGACCCACTCGCCGAAGCCAGCTTGCGCCGCCTTGGTTGCACGATGGAATGGAATTTCTAAAGCGAACTCCTGGTGGATAATTCGGACATGCCACACAAGCCTTTCAACCTCAGTCGCCGCTTTGCGCTATTGGGCCTGCTGTCGATCAGTTTCCTGAGTGTGGCGATCGCGCTTCTGCTCTCACGGTTTCTCACCGAGCGAATGATGCGTCAGGAGGCCGTGTTGACCATGGAGTTCATTCATAGCGTGGTGCTCGTCGAGAATGCCGCGACCTATTTCCTCAACGGCCGCGCGGGGGCTCCGGAAGTAAATAGCGCCTTCAATCACGTCGCCAACATGCCGGATGTCATTCGCGCCAGCGCCCACAGTCTGGAAAGGCGGGTCATTTGGTCAAGTGACAAGGCAATTCTTGGCCGCCAATACCTCGACAACCCGGAATTGGAGCTTGCCTTGGCGGGCGATCTGGTGGTCCATGGCGACTCGTCCGACAGCCATGCGCCTGGCGAAAAGTCAGAGCATGCCAGCCTCAATCGTGATGTCGGCTATTTCGTGGAAATCTACTTCCCGGTTCGCGATGCCGCCGGCCAGGTGGTGGGGGCGGTCGAACTGTACAAGAAGCCTCGCGCCCTCTACGAAGCGATCAACGCTGGTCGTCGGGCCGTCTGGCTTGGCGCGGTACTGGCCGGGCTGTTCCTCTATGGCACGCTGTTCTGGCTGGCGCGGCGGGCCGACAACCTGATCAAGACACAGCAGCGGCAATTGGTCGAAAGTGAAACCTTGGCGGCGATCGGCGAAATGGGTTCCGCCGTCGCCCACGGCATTCGAAATCCCTTGGCCTCGATTCGATCCTCCGCGGAGCTTGCTCT
The DNA here is from genome assembly GCA_964488825.1 of uncultured Methyloversatilis sp. GTDB lineage: Bacteria > Pseudomonadota > Gammaproteobacteria > Burkholderiales > Rhodocyclaceae > Sulfuricystis. The sequence continues at coordinate 6,479 of CAZAWN010000096.1, read as the reverse complement.
CGAGACGGCCGCGCCGGAGAGTGCCGAATCTGCCCGGGACATCATCGCCGAGGTGGATCGGATGGATAACTGGGTGCGCGAACTGTTGACCTATGCCCGCCCAATGGCCATTCAGGCCAATCCGGTCGACGTTGGTGAACTGGTGGCGAGAAGCCTGGCCGACTTTGAGCGGGAGACAGCGCGGCGGGGAATCGTCACCGAAGCACGGGTCGCCAAGGGCTTGCCACCTGTCCAGGCCGACTCGCTGCTGCTAGGGCAGGTACTGGGCAGCGTGATGGCCAATGCCGTCGAGGCGCTCGGTTCGGGGGGCCACATGACACTGAGCGCCGACTATGCGGACAAGCAGGTGTTGCTGCGCGTGGCCGATGACGGCCCGGGTATCGCCGCCGAGCAACTTACCCGGATCTTCAAACCCTTCTTCACCACCAAACCAAAAGGGCTCGGTGTCGGTCTGCCGCTGGCCAAACGGATAGTCGAACGATTTGGCGGTGGCATACGCGTACAAAGCGAACCTGGACGGGGCACCACGGTGGAATTGCAACTGCCCGTCGTGACGAAGGCTTGAGAGAATGAGCGCCGCCGTACTGATCATCGAAGACGAAGCCACGCTGGCCAAGAACATGTGCACCTACCTGGTCCGCCATGGTTACGATGCCTTGACTGCGGATACGGCGGAGTCCGGTCTGGCCGAGTTGGAGCGTTTCAAGCCGGATATCGTCCTGCTCGACTTTCATCTGCCCGGTGTGGATGGCATGGTCGCTCTGGGGCGCCTGCGGGAGGCGGCACCCGGCGTGCCCGTGATCATGATCACCGGCCACGGCACCGTCGAGTTGGCGGTGGAGGCCATGAAGGCCGGTGCCTATGATTTTCTGACCAAGCCAGTGCCCCTCGCCAAACTGCGCATCCTGCTCGATCGCGCGCTCGGTGAGACGCACCGCGAAGAGGCCCTGTCCTATTACCGCCGTCGGGAAGCCTCGCTCGGCGATCTCGATGCGCTGCTGGGTCAATCGGCCCCCATGCAGCTGCTGAAGAAGCGAATCTCCCAGTTGATCGAGGCGGAGCGGGGCTTGCGCGATGGCGATGCGCCGGCGGTCCTGGTCACCGGCGAAACCGGTACCGGCAAGGAACTGGTGGCGCGGGCGCTTCATTACTCGGGGCCCCGGCGGGACCAGCCCTTCGTGGAAATCAATTGCGCGGCCATCCCTGCCCAGCTGTTGGAATCCGAACTGTTCGGACATGAGCGCGGTGCGTTCACCGACGCCAAGGAACGCAAGGTGGGTCTGGTTGAAACGGCCGCCGGGGGTACGCTGTTCCTCGACGAGATCGGTGACCTGGATCTGGGTCTGCAAGCCAAGTTGCTTAAGCTTCTCGAAGAAAAAACCGTTCGGCGGCTCGGTAGTTTGCGTGACCAGAAGGTGGATGTACGCATCGTCGCCGCGACACATCGCCCCATTGAGCAGCAGGTTCACGATGGCCGTTTTCGCGCCGACCTCTATTTCCGGCTGCGCATCATTGAATTCTCACTCCCTTCCCTTCGTGAGCGTGGCGAGGATGTTCTGCTCTTGGCCAGACATTTCCTGGCCCTGCATGCCGCCCGGTATGGGCGTGGTCACATGGACTTCACTCCCTCCGCCGAGGCCATGCTTGTCCGCCATTCCTGGCCGGGCAACGTGCGGGAACTACGTAACCTGATGGAGCAAGCGGTGCTGTTGTCCAGTGGTCCGCTGCTCACGCCGGACCATCTCCACCTTAGTCCGATGGCGCACGCCGCCGATGACGCCGCCGCGTCCGGGGCGTCGGCCAAGGCTGGCGCGCGACTGGAAGATGTGGAGCGGGATATGCTGCGTGGGGCGCTACAGAAGACCGGCTGGAACATCAGTCAGGCGGCCAGGATACTGGACATATCGCGCGATACGCTTCGCTATCGGATCGACAAATACCAATTGTCGCCGTAGCCGCGTAGCCAGCCCGTAGCCGAGGCGCTCCCCAGGCTGGCCAATCGATCAGTGCGCCGCCGCGGCCAAAGCGATTTCGACGCTGGATCCGCGCAGGTCCAGGTTGCCGCCCATGCCTTCGATGCACCGCCGCGCCGACTCGAGGCGCGCGTCGACGGGCACATCTACCGACAACGGCGGGCCGTCGCCGGGCGTGCCGAGCGCGATGCGCACCAGTACCCGGTCCTGCGCGCGCCAGGTCGACACGACGATTGTCCCCGGCCTGGATAGTCTCTGACTGGTGTCGCGCATGATCTGCAAGAGGTTCATCAGCACCTCGTTCAGATGATCCGGTATCACATCGCAGGCGGGCAAATTCATCGCCGGACGGAAGTCGATGGACAGGCTGGCGAAGCGATGGTCGAACGACAGGAAGTCACAGACGGCCTTGACCATCTGGTTGAGGTCAACCAGCACGGGGCTCTCGCTCCTGGCGCCATCGAGTTGTACCACCAGCCCGCGAAGATCTCGATCACCATCATCGCAGCAGTAATCCACATCACGAGCCGAGTACCTCGTTCGGCGGCCTGGTTGCCAGTATCAAAGACGTGGTCGTGCGTCCAGTCGGTAAGATTATGTGTATGCATTTGTGTCAGCCCTGTTAAATACCGAATCGCTCGCCAGCGCCTAATAAGGTCATCACCCCAAGGACGGCAAAGATGGCGGCGGCGATGGCATGAACTACACGAACCGGAATTTTGTTCGCAATGCGATCGCCCATGATGACTGCCGGCACATTCGCGATCATCATACCCAACGTGGTGCCGGCAACAACCGCTATGAGGGATTGGTACTGTGCCGCCAGTGCGACCGTCGCGACCTGCGTCTTGTCGCCCATTTCGGCCAGGAAGAAGGCAATCAGCGTCGTTCCAAATACACCATAGCGAGCCAGTTTGGTGTCATCTTCCTCAAGCTTGTCGGGGATCAGTGTCCAGATGGCCATGGCGATGAACGACACGCCGAGAACCCAGCGCATTGTCGCCGGAGCAACCATGGAAGTAATCCATGACCCGAGCGCCCCAGCAAAGGCGTGGTTTGCAATGGTGGCAACCAGAATGCCGATGATGATTGGCACGGGCTTGCGGAACTTGGCGGCGAGGATGAAGGCAAGGAGTTGTGTTTTGTCGCCGATTTCGGCTAAGGCAACGATGCCTGTGGAGATGAGGAAGGCTTCCATGTTTGGTTCCCTGGCCGGATCGAGACAGATGACCACACCGCTCCTCCGGCCTACCGGAAGCAATGTGGTCAAAGGTCTTGCCAGGCTCGGAAACTGCTTACACCATGACCTTGCGGCCAAGTATGTTGACGTAAGCCCCTTTCGATGAAGGGCGGCTACTCCCCAATGACGAGACGGATTTTACTGTGATGCTACGGTGTGGTCTATGTTTCATTTTGGCCGGTTGTGTGAGGTCGGCAACGGCCACTTCGTAGAACTCCAATGCGCAACTACCGGGTTTGGATGGGCGGCCGCTTTGGAGAAAGCTGACGGACCGGTTTGGGCACACTGCCGAAATTGAACTCTTCAAGTTCGTTGCCAAAAAGGGGCCACTGAAATTTCGGCCCCATGAAGCTGCCGTTGGTGACCTCACCTTCCCGGCCAACTCTGGTCATCGCGGCTATCGGGGAGCAATGGCCGCTTAACAATGACTTTACTGACGTAGACGGACGAATTTGTTATAAAGTTGGCAACGAAGTTATACAGTTCGACATAGGAATCCGCCGGGTGGAAAAGTGGATATTTCGTTAGGCATGAAGCCGCAGCAACAGGTGCGCAAATGGCTGATTGGTGGCTTGGTTGCTTCCAACCTCCTGACATTTGGCCTGTCGATCGATGCATTAAGGTTAAGTCGCACGCATTATGAGCAGCGCGCCGAGGTGACGACGCAAAACGTTGCCAGTGCGGTAGATCAAAGCGTGTCCGGCAGTATCGAGAGAGTTGATCTTGCCCTGCGCGTCACTGTCGATGAGCTTGAGCAGCAATTAGCCGCCGGGAAAATCGATGATGCGGCCATGAATGTCTTCTTGACCAGGCAGATGGAGCGCCTGCCCGAGGTCGAGGCGTTTCGGGTGGCACAGGCCGACGGGGTCGTGATCCTCGGCAAGGGAGTCCGGAAACAAGATCGCGTCAGCTGGGCGGATCGGGATTACTTCATGCTCCTAAAGGACCATCCCGAGGGGGGGTTGCAGATTTCCAAACCGCGAGTGGGACGCGTCGCCCAGAAATATATCGTTGGCTTCGCGCGGCGCTACAACTACCCCGATGGTCAATTTGCTGGAGTGGTTTCCGCACCCATTGCACTGGAGCACTTTACCCAGTTGCTCTCCCAGTTCAATCTTGGCCCCAAGGGTACGCTCAACCTGCGCTACGCAGACCTGGGGCTGGTGACGCGGGTACCCGCGATTCTCAATAAACCAGCCGGTCAGGTGGGTAACAATACGGTTTCAGCGGAACTTCGCCAGATCTTCGAGTCCGGCTTACCCGTCTCGACCTATTACACTGCTGCCAGCGCCGATGGATTCGAGCGCATATCCACGTTCCGCAGATTATCGAATGCACCGATGGCGGTGCTCATTGGCGTGGCCAAAGAGGATTATCTGGCGGACTGGTACCGCGAGATAAATCGCTCGCTGTTGATCGCCAGCGGTTTCCTGATCGTTTCCGTGTTGCTGGGCGGCTTTTTGCTGCGCCTGCTCCGGCAGGCAGAAGAACGCGAAATCGAACTGGCGCGATACCGCGATCACCTCGAGGAACTGGTCAAGGAAAGAACAGTCTCCCTCTCGATTGCCAAAGAGGCAGCGGAAGCCGCCAACCGGGCCAAGACCATATTTCTGGCAACAATGAGCCATGAGCTGCGTACCCCCATGAACGGAATCATGGGCATGACCGGATTGGCATTGCGCAGCGCCACCAACCCGAAGCAGGTAGAACAGCTGCAGAAGGCAATCAAGTCCTCCGAAAAACTCCTCGCCATCATCAACGACATCCTTGACTATTCCAAGATGGAGTCGGAACGTATTGCTCTGGAAAATGTCGCCTTCAGGCTGGCCGATACGATCAGTGAGCAGATCGGGCATAAAGCCCGGCAAGCCGGCGAAAAAGGGATCCGGTTGAGTGAGGAGGTCGCTCCCGAACTTGCCGGGCTGACGCTGCGCGGTGATAGCGGCCACCTCGGCCATGTACTCAGCCACTTGATCGACAATGCGATCAAATTCACGGCCGACGGAACTGTCACCGTGCGCGCCAACCTTGCCGAGGAGCGTCCCGCCGATGTTCTGGTCAGGTTCGAAATTCAGGATACCGGTATCGGTATTCCCGCAGAAGACCAGCAGCGTTTGTTCTCCGCTTTTGAGCAGATGGATGGCTCGATGAGCCGCAAATACGGCGGCATAGGCTTGGGGCTTGCTCTCTGCAAGCGACTGGTGAAAGCAATGGACGGGTCTATCGGTGCCATCAGCCACGAAGGCCAGGGCAGCACCTTCTGGTTTACCGTGAGGCTGGAGAAGACAGACCCGAGCGAGGTTGTTTGCACGGCAGCTTTATGATCCGCAAGCTGCCGTAGAGAGTGCATTCATCATGTGTCGCTTTAGGGCACGATCCGGCTGTAGCCTGAAGGGCAAAGCGGCCTTTGGCCTCCATCAGCGAGTGAGCGGCGGGTAACCAGCGTATTGCCGCCCGAGTCAGGCCGGAAGTCCAAGGTCAGCAGTGGCCGAGCAGGAGTCAGCAGGTCACAAAACACCAGCGTCTCCTCACAGACCGTTTCCGACCTAGCCACCTTCACCAACCCATACAACAAACCTTTTCACATAAATCCGACTCGTATTCGTAAATGGCAACACTCTAACCAACAACAGGTGATAGTCATGTTAGCCGTATTAAGCGTTACCACTGACCTCCTTGCAACCTTCACCATTCCCGCCGTCGCTGGCGTATTCGATGCCCGCCTGACCTGCGACGCGGTGTTATCTGGAACCTACGGCGACGCCGACCCCCGCGCCCTCCTGACCGCCGCTATCGAGTCCCTGCAAGCTGCCCGCGCAGCGATTGGGGCTTGAGATGCCGCGCCGTCCGAGGAAGATCGTCGTCAGGATGGCGACCCGGCCAGACCTGCAAGCGGCGGAGGCAGTCGCTGCGCTGCTGTTCCAGATCGAACAGCGCCGCCAGCAAGCCGGAAGCCCGACACCGGGAAACAGTCCCGCTTGATCCCTCCTTGCAACTGGTAACGTGCAAGCGTAGTATCCGCCGTTACCAGTTAAACCACCTAGGGGAACAACATAATGGCACTGACGCCAGCAGAAAAACAGGCCCGCTACCGCCAGCGACAGCGCGAGCGCCTTGAAGCGCAACAGCGCGAGCGCATCAACAACACGGAGCTATCCCTGACGGTCGCCGACCTGAACCGGATCATTGCCGACGCGACCGCTGCCGCCGTGCAAGCTGCCGCCGAACGGTTCGCCATTCCTGCCCCGCAGGAGGCCCGTAGAGCG
>CAZAWN010000095.1:0-10510 GCA_964488825.1 uncultured Methyloversatilis sp. | reverse complement strand
CGCCGAGTTTAGTGAGCGTGACTTTGGAACAGATCAGCACGAACTTCAGGTCGTCACCGAGGCTGGCAAGCAGTTCGTAGGTATCGCCCGCTGCACTGATTTCCACTTCCGCCTGCAAGGACGAACCGACGCCCCCGGCGCTGCGCACCGCTTCGATGGACTTGAGTGTATCGGCGCGGACCGCGCGAATTGCCTGCCAGCGTCCGATCAGGTTTTCCTTGCCAGCCACGGCGGGGAGTGGGTGCCAGGTTTCCAGCATCACGCTCTCTTTGCCGAGAAGCTGCCAGATTTCCTCGGCGGTGAAGCTGAGGATCGGCGCCATCAACCGGGCGAGCGATTGGACGATGTGCCACAGCGCACTTTGCGCGGAACGGCGCGCACGCGAATGGGCGGCGCTGGTGTAGAGGCGATCCTTGAGGATATCGAGATAGAAGGCGCCCAGGTCTTCTGCGCAGAAGTTCTGCAGCGCCTGCACCACCTTGTGGAATTCGTAGCGATCGTAAGCGGCCGTGCAACCCGCCTGCAGTTCGTGCGTCAGCGCGAGGGCGTAACGGTCGATTTCCAGCCACTGCTCGACCGGCAGCATGTGGGCCGAAGCGTCAAAATCGGCGGTATTGGCCAGCAGGAACTTGAGCGTGTTGCGCAGGCGGCGATAGACCTCGACGACACGGTCGAGAATTTCCTTGGAGATCGTCAGCTCGCCGGAGTAATCGGTAGACGCCGTCCACAAGCGCAGGATTTCCGCGCCCAGGGTATCGGAGACCTGCTGCGGCGCGACGACGTTGCCTTTCGACTTGGACATTTTCATGCCCTTGCCGTCGACCACGAAACCGTGCGTCAGCAATGCGTTGTAGGGCGCGCGGCCGTCGATGCTGCACCCGGTGAGCAGGCTGGAATGAAACCAGCCGCGATGCTGGTCGGAACCTTCGAGATACAGGTCGGCCGGAAACGCACAGTCATCGGCGTGCGAACCGCGCATCACACTGCGGTGCGTGGTGCCGGAATCGAACCAGACATCGAGCGTATCGCTCATCTTGTCGTATTGGGCGGCCTCAGCACCGAGTAACTCCTGTGCATCGAGCGCAAACCAGGCCTCAATGCCGCCCTGCTCCACTTTCTGCGCGACGGCTTCGACCAGTTCCAGCGTGCGCGGATGCGGCTCGCCCGTTTCCTTGTGCAGGAAGAAGGGGATCGGCACACCCCAGTTGCGCTGGCGCGACACGCACCAGTCCGGCCGGTTGGCAATCATTGCGTGCAGGCGCGCCTTGCCCCAGCTCGGAAAAAACTCGGTCGCCTCGATGGCGGCCAAGGCAGCGCTGCGCAGCTTTTCGCCTTCCTTCGGTTGCTTGTCCATGCCGACAAACCACTGCGTCGTGGCGCGGTAGATGATCGGCGTCTTGTGGCGCCAGCAATGCATGTAGCTATGCACGATCTCGGCGCTGTTGAGCAGGCAGCCGACTTCGGCGAGTTTGGCGACGATCTCGGGATTCGCCTTCCAGACGTTCAGACCGCCAAAGAACGGCAGGCTCTCGGCAAAACGGCCGTCGCCCTGCACCGGGGTGAGGATTTCCTCGTTCTTCATGCCGGCGCGCTTGCACGACTCGTAGTCCTCCACGCCGTAGGCCGGCGCGCTATGCACGATGCCGGTACCGGTATCGAGCGTAACGTAGTCGCCAAGAAAGATGGTCGAGGCGCGGTCGTAGAACGGATGGCGGAACTGCATACGGTCGAGCGCGATGCCGCGGCAAGCGCCCAACACCTTGCCTTCGATCCCGTAACGTTCCAGCGCAGCGGCGCGCAGTTCGGCAGCGAGAATCAACAGCCCTTTGGGCGTATCCACCAGCTCATAGACGAACTCGGGATGTACGTTGAGCGCCTGGTTGCCGGGAATCGTCCAGGGCGTCGTGGTCCAGATCACCGCGTAGGCCGTCTTGTCCGGTAAGGCGGCAACATCGAAAACCGCAGCCAGGCGCTCACGTTCCGCGGGAGTCAGGGGAAAGGCGACATCGATGGCCGGAGACTTCTTGTCGGCGTATTCGACCTCGGCCTCGGCCAGCGCCGAGCCGCAGTCGAAGCACCAGTTCACCGGCTTGAGACCCTTGAACAGATAGCCTTTGCGGTACATCTCGCCGAGGGCGCGAATCTCGTCAGCCTCGGTGCGGAACTCCATGGTCTTGTAGGGGTTGTCCCAGTCGCCGAGCACGCCGAGGCGGATGAAATCCTTTTTCTGGCGTTCGATTTGTTCCTGCGCATAGCTGCGGCACAGCGCGCGTGCCTTGTTGCCTTCGAGGTGCTTGCCGTGCGTCTTTTCGATCTGGTGCTCGATCGGCAGGCCATGGCAGTCCCAGCCCGGAACATAGGGCGCATCGAAGCCGGCCAGCGTCTTCGAGCGGACGATGATGTCCTTGAGAATCTTGTTGACCGCATGGCCGATGTGGATGTCGCCGTTGGCGTAGGGCGGGCCGTCGTGCAGCACGAAGCGCGGGCGTCCCTTGGATGCCGCGCGGATTTTCTGGTAAAGCCCTTGCTCCTGCCATTGCTTCACCCAGCCCGGTTCGCGCTTGGCCAGATCGCCACGCATCGGGAAAGGGGTATCCGGCATGTTGAGCGTCTTGCGGTAGTCGGTCTTGTCGTTTGGCTTGTCGTTAGGTTTATCGGCCATTGCGTTACCTGCCTTCGAAATATTTCTGCGTCGCCGCGACATCGCGGGCGATCTGGGCGGACAAGGCGTCGAAGGAAGCGAACTTCATTTCGTCGCGCAGTTTGTGGAGGAAATGCACGGTGACATGCGCGCCGTAAATCTCCTGGTCGAAATCGAACAAATGGACTTCCAGCACGGGTCGCAGCCCCTGGCCCAGGGTCGGGCGCACACCGAGACTGGCGGCGCCGGGCAGATGGCGCTTGTCGAGACCGGATACCGTCACGGCGAACACGCCCGTTAGCGCGACCCGTTTCCTTTTCAACTGGATGTTGGCGGTCGGCCAGCCGATTTTGCGACCGATCTTGTCGCCATGCACGACGCGCCCCGCGATGCAGTAAGGCCGTCCGAGCAAGCGCGCCGCGTGCTCCAGATCGCCGGCCGCCAGCGTAACACGCACGGCGGAGCTGGAAACGCGCTCGCCAGCGAGCTCGATGGTAGGCATCGCCTCCACGCCGAAACCGTGGCGCAGCCCCTCCGTCTCAAGCAGGGAAAAATCGCCGCCGCGGCCCCGGCCGAATCGGAAATCGTCGCCGACGATGAGATGGCGCACGCCCAGCCCGCGCACCAGCAGACGCTCGACAAACTCCTCGGCCGGCAGTCCCGCCAAGCGGCGGTTGAAGTGCAGCAGATGCACCTCGTCGATGCCGCAGGCTTCGAGCAGGGCCAGTTTTTCGCGCAGGGAAGTGAGACGCGCTGGCGCCTGATCGGGCGAGAACAATTCGCGCGGATGCGGTTCGAAACTCATCACCGCACTGGGCAGGCCATGCTGACGCGCCGTCGCCGTCAAGCGCTCCAGAAGCGCACGATGCCCCAGATGCAGGCCGTCGAAATTGCCGATGGCCAGCACACGGGAAGATGTCGCCTGCGCCGGGATAGTCCGATAAAACCGCATTGCCGCGATCGCCTTGATATGCCGTGGAAAAGCGTCGGATTGTATCAGTCGAGCCGGGCGACCCTGGTCCTCGCCAGCGACGGACTTTGCGCGAAGTAACGCTGCATGCCGGCCAGCATGGCCTCGGCCATGCGTTCCTGATAGGCCTCGTCATTAAGGCGCTTTTCTTCCTCGGGGTTGGAGATGAACGCTGTCTCGACCAGGATTGACGGAATGTCCGGCGCTTTCAGCACGGCGAAGCCGGCTTGCTCGACATGATTCTTGTGCAAAGCATTAATGCCGCCCACCTCGCCAAGCACGGCCTTCGCCAGTTTGAAACTGTCGTTGAGCGTTGCGGTCTGGGAGAGGTCGAGCAGGGTGCGCGCCAGATGGGCATCGCGCACCGCCAGATTCACGCCGCCGACCAGGTCCGCCGCGTTTTCCTTGTCCGCCAGCCAGCGCGCTGCTGTAGAGGAGGCGCCGTTTTCCGACAAGACGAATACCGACGAACCGCGTGCCGTCGGCTTGATAAAGGCGTCGGCATGGATCGAAACAAACAGATCGGCTTTGGCCCTGCGGGCTTTAGCAACGCGCTGACCCAGCGGCACGAAATAGTCGCCGTCGCGCGTCAGCAGCGCGCGCATGTTTGGCTGCGCGTCGATTTTCGACTTCAGCCGCCGGGCGATCGAGAGGGTGACATGCTTTTCATAGCTGCCGCCATACCCGATGGCGCCCGGGTCTTCGCCGCCGTGGCCGGGATCGATGGCCACCGTGACCAGGCGATCCACCTGCGGCTCTCCCGCTTTGCCGCCTCCCCCGACGGACGCTCCCTTGCCGTGTTTTTCCAGCAAGGCAAGCAGCGGATCGGGCGGTTCGGGCGGGTAAAGATCGAGCACCAGCCGATGGCTGTAGGCGCCCACCGGCTTCAGCGAGAACAACTGCGGCATCGCCTCACCCTTGAGATCGATGACGATACGCACCACGTCGGGCTTGAAGCGGCCGACGCGAATCTGTTTGATGTACGGGTCGTTTTCGAGCACCTTCGCCGGCAAGCCCTGCACCACCGCGTTTAGTTCGACACCCTCCAGGTCGAGCACCACGCGTTCGGGATTCTTCAGGGTAAGGTGCTTGAAGTTCAGCGGCACATCGTGTTCGAAGGTCAGACGCGTGTAGTCGGGAGCCGGCCAGATACGCACGCCCAACAGGGTCGGCGCAGCGGCGGCCCAGGCCAGCGGCGTGACCAGCAGGGTCAGCAGCGCGCCGCCGGTGCGGAGGAAAGCGCGGCGGGCGGCACGGGCAGCCGGCCTAGCCATGACTGTCCCCGTTCGCTGAACGCTTCGAGATGCGCCATGCGCCCCCCGCCCGAATGCTCGAGCCGGATGCGCAAGTCGGCGGCAGGCACGTAGGGCGCGCCTTTGCCCGGCCATTCGACCAGACACAGACCACTGTCGGAGAAGTATTCGTCCAGGCCCGCATCGATAAATTCTTCCGGAAGATTGAACCTATAGAAATCAAAGTGATATAAGTTTAATCCAGAAACTACATAAGGTTCAACCAGTGTATAGGTGGGGCTTTTAGCCGTCACGCCAGCGCCGAGTCTTTGCAGCAGTCCGCTCACCAGCGTGGTTTTCCCTGCACCGAGATCGCCTTCAAGGTAAACCACGGTTGCCGGGCCGGGAACTTGAGGCAGGCAATCCGCCAGCGCGCCCCCCAGGGAGAGCGTGGCCTGTGCATCGACCAACTCCATTACGCGACAGTTATCATCGGCAGCATGCATGACTGGATAGCTCTCAAGGAAAAAATTCGCCGCTGGGGTGCGGAACTCGGTTGCGGAGCCGTCGGCTTCGCCGGCATTGACCTCGCTGAGGCGGAACAGGGGCTGCTGGACTGGCTGGCGGCCGATTATCACGGCGCGATGGATTATATGGCGCGCTATGGCACGAAGCGCGCGCGACCGGCGGAACTGGTCCCCGGTACGCAGTGCGTGATCGTCTGCCGAATGGACTACCTTACGGCAACTTGCCGTCCCGCCAGCGACCGAAGGAAGTCCCTGTGGGAAGCCGAGTTTGCCGAGGTCTCGGTCTACGCACGGGGACGCGACTACCACAAGCTGCTGCGCCACCGCCTGCAGCAACTCGCGGATCGCATCGCCGCCGAAATCGGCCCGTTCGATCATCGCGTCTTCGTCGACTCCGCCCCGGTGATGGAAGTCGAACTGGCGAAGAACGCCGGGCTCGGCTGGCGGGGCAAGCACACGCTGCTGCTGTCGCGCACCGGCTCGTGGTTTTTTCTCGGCGAACTTTTCGTCGCTCTGCCGCTCCCCCCCGACGCCCCCATCCAAGGCCATTGCGGCGCCTGCACCGCCTGCCTCGACATCTGCCCGACCCAGGCCTTCGCCGCCCCCTACCAACTTGACGCCCGTCGCTGCATCTCCTACCTGACCATCGAGCACCCCGGCAGCATCCCCGAGGAATTGCGGCCGCTCATCGGCAACCGCATCTACGGCTGCGACGATTGTCAGCGTGTCTGTCCATGGAACCGCTTCGCAACCCTAACGGGCGAGTCCGACTTCCTGCCGCGCAATGGCCTGGATCAAGCAACACTGGCGGAACTATTCGCCTGGTCGGAAACAGAATTCAATGATCGGCTGGCCGGCTCGCCGATCCGCCGCATCGGCCATGAACGATGGCTGCGCAACATTGCGATAGCGCTGGGCAATGCAGCGCCCTCCAAGGCAGCCAGAAGCGCCCTGCTCACCCGCGCCGATGATCCTTCGGCGCTCGTGCGCGAGCAGGTGAGCTGGGGTCTGTCGCGCTATCCTGGCTGATCGCCGGTAGCCGCGGGACGGGACGGATCACTGCACCATTCGCTCCACGAACCGGCGTAGAGCTTCGAACCTTTCATGGCGGCAAGCTCCATGCCCAGCACATTCACGCAGGCGGTAACGCCAGAGCCGCAGACATGCACCACCGTCGACGGATCGCGCTCACCGACGACATCGACAAACTCGGCGTGTAGTTCGTCGCCCGGCTTGAAGTAGATCGCCGCATCGTCGAGGCAATCGTAGTAGAAACGGTTGATCGCCCCCGGAATATGTCCGGCGACCGGATCGAGACGTTCGTTCTGGCCGGCATAGCGCTCCTCGCTGCGACCATCGAGCAGCAGCATGCCGGGGTGATGCAGATGCTGTTCGATATAAGCCGTATCGACCAGCATTTCGGAACGCGCATGCGGCACGAATCGAGTGGGTACAAGCTGCTTGACCGTCGTGTCGAGCGGCTGTTTGGCGCGCTTCCAGCCGGGCAGGCCGCCGTCGAGTACCGCCACCTTGTCGTGACCGAGCCAGCGCAATAACCACCACAGGCGCGCAGCAAAGGCGCAGGCCTCGTTGTCGTAAGCCACGACCTGTGTCTCGGGCGTGATGCCACATTCGCCCATGCGCTTGGCGAAGGTCTCGATGTCCGGCAGTGGATGACGGCCGTTCTTGCCGGTCATCGGCCCGGACAGATCGCGGTCGCAATGCAGAAAGAAGGCGCCGGGAATATGCCCCTTGGCCCAGGCCTGCGCGCCGTATTCGGTGTTGGCGAGATCGTGACGGCAATCGAACACGACCCAGTCGGGATCATTCAGATGTGCGGCGAGTTCGTCGACGCCGACTAGCAAGTTCGCCATCACGCCTCCTCGGCCAACCAGGCCTGCGCTTCGCCGGCATCGGCGAAGACGCGCAGTTCGGCCTTGACGAAGGTCTTTTCCAGCCACGCGCTCCAGGCCACCCACTGACTGTCGGTGACCACGGCGACGCGTTGGAAATCGCCACCGTGAATGCGCGAGAACTTGATTTCTTCCCACGCCATGTCGAGGGTGAAACCGGCCATTTCGCGCAGGTCGAAGAGCAGATCGTGGGTGCCGTCGAACAGCTCGTTGGCGATCAGGTATTCCTCGAACTCGGTGAAATCGTCAAGGGTAAATTCGCCCATGACGATGAGATTGACGCGTTGCGGGGTGTGGTCGACAGTAATCATTTTGTGGTCAATGCCTCAGCCATGGTACGACGATAAAACTCGTGGAAATGCTGCATGCCATCCTCCATCGGCGACTGGTAGGGACCAACTTCGCTGCGTCCCTGCTTCCAGAGCGCGTGACGACCGCGATCCATGCGCTCGCCGATGTCGTCGTCCTCGATGGCGGTCTCCATGTAGGCGGCCTGCTCTGCCTTGATGAAGTCGGGTTCGAACAGCGCGATATCCTCGGGATAATAGAACTCGACGACGTTGAGCGTCTTGTCCACGTCTTGCGGAATCAAGGTGGAGACGACCAGCACATGGGGATACCACTCGACCATGATGTTAGGGTAGTAGGTGAGCCACACCGCGCCCTGCTTCGGCAGTTCGCCGTTGTAGTAGTCAAGCACGGCCTTGTGCCACTGGGCATAGGTTTTGGAACCGGTCTTGGCCAACGAGGTGATGCCGACTTTCTGCACCGAATACCAGTCGGCAAATTGCCAGGTCAGGTCATCACAGGTAACGAAGTTGCCCAGCCCCGGGTGGTAGGGCACGACGTGGTAGTCCTCGAGATAGACCTCGATGAAGGTCTTCCAGTTGTAGTTGCACTCATGCAGTTCGACATGATCGAGCTTGTAGCCGGAAAAATTGAACTCGCCCGCGACTTTCATGCCGGCAAGGTCGGCATTGGCCGAGCGCGGGCCCTTGAACAGCAGGCCGTTCCAGTTTTCCAGCTTTCGTTTGTTCAGGTTCAGACAGGGGTTCTGGGGAAAATGCGGGGCACCGATGAGTTCGCCCAATTCGTTCCTGGCGTCATAGGTCCAGCGGTGGATCGGGCAGACGATGGTCTTGTCGGCCGTGCCGCTGCCCTGCAGCATGATGGCCTGACGATGACGGCAGACATTGGACATCTGATAGAAGCCATCCGGCTGGCGCACGATCAGGTGGGAATGGTCGTTCCACTCGGTGGATCGATAGTTGTACAGCTCGGGCACCATCAGCTCATGACCGACGTACCCCGGACCGGCATCGAAGATGAGTTTCTTCTCCAGCTCGAACAGCTTTTCGTCGAAATACCAATCGACAGGGAACTGGGAAACACCGGGCGCCAACTGCGCCTTCGATGCAATGTCGGACATAAGCCACCAACCTCCAAGAAAGAAACACCCGGAAACCGGTAATAGCGGCAACCAACTGTTGCCAGGGGGTCGGGCAGTATAGGGGAATTTGACCTGAGGGGCCACCTTAGGCTATTTTCCGGGGTTCGCAAACGAAACGCACCATGAAAGCGCATTCATCCCAGCCTATAGAGCAGTCCCCTGCCTCCTTCGAAGCCTCCCTGCAAGAACTCGAACGCCTCGTCCAGACCCTGGAGAACGGCGGCGCGCCGCTGGAAGACGCCTTGCAGGCCTACGAGCAAGGCATCGCGTTGCTGAAGCACTGCCAGAGCACCCTCGCCCAGGCCGAGCAGAAAATCCGTCTCCTCGACGGCGACCGACTGACCGACTTCCCCATTCCGGCCGACAGCGCCGACGCTGGCGGCACACCATGAGTACCGGCGACTTCGCCGCCTGGATGGCTTCGGTGCAACGCCGCACCGAGGCGGCGCTGGAGCGTTGCCTGCCCGCCAGCACCACCGCTCCGACGCGCTTGCACGAGGCGATGCGCTACAGCACCCTGGGGGGAGGCAAGCGCATGCGCCCGCTGCTCTGTCACGCCGCCGGCGCGGCGCTCGGCGCCAATGCGCAGGCGCTCGATGTAGCGTCCTGCGCGGTCGAACTGATCCACGCCTACTCGCTGGTGCATGACGATTTGCCCTGCATGGACAACGACGTGCTGCGCCGCGGTCGACCAACCTGTCATGTCGAGTTCGACGAAGCCACGGCTCTGCTCGTCGGCGATGCGCTGCAGACGCTGGCCTTCCAGACGCTGGCCGAAGCCGAGATGCCGGGCGATGTGCCGTCCAGCCAGCGCCGACTTTCGATGCTGACGCTGTTGGCGCAGGCCAGCGGCTCGCGCGGCATGGCAGGTGGCCAGGCGATCGACCTGGCCGCCGTCGGTACTGCGCTGACGCTTGAAGAGCTGGAATTCATGCATATCCGCAAGACGGGCGCATTGATCCGCGCCGCCGTCCTGCTGGGCGCCCATTGTGGGGAAGCCGATGCAGCGACAATCGATGCCCTGGGCCACTATGCCAACCGCGCCGGCCTGCTCTTTCAGGTGGTCGACGACATCCTCGATGCCGAGGGCAGCACCGTCACGCTGGGCAAAACCGCCGGCAAGGATGCCGCCCAGGACAAGCCGACCTACGTCAGCATGCTCGGACTCGCCCAGGCCAAGGCCTTCGCCGCACAATTGCGCGCGCAGGCGCACACTGCATTGCACGCCTGCCCGTTGCCGACGCAGCGCCTCGCCACCCTCACCGACTACATCGTCGACCGCAGTTTCTGACCATGACGCCCCTGCTCGACACCATTCACGACCCGACCGATCTGCGCCGACTGCCGCGCGAACAATTGCCGGAACTGGCTGAAGAACTACGCAGCTTCCTGCTCGACTCGGTGGCGAAAACCGGGGGGCACCTGTCGTCCAACCTCGGCACCATCGAGCTGACGATCGCCTTGCACTATGTCTTCGACACGCCGGAAGACCGGCTGGTCTGGGATGTCGGTCATCAGACTTACGCGCACAAGATTCTCACCGGGCGGCGCGCCGGCATGGCCCGGCTGCGCATGAAGGACGGCATCTCGGGCTTTCCGAAGCGCGACGAAAGCCCCTACGACACCTTCGGCGTCGGCCATTCCTCGACCTCGATCTCGGCCGCGCTCGGCATGGCCGTGGCCGCCCGCGACCGTGGCGAAGACCGCCGCGTCGCAGCCATTATCGGCGACGGCGCGATGTCCGCCGGACAGGCCTTCGAGGCGCTCAACAACGCCG
>CAZAWN010000094.1:5484-10520 GCA_964488825.1 uncultured Methyloversatilis sp. | reverse complement strand
GAATACCCTCGGGGGAAATGACCGATCATGGCAAGACTGGGAAAATACTTGCCACTCATCATGCAGTCTACGTGAGTAGACAGGGTGTCAGGACGTGGAGTTCCCTTTTATTACGAAGGCCACCTGGCTGAACGAGCACATCGTACACCGGGACAGGCAGTTCATCCCACCGCTGGCGGACGAGGCCACACAGTTGGCAACCATCACGCCTTGATCTTGACATGCCCGCCACCTCCGTCAAGCCAACACCAGATCGGGTCTGACGTGGCAATCTCGGTGGTCTTTCCTGTCGCCTGTCAGCGCGTGGTCGCGATACTTCTCGGCCAGTGCTTGGTCATTCGCCAAAGCCGCGATGATGGCGACGAAATCACTTTGCAGTGCTTGCCTGTGAGGTCCTATTGCTTCGCGTTTCTGGATTGGCTTGTCTGCTTAATCGTCCGCATCAACCACCGATTGAAGCTCATCCAGCGTCACAGTTTCCAGATTGCCACGGCGAGCTTCCTTCATCGCCTCAGGCGATGAACACCCACAGATGATGGACATCCTGCTTACTTCTGCACCAGACGTCCGGTTGTATCTTTCAGTTTTTCCCAACCGCGCTCGAGCGCATTTCCCGCCGATCTGACACTCTCGACCGTAGTGATCGCCACCTTGCTCACCGCCTCCTTGGTACCCTGAACCGTCGAATCGACAGTCGTCTCGACGGTACCACGCACCACCTCCCAGGCGTGGCTGACCACACGCGCTCCCTGTTCCCGGGCAATATCCTTGACCAGCGTCAGCGCCGTCAGGGTCGCGCCCTGCTTGACCGCACCTTTCGCCGGCTCGGAGGTGGCCATGCAATACGCTCGGGTAATGATGCCGATCCGTAGTGTCAGGAAAGCGTTGGCAGCGCCATTGGCCAGGCTGTTGACGAGTAAAGTGGCGATGCCCTGCATTCCGGGAACAGCCCCCTTGAGTGAGGGAATGATCGAGGTCACGATCGGCGTGGCGATCTCGGTGAATTCGATTTCCTGCAAGCTGTCGGCCACCAGTACGTTGGCGCCGACATTGCCATAGAGATAAAGCAACTGCCGAGGCGACGGACGCTGGAAGTAAATCGAGGCAATACGCCAGACCATGCGCAATTGAGAGACCAATACGATCAAGCCGTCGAGACGACCGTTTTGCATTACGGCGGTGCTGACAAAGACGCCACTGGCCGTGTTTTTGACCTCCCGGCTGGCTTCTTCCGACAGAATTAACAGCACCCGTTGCAGATCTTCATCAGTTTCTATGGTCTCGCCGGACAGAAGCGGGTTGTCGCGCAGGCGGGATTTCAGTTGTGCAAGATAGGCGGTATGCGCCGGGCCAGCGTTTTCCGTAGGTGGAATCAGGGCCGGTGGCAGGCGGTAGAACAGTACCACCGGGGCGATCAGCAAAGCCATGAAGCCCCCCAGTAGTACCAGGAATACTGTTGTCCCCCAACCGGGAGCCAGCCGATCCACGGCATCGGCCAACTGTGTCAGGTTGCCAATCAGGACGATCACGAGGAATAACAGGACGAGCAGGCTGACGAGCATCAGCAGTTGCCGCACCGAGCGGCCTGGCTCGCATCCGCGAGTGGGCGATCCGACGTTTTGGAGGGGGTGTTTGAATTGGTTCATCATCGACTTCAAAGTGAGCGGCGTGCAACGCACGTTTCGGGCAATGATACCGAGCGCCTCACGATTGGTCATGCGGCTCATGAGGTATGCTTGCCGTCCGCCATGAAAGCCTTTCTCCATCGATTATTCAGGTGCTTCGCAGCACCGAAACAGCCCCCGTCAGACATCGAGCGCGCTCGTCAATTAATCGCGGCCATCGATCGCGGCGGCCTTCCCCTCGATAAAGCCATCATCAACCGGATTGCTGAAAGCTTCGGCCTAGAGGTGTCTAAAACGGCTGCCATGGCAGACACCATTGCACGCATTCGTGCGGCGCTCGAACGCTGCGACAGACCATGAAACCGGGCTTACTCGTCTGCGGAGCCGCCTGCCTTGTTCTCGCGGGTTGCGGTGGCGTACCCATCAACTCAGACACTCAGGCCCTTCAGGTTCCCTCGCCCAACCACAATGAACGGCGACCGAACTTCATCATTCTCCATGACACCACGAGCGACAATGTGGATCGACCGCTCAGGACGCTGACCGACCCAGCCCGTCAAGTCAGCGCGCATTACCTGATTGGGCGTGATGGAACGCTCTACCAGTTGGTCGATGAAAACCGCCGTGCGTGGCATGCCGGTCAGTCCTACTGGGGCGGGCTGACCGATCTGAACTCGGCGTCAATCGGCATCGAACTCGACAACACCGGTGACGAACCCTATGCCGAGCCGCAGATTGAGCGTTTGATCGGCCTGCTGAAGGAATTGCTGGCTCGCCACCGGATTCCACCGATGAACATTCTCGGCCATGGAGACATTGCCATAGGCAGAAAGGTCGATCCCGGCTGGCAATTCCCGTGGGCGCGCCTGGCTGAACACGGGTTGGGGGTGTGGTGCAGGCAGCCAGAGAGACCTGTCGCCCCGCTACCTGATCCAGCGTTGGCACTGCAGGCGATCGGCTACGATGTCACCCATCCTGTCGCCGCCATGATGGCGTTTCGCCGGCATTTCCTGGGAGTAGCCACGGAGGGAGAAGCCTCCGATGAGGAACGTCGGCTAATGCACTGCCTCGTCCTGGAGAAACGAACCAGGCAGGCCGAGAAGACTGGTGCGCAATGAACTTTATTCATGATCTGGTCGGCTATGCCGCCGCCACGCTGACGACACTTGCCTTCATCCCGCAAACCCTGCACTCGTGGCGCTCGCGCGATCTTTCGGGTGTTTCGCTCGGCATGTACAGCTTGTTCACGATGGGCGTCACACTCTGGCTGCTGTATGGAGTAATCCTGGAAAGCTGGCCGATCATCATCGCCAACGCCATCACCCTTGCACTGGCCGGGAGTGTGTTATTCCTCAAACTGCGGCACCAGTAGCCAGCATCCCGCATCCCATTCAACGGTCCGGGGGTTGGAGGATCACTGGAATGTCAGTTCCGGGCGGAATGTTGTAGTGTGGGCTGAAGTCAGACTTTGAAATCGGCATCCAGCACGACGCGATAGCGTGCATTACCAGCTCGCAGGTGCTCCAGCGCCTCATTGACCCGGCTCATCGAGAAGTGCTCGACCTGCGGCTCGATGTTGTGCCGGACGCAAAACTCAAGCATCTTCGTCATATGGGTCGGCGAACCGATCGCGGATCCGGAGACGCACTTCTGCCCATCCAGCAGGGAGAACACCTGAACAGGGATCGGTTCAAGCACGGCCCCGACGAAATGCAGGCGGCCGTGTGGTGCTAAGGTCGCGATGATGGCCGGCCAGTCGAGTGGGACATTGACCGTCACGATGACCAGATCCAGTTTCTTCGCAAGTTCGGCAATGGCTTCCGGGGCGGTGCTCGACACGACGCGATGCGCTCCGAGCGCTCTGGCTTCCTTGGTTTTCGTGGGCGAGGACGTGAAGGCGGTCACTTCGCACCCCCACGCCTTGGCGAACTTGACGGCCAGGTGACCCAGGCCGCCAATGCCGACCACGCCAACCCGGCTGAGCGGAGAGACGTCGTATTCGATGAAAGGCGTAAAGACAGTGATGCCACCGCAGAACAGGGGACCCGCCACCGCAGCTGAGAGGCCCTCGGGCAAGGGGATCGTCCAGGCCCATTGAGCGCGTACCCGTTCCGCGAATCCGCCGGGATGGTTCGAAATGGTTGCTTTCTTGTCGGCACATTGGTGGTGCTCACCGCCCAAGCAGGACGGACAATGCAGGCAACTACTGTTGGCCCAGCCGATACCGACTCGCTGGCCCAGTTCCAAGCCCTTGGCCTGCGACCCCATGGCGACGATGCGACCAACAACTTCATGACCAGGAACGATGGGATAGCTGGTGAATTTCCACTCGTTGTCTATCATCGATAGATCAGAGTAGCAGACACCGCAATACTCCACGGCGATCTCGACCTCGTCGTCATCCAAAGGGCCCGGATCGTATTCGTACCGTTCCAGTTTCTGGCCGGGCGCCATGGCGGCCCATGCGCGAATCTTGTTCATCGAACTTTTCCTATGGAGTGGAATACCCTACCCTTACGGCAGTGCTTAGCACCGGCCCCCCCGCCTGAAAACGGATCAGTATCGTCCGTGTCGCCGCCGAAAGATTCAACGGGGATGCGTTGGCCGGCTGATCAAGATACAGCAGTCTCTCGGCATCGTCCGCCGCCATTGGAATTCCCTCGGCCACGCAGTAATACACATGGTGCAGATTGGTCGGCGATTCGTGATGAAACAGGAACTGGAGTGCAGTCGCAATGAGGCCCGTCTCTTCGTTCAGTTCGCGGGCCGCGGCAACGAGTGGCAGTTCGCCGTGATCCACGCCGCCGCCGGGCAACAGAACCAGTCCTGTCCGATCGACCGCCAGAAGAATGCCCTCCTCTCTCCGGACGATCACCGTGGCACGCAGCCTTTTGGAGGACGGGTGCCGTGTCATTCGCACACCTCCACCCACGTGCCGCCGGTTACCTCGGCCATGAGTTCGGGCGTTATCCTGACCGCGCTATGGACGGCGCCAGCAGCGGGAAGGATCTCGTCAAACTTCCTCAAGGAGAGGTCCAGGTAGATGGGCAGGGGCTGAGCCAAACCAAACGGACATACGCCCCCAACAGGATGGCCGGTGAGTTGGACGACCTCATCCAGTCCCAACATTTTGCCTTTGCCGAGTTCAGCCTTGAATTTCTTGTGACTGACACGCGCATCGCCACTGGCAACCAGCAAGATCACCCGGTCATCAGCGAGGCGAAACGCCAGGGTCTTGGCGATGCGGCCGGGCTCGACACCATGTGCTTCGGCAGCCAGAGCCACCGTAGCGGTACTGACCTCAAGTTCGATGAGGGGAATGTCGAGATTCCTCGAACGAAAGAATTCGCGAACCGATTCCAAACTCATGATGACTCGGGTCAGATTTGCACCGGATGCCACCCGGCAAAC
>CAZAWN010000094.1:0-5384 GCA_964488825.1 uncultured Methyloversatilis sp. | reverse complement strand
TGATAGGGGCGATGGACTTGCCGACGGCATCGCGTACATCTTGTTCGGTGGCAACGTTCTGGGTCAAGAGAAGCATCCGAGCATTCTACGTGTGGAAACCCAGTCGAGATATGGGCACTCTCAGGCGCCCTCCTTCGAAAGAGAGATCCCGATGCGTCGCAGTTGAAAGATGGTTCTATCGAACTCCGGTCAAGCGTTTGGACACCGGATCAGCATCTACTGTCGATGAACACCAGATTGCAGTTTTCACTTTGAGTGCTAAGCTGAACAGGGTAAGTATCCTCAGAAGGGGAACGCCATGAACGTAACAAGCATTGCCAACCTGTATAGCAGTCTGCAGACGACCTCGGCTAAAGCTGCGACGACTGACCCGGTACAAAAGGGCTTGGAGAAAGCTTCGACGCGTATCGAAGGCCAACTTCAGGCAGCGGGTGTTCGGTTGTCATCCTACGGGCAGGTCAAGTCGGGCTTTGCGCGTATTGAAGATGCGGGGAAGACTTTGGCAAAGACCGACAATCTGTCCGTTGCCGATACCAAAAAGGCATTGCAGTCCATGGTTGCGGCGTATAACGACACCCGTACCGCAGCCGCTGCAACCTCTCCCGGAAGTGCCAGCAATGCGGCCAATACACTGCGACGTACCGCTTCAACTGATAGCACGCGACAGGACCTGCAAACCTTGGGCATCACACAGAAGAGTGATGGTTCCCTATCCATCGACACAAAAAAACTCGATCAAGCTCTGGCCGCCAATCCTGACTCAGCCAAGGCGGTGGCGACGCGTGTGGGTGGGCAGTTCCAACAAAACGCCAGTCGTGCGCTGAGTGAAAGCGGCGGCATCAGCAAGACACTGAATTCTCTGAATACCCAGAACCAGCAACTTGAGTCACGGCTGGCGAACTTGCAGGCTTTGTCCAGTGCTCAGTCGTATTCGGCCAACAGCAATAGTTATTCAGGGATTGCCAGCTATCAACGAATATTCTCGATGTAAGCTGAGAAATCAGGGCGACGATGGAAACGTCAGCTATCTCGTCAAATGCTTCCAGTACTGCTTGGGGGAACAGCGTAGTCGGCCAGTCAAAGCAGACCAGTTCAAGGGGGCCGCAAAGAACGGATGCAGCCGGTCAGGAGGGTAGTAGTTCCTCTCTGAAGAATGGCGAGACGAAACTTACGATTGCGGAGCAGCGCCAGGTCGCCGAGTTACAGCAGATCGACCGGAACGTCAGGGCACATGAACAGGCACATATCTCTGCCGGTCGGGGTGTGGTGACCAGTGCGGCGAATTTCAGCTACACCTATGGGCCGGATGGCAGGCGATATGCGGTAGGTGGCGAGGTTGGGGTCGACACCTCCGCCGAAAAGAAGCCTGAGGCCAATATCGACAAAGGCATGCGCATCCAGGCTGCGGCTCTGGCACCCAAGGATCCCAGTTCGCAGGATTATCAGGTCGCCTCTGTCGGAAAGCGTCTTGAAGCGCAGGGACGCAGTGATCTGGCGCAACAGAACATTGAAGAGCAGGCGGCTGCCGCCAACCCTGAACGACTGCGTGTCGAGCGGGCGTACGCATCCGGGACGGATTCCAGCTCGTTCAGTTTTTATGCATGAAGTGTCATCGCGATCATGAAAATCGGAACATTGGCTTGAAAAATCAGTGACTCGGCCTGATTTCCGGGTCGAGAGGAGATCATTATGCATATCGTCTGTCCGCATTGCCATGGCGTGAATCGCGTGCCTGCCGAGCGTCTGGCTGACGGGGGTAATTGTGGAAAGTGCAAACAGCCATTGTTCGTTGGCGAACCGCTAGCGCTCAACGAGAGCCAATTCGACATGCACATCCAACGATCCGATATCCCGATCGTTGTGGACTTCTGGGCCCCTTGGTGCGGCCCTTGCCGCATGATGGCCCCGAGTTTTGCGCAGGCGGCGCGGGAACTCGAACCCCACTACCGACTCGTCAAGATCGATACCGAGCAGGAACAACGTCTCGCAGCCCGCTTTAGCATTCGCAGCATTCCGACACTGGCAGTTTTCAGGAACGGCGGTGAAGTGGCCCGGCAGGCTGGCGCGATGGACACAGCCCGCCTGATACAGTGGATCCGGCAGGCTTAGGGGTTGTGGGCGGGCAAGTCGACACAGGCGACTGATCCTTTCAGATGAAGTCATCCCGTCTTTCGTGGTTCTACCAGATTGGCTCTTGCTGGCCCACTGCCGCTGCCCATTGCCGTCCCGCCAGCGCCGACTTTCCCTGCTACTCAACGCAACGCTGTCAGGCGCTCGGCCAGTTTGAGCGGCAGCGCTTCGATACGCTCGGCGAGCGACCGTTAAGTCGCCTCGGCGTGGACGACAAAAAGTCGATCGAGGGGGTTATCTGCCTGGCGCGTTCAGAATCAGGACTTGGCGAACAGTTCCTTGATCCAGGCCTTCTGCCAGGCCTGACGGCGGTTTTCGGTCAAGTGCCGCAATATGCCCGCCTGGGCCTCGGTAAGCGGCACGTGCCGGACCGGATGGATGGCATCGCATAGCAGGAGATGGAAGCCGAGCGGCGATTCGACAATCTCCGACAACACACCTTCCGCCATGGCGAAAGCAACCGCCTCCAGTTCAGGGTAGAGCTTGTCGCGTGGCAGCGTGCCGAGCAGCCCGCCTTGCATGGCTGTCGGACATTCCGAGTGCTTCATTGCCTGCTCGGCAAACCGTGACCGGTCTTTCACCAGCCGTCCACGGATTGCCTCGATCTTGTCGCGTGCCGCTGATCGCTCGTTGCCGGGCAGCGCATCGTTGATGGTAATGAGGATATGCCGCAAGGTCCGGGTTTCCGGCTTGGTAAAGCGGGCCGCATGTTGCAGATAGAAGATTTCGACCTCGGTTGCGCTGACCGGATCGGCACGTCCGGCCACCTTTTCCAGTACGGCTTCGACGACCAGGTCGCGCTCGATGGCGGTGCGCAAGGTCTCTTGCGTCAATTCGCTGCGCTGCAGGTCGGCCATGTATTCATCGTCGTTGTTAAAGCGCGCCCGTATCTGCGCAGCCGCCTGATCGACCGACGCAGCGGGCACCACGACGCTTGAGGCCTCGACCGTGGCGAGGATGCGTTCCTCGATCTCGGCCTGGCGGCGGGCAACCACCGACACGCGCTTGATTTCCTCATTTTCCAGCGCCTGCGGCGACTTGCCATAGAGCCCCTGCGCCAGCTTGAGGAACAAGTAGGGACTGGACGCATGCGTCGTCATGCATCCTCCCGCTTGCCTGGCAAGGGATTGAGTGCGGACTCGGGCACGGCGAACACCCGTCCCGGCTGACATTCGAAATGCATGTGATAGCTGGGCGGATCGCTCTCGCGGTTCACCTGAAGCACTTCACCGATGGCCCCCACCGGCACCAGTTCCTCGCCGTTGGCGACCAGCGCCTTGCCGGCATGGACGCGCTCGCGTACTTCGTAGCGACTGGGCACCCAGGGATCGTCAGCGCCGATCAGCTCTTCCTGGCGACAGCCGACGATGCGGTTGATGTCGAGAAAATGCACCGAGTAGATGATCTGGTCTTGCAGGAAGGTCCCGACATCGATGACATGGCCGACACTGCCGCGCCGCACCAGCAGTTCGCCGGTGGCTGTTCCCGGAAAGGTGCCGTCGTTGCGGACATTGCGCGTCACGCGCACCGTGTCCTCGAAATCCCAGAGCGCGCCTGCGATCATGGCCGGCTCGGCATCAGGCGCTCGCCCGCTTGATCGAACTGACCGAAACCGTGGCGATGCCGCTAGCCTTCTGATGCACGCGCATCACCTTTTCGGTGTAGGCATCGGACCTGACAAAATCCGCGTAAGCCTGCGTCAGCAACGCCTGGTAGTCGTCGTAGCCCGGCTCGCCGTCACGTTCGCGGTGGGCCTGCAGGTAGTTGTGATAACGCTGCAGGATGTGCAGGCGATTGACATGCACGATGTCCGGTTCGAAGGGGATCTTGAAGTAGTCGAGAAAGTCTTCGGCGGATTCCAGCGCTTCGATCGCGTCGAGAAAATCATTGGGTTCGTCATTCATGGTGCTCTCCTGCCAGTGTCAATAACTCGCTGTCGGTCGGCGCCCGCTTGGCCTCCGCCACAAAAATGCGCACCGCCGCCAGCATGCGCTGTGCGCCGGCCTCGTCCATTTCAACGCCGAGCATGGCCATGATGATCTTGACGGCGTGCTGCCCGGAGTGCTTGCCGAGTACCAGCCGATGGTGACGGCCCACCAGCGCCGGGTCGAAGCCCTGATAGTTGGCCGGATGCTTGAGCAGGCCATCGACATGGATGCCGGCCTCATGCGTGAAGGCGCCGGCGCCGACAATGCTCTTCTGCCAGGGCACCGGCCGGCCTGAAGCGTTCGCCACGCGATGCGACAGGGCAAGGAAGTTGCGCAAGTCGATACCCGTCTCGATACCATGGCAGCGTTGCAGCGCCAGCGCTACCTCTTCAAGCGGCGCATTGCCGGCGCGTTCGCCAAGACCATTCACCGTCGTGTTGAGGTGCGTCGCGCCAGCGCGCGCAGCCGCCAGCGTGTTCGCCGTGGCCAGCCCGAGGTCGTCGTGGGCGTGCATCTCGATCTCGAGATCGCAGGCCGCGCGCAGGCGGCTAATCTTTTCATGCACGCCGAAGGGCTCAAGAATGCCCAGCGTATCGGCGAAGCGGAAGCGCCGCGCACCCGCCTGCTGAGCCACCTCGGCCAGGCGGCACAGAAAATCCATGTCGGCCCGCGAGGCATCCTCGCCGCCAACGCACATCTCCAACCCCTGGTCGCGGCCGTAGGCAATCAGCTTGGGCAATTCGCCGAGCAACCAGGCACGGTCGCGGCCCAACTTGTGGCGCAGGTGCTGGTCGGAGGCTGGCACCGAAATATCCATCATCTGCGCCCCCAGACCGGCGCCCACAGCAATGTCGGCCCTGGCCAGACGGCCCCAGACCATCAGGCGCGCCTTGAGGCCCAGCGCGGCGACGGCGCGGATGCTGTCGCGCTCCACTTCGCCCATCGCCGGAATGCCGACTTCCATCTCCGGTACGCCGAGGGCATCCAGCTCGCGGGCGATCGCCAGCTTCTCATCAAGAGAAAAGGCGACCCCGGCGGACTGCTCGCCGTCGCGCAACGTGGTGTCGTTGATGCAGACGCTTGTCATGACAGCCTAGGCGTAAGCCGGTGCGAAGCTTTCTTCCTGCGGCCCCTTCTCGCCCCAGTAGGGCGAGAGCTTGCGCAGTTGCGCGATGATCGGCGGCACGGCAGCGATGACGCGATCCATCTCCGCCTCGGTGCTGTAGCGCGACAGCGAGAAGCGCGTCGTGCCATGCGCTGCCGTGTAGGGAATGCCCATCGCGCGCATCACGTGCGAGGGTTCCAGCGACCCCGAGGTGCAGGCCG
>CAZAWN010000093.1:0-10552 GCA_964488825.1 uncultured Methyloversatilis sp. | reverse complement strand
CCGGCAACCAGGTTTGCTCCTCAAACGATGCCGTCCCGTCAGCGCCGACTTTGATGACCGTCGAGCAGCGTGTGCCGTAATCCGGGCTACGCACGAAGGCAGCCGAGAGCAGGCGTTCCCATTCACGGCTGACGCCAGTGGAGGGCAGGGTATCGTCGGGGTGGATGGCATCATCGCGCAGCAGTTGAAACAAGTGCGTGTCGTCGGGCAGGGAAGCCAATGCGGACTCCAGTGCCGTCTTGCCAGCGCCGAGTTTCGGCCAGGGCGAGTCGAGCAGGGCGTTCGAAAGCCCGTAGATGCCGGGGGCGAGTTCATGACGCAGGCCAGATACATTGCTGAAGGCGACCAGTCGCTGTCGGTCAGCCAGCAGCAGATTGAAACCATTGAAAGCAGTTGGCTGCAGGCTGTCCAGATAAGCGTCGATGCTCATGTTGCCGATCAGGTAGTCGGCGACCAGCCTGCCACGTGAAGGTGCGGAAAGTTTGTGCGCCCCCGGGTCACGGTAGTTGGTCAGCGCGGCAAACCGCCCACCGAGTGTGAGGCCGAGCCAGGCGCCGCCGGCTTCGAGATCGCGCCCGGCCAATACGTGAGGGTGATCGGGCCAAAAGTTGGCAGTGGCAGTACGGCGTGCAAAAAACTCATCACGGTTGGCGGCGACGACCAAAGGAAACGCGGGATGGGCTTGCCAGGCAAGCAGGATCAGGCACATGGACTCAAGGATACCAAGCCTTGATAGCCTAGATAGTGAGTGTTTCGGATATCCTGCACATGATGAAGGCTATTGAAATCTTCCCTTGGGATGACCAATTCCATATTGGCTTGCCGGAAATCGATGCACTGAACCGTCGTTTAGTCGACTTAATCAATCGATTTACCGTGCATGCCGCCGTGGGCCGAGATAAAGTCGAGTTGGACATGATCTTCGACGAACTGCTTGACCATGCCGATCATCACTTCAAAGCTGAAGAAGCAATCTGGCATGGCTATCTGGCGGGCGATGCCGAATTGGAACGCCATCTCGATGGTCATGGGGCATTTTTCGCCACGCTGTTCTGCCTGAATGCCGAGTTGGCCATCCGGAGCCAGACCGACTGTTCAGAGGGCGCGCTTGATTACCTGGTGCTCTGGCTGGTCTCGCATATTCTTGAGGCTGACCGTCAGGCAGCGAGTATCGTCCTGGGCCTGCAAACCGGGCTTTCGCTTGAAGCGGCAAAAATGCAGGCGGCAGAGCAAAAGGACACCATCGATCATGTCGTCCACGCCGCGTCGGTCCGTGAAGCCTTGCGCACACTACGCGAACTTGCACAGAGCCAGCAGGTGAAATCCTGACTCGTTCCGGGCTGGCGTGCCTCTCCACCCTATAGATTGAGTTATTCTTCGCGCCATGGAAGGTATCGACGTTTTTCCCTGGGACGACAATTTCAATATCGGCTTGCCGGAAGTCGATGCCCAGCATCGCCGCTTGGTCGACTTGATCAATCGGCTCGCCGCACATGTCGCTTTTGGTCTCAACAAGATCGAACTGGACAAAATATTCGACGAATTGGTCGCCTACACGGACTATCACTTCGCCACCGAGGAAGCGGTCTGGCACGAGTATCTGGCGGGCGATACCGAAGAGGAAGGTCACCTGCGCGGCCACGGCAAATTCATCACCTCGCTGTTCAACCTGAAAAACGAGCAGGCACGCAAGAGTGCGGCCGACAGTACCGAAGACACGCTCGACTTTCTGGTGCGCTGGCTGGCTGCCCACATCCTGGAATCTGATCGGCACGCGGCCAATATCGTGCTGGGCCTGCAAGCCGGGCTTTCCCTGCCTGACGCCAAGGCAAGGGCAAAAGAGCAGATGTCCGGGACAAACCGGGCAATGATCGACATCATCCTGTCGATTTATGGCACCTTGTCCCGCAACACCCTGCGCTTGATGCGTGAATTGGCCCAGCATCAGAAGGCGGAGGTTCGACTCAAGGAAAGCGAGGAGATCTTCCGTTCGGCCATCGATGTCATCAACGAAGCCTTCGTTATCTACGATCCGGATGATCGTCTGCTGTATTGCAACGACAAATACCGCCAAACCTATCCCAGTGTGGCCGATCTAATGAAGCCTGGCACACGCTTCGAAGATATCGTGCGCGCCTGGACTCAGCGCGGCGCCCCCGAGGTTGAGGGCAAGGATATCGAGGCGTGGATCAGTGCCCGTCTGGCCAAGCATCGTTCCGGCCAGACTCAGATCCAACATACCGATGGCGACCATTGGGCGCAAATCGTCGAACGCGTCTCACCCAGCGGCTATAACGTGGGCTTCCGCGTCGACATCACCGAGTTGATGCATGCAAAACAAGCTGCCGAGGCGGCCAACCATGCGAAAAGCCGCTTTCTGGCGGTAATGAGCCATGAAATTCGCACCCCGATGAACGGCGTGCTGGGCATGGCGCAACTATTGCTGGAGCCCAGCGTAAGCGATCACGAGCGCAAGGAATACGCGCGCACCATCCTGAATTCCGGGCAAACTTTGCTGACCATCCTCAACGATATTCTTGATCTGTCGAAGGTTGAGTCCGGCAAGCTCCAGCTGGATTCGGGGATCATCGAGCCGGCCCGGATACTGCACGAAGCCGAAGCGCTGTTTTCAGGCAGCGCGCGTGAAAAGGACATTGATCTTGCGACTTCCTGGCATGCCGATAGTCGCGCCCGTTACCGCGGCGACCCGCATCGCGTGCGCCAGATGCTGTCCAATCTGGTCAACAATGCGCTGAAATTTACTGCCCAAGGCCGGGTCAGCATCGAGGCCAGCGAAATCGAGCGCGACTCAAGCATGGCGCTAATCGAGTTTTCAGTCGCCGATACGGGCATCGGCATTCCCGCCGACAAGTTGGATTTATTGTTTAAACCGTTCAGCCAGATCGACGACAGTCATACGCGCAACCAAGGCGGTACCGGGCTGGGGCTGTCCATTGTGGCCAGTCTGGCACGTTTGATGAACGGCTCGGCAGGTGTGGAAAGCACTCCAGGCAAAGGCTCGCGATTCTGGTTCCGAATTCGCGCCGAATGGCAGGAAAGCGACGGGGAGAGCCGCAGCGCGAACCGCACAGTCCCAGCCGGCAAGGACAACGTCCCCGGTTCGCCGCCCCATTCGGCGCGCATTCTGGTCGTCGAAGACAATCCTACCAACCGTATCGTGGTACGAAAACTCCTTGAGAAACAAGGATTCAGTATCGAAATTGCGGAAGATGGCCAGCAGGCCGTCGACTTTCTTGGCCGCGGCGATGCGGATGTCGATCTGGTGCTGATGGACTTGCAAATGCCGGTGCTCGACGGTTACCGCGCTACTGAGCATATCCGTTCATGGGAAAAGTCGCTTGGACGGCCCCGCCTGCCGATTATTGCCCTGACGGCGGACGCCTTTCCCGAAGATCGCCAGCGCTGCCTGGCTACCGGCATGGATGACTATCTATCCAAGCCCGTGGTGGCCAAAGATCTTTATGCCGCCATCGAACGCTGGCTGAATAAGGGACACCAGCCTCAATCGACCGCGTAGGGCAGGGGCAGCAATCTGGCGCGCGGGCCATCAGGCCGGCCGACATGCACAGCATCGGCCTCCATGCCCGAGGTCTGTACAACCAGCAGCGCCTGAAAGCCACCTTCGACTGCTGGCGCGCACAACACAATGGCGCCGCAATGCTGGTCACCTGCTTCGGGGGTAAATACGTCCGTCCCCGGTTCAAAGGCTGAATCGAGTACGACGCGATACATGCGCCGTTTGACCTTACCGAGGTACTGGGTGCGCGCGACAATCTCCTGGCCGGGATAGCAGCCTTTCTGGAAGCTGACGCCGCCGACGGCAGCGACTTCATAGTTGACCATCTGAGGGGTGAAGGCTTCCTGCGTCGCGGCGACGATACGCGGCAGGCCGGCCTCGATTTCGGCCAGATGCCAATCGGCAGCGGTTCCAGAACGCGCGGTTTCTGCCAAGCGGCAGGTGACCGATGGAGCGTTGTCCGTTGGGAGCGCAAGAATGAAGCGCCGAGCGTCGAGGCGCAGCGCCGTGCCGCCACCGAAGGGCAGGGAACTCATGGGGGCCAGTGAGCCGATCAAGGCCTCGGCATCCGACCCGACCACCCCCAGCATGCTGCGTTCGGCAGAAATATCGACGAGTTTGACCTTGCTGCGCAAAACGTACATCGATAGCTTCTTGAGAATGCCCGGCAAGATATCGGCCGAGAGCAGCAACAGAAAGTCGGCGCTGCCGTCGAGACTCTTTTCCTGCCAGATCGTGAAGGTCGCGATCAATCTCCCCTTGGGGGTGCAGAAACCCGCATGGCGCACGCCGTCCGGTGGCAGGTGGGTGATGTCGTTGGTCAGCAGGTTGTGGAGAAAGCTGGCGGCATCCGCGCCGCTGACGCGAATCAGGCCATGGTCGGCCAAGGGCAGATAGAAAGTGGATGGGGTCATGGCGAACTCAGATTTTATTGAACGGCTATCATAGCCGCCTTCTCATGAAGCGCGTACTCGTCATTCTGTTATCGACGGCCGGTATCGGCCTCCTGGTCCTGCTGGCTTTCGCCGGCTGGATGCTGTGGTTCGCATCTGCGGCCGTCCCGCTTAAAGTCAATGACCAGAATGTCGTCGATTTCGACATTCGTCCCGGCTTGGGCTTGAAAGCGGCTGCCCAAGCCATGGCGACCGCAGGCGTCGATGTGCCGCCTTGGCAATTCGCGCTACTGGGCCGGCTGGCTGGGCGTGATCGCAACATCAAGGCCGGCGCTTACGAAGTCGGCGCTGGCGTGACGGCATGGCAACTGCTCGAAAAGCTTACCGCCGGCGACATAACGCAAGCGGAGATTGTCATCGTCGAGGGCAAGACCTTTCGCGAGATGCGCGCCCGCATCGATGCAAGTCCCGATCTGCGCCACGATACCGCCGGACTGAGCGATGCGGAAATCCTGCGCCGCATCGGTGCGACAGTACTCCACCCCGAAGGACGATTTTTTCCCGACACCTATCTATTCGCGCGCCAGTCGAGCGATCTGGCTATTTACCGCCGCGCCTATCAGGCCATGGAGCGGCGACTTGCCAGCGCTTGGGAAAACCGCGATCCTGCCGTACCCTACCGCCACATCGACGAAGCCTTGATCATGGCCTCCATCGTCGAAAAGGAAACCGGCATCGACGCCGACCGCGGCAAGGTGGCCTCGGTATTCGTCAATCGACTCCGCAAAGGCATGCTGTTGCAAACCGATCCCACGGTAATCTACGGCCTGGGCGAAAAGTTCGATGGCAATCTGCGCAAGATCGACCTGCAGACCGATACACCCTACAACAGCTATACCCGAGGCGGACTTCCGCCTACCCCGATCGCGCTGCCGGGTATGGCCTCGATTCTGGCGACGCTGCAACCTCCCAGTACAAACTATTTCTATTTCGTTGCGCGCGGCGACGGTAGCAGCGTCTTTTCGCGTACCCTCGAAGAGCATAATCGGGCCGTGAATAAGTATCAGCGGGGCAGGGGATAGCCAGAATGAAGGGAAAATTCATTACGCTCGAAGGCGTTGATGGCGCCGGCAAGAGCACGCATCTGAGCTGGTTGGTCGAACACTTGCGCGCCCATGGACGCAGCGTGGTGCAAACACGCGAGCCCGGTGGCACGGCTTTGGGAGAAAAACTGCGTGCCCTGTTGTTGCATGAAAAGATGCATCTCGAAACCGAAGCCCTGCTGATGTTCGCCGCGCGCCGCGAACATCTCGATCAGGTTATCCAACCCGCGCTGATGCGCGGCGATTGGGTGGTCTGCGACCGATTCACCGACGCCAGCTTTGCCTATCAGGGGGGCGGTCGCGGTTTGAGCAACGAGAAGTTGGTGCAATTGGAAACCTGGGTTCAGCAAGGCTTTCATCCCGACCTGACCTTGCTCTTCGATCTGCCCATCGAAATCGCCTCCCAGCGTATGGCCGGCGCCGGTCGTGAATTGGATCGATTCGAGCAGGAACAGGTCGATTTCCACGAACGCGTGCGGGCCGCCTACCTGGCCAGGGCAGCGCAAATGCCGCAGCGGGTTAAAGTAATCGACTCTCGGGAGAGCCTGAGATCTATCCAGAAACAACTTGAACTTGTTATCCTATCTATCTGATATGGTTCTTAATAGACAGATATGGAATAGCCTGACAGAGGCGCAGACCCAACTCCCGCATGCCCTGCTGTTTGCCGGCCAGTCCGGTGTTGGAAAGCGCGAGCTGGCCGACGCGTTAGCTGCCCGCTTGCTATGCGAAGAAGACTTGCAGGCGCACCAACCTGCCTGCGGGAGCTGCCCTTCGTGCATCATGATGGCGAATGGACAACACCCCGATTTCCGCTTGTTGCAGCCGGATGCGGCCGCCGAAAGCGAGGAGGAGGGCGCCGGTGCGGATGAGGGCAAGAAGAAGGCCAGCAAGCAGATTCGCATCCAGCAGATTCGCGACATCGAAGACTTCTTTCATGTCGGTGGACATCGGGGCGGCGCACGCGTCTGCATCATCGACCCCGCCGAGACGATGAACGCAATTACCGCCAACGCTCTTCTCAAGATACTTGAAGAACCATCTGCATCATTCTATTTCTTAATGGTATCTCATCGCTGGCGTAGGCTATTGCCGACACTGTTGAGCCGTTCGCGCCGGATCATGTTCGGCCGTCCGGACAACGCTCAAGCACAAGGCTGGCTGGCTGATAACAAACTCGCCGCGCAGGCGAAATGGCTGCCTTTCTTTTGCAATGCGCCGCTCGAAGTGGCCGCAGCAGCGCAAAGCGGGCGACTCAAGGCGCTCGATGCGCTGGTGGCTGATCTGCTCAAACCGGCCGAACCGCTGGCCCAGGCAGCCCGCTGGGAAACGCTCGTCAAAACCGACAGCGCATTGAGCATGGATGAGTTGGTCGCAACGGTGCAAAAGTGGCTTTTCGATCTGAGTTGTCTGGCGGTCGGCGCACCGGCGCGCTTCATTCCGCATGCGGCACTGCAACAGCAGGCGCTGCGCATTTCCCTGCCGGCACTGATGCAGGCCCAGAAGCAGGTCGGCCAATTGCGCGCCTGGGCGAATCACCCCTTGAATCCGCGTCTCTTCCTTGAAGACCTGTGCGTTCGCGCCTTCAAACCTCTATCTCCATGACCCTACTTGTCGACTCCCATTGCCACCTTGATTTCCCGGAACTTGCGGCAGACATTCCCAAACTGCTGGAGTCAATGGAGAACAATCAGGTCGGCTGGGCGCTCTGCGCTGGCGTGACGCTTGAGCGCTTCCCGGCTATGCTCGAGATTGTGCGCGGCGCGCCCAATCTGTATGCAGCCGTCGGCATCCACCCCGACACAGAGGAAACCGCCCGCGAAGCCAGCATCGAAGAACTGGTCAGTCTGGCCGACGATCCGAAGGTAATCGCAATCGGCGAGACGGGTCTCGATTACTACCGACTGACCGGCGATCTGGAATGGCAGCGCGAACGTTTCCGTACGCACATTCGTGCTGCCAAGGCTTGCGGAAAACCTCTGATTGTCCATACGCGCTCCGCCGCAGCCGACACCGTGCGAGTACTTGAAGAGGAGGGCGCTGAGCAGGTCGGCGGGGTATTCCATTGCTTCACTGAAAGCGCCGAAGTCGCCCGGCGGGCGCTTGATTTGGGCTTCTACATCTCGTTCTCCGGCATAGTTACTTTCAAGAACGCGGTTGACCTCAAAGCGATTGCCCAATGGGCGCCGCTTGACAGAGTGCTGGTGGAAACCGATTCACCCTACCTCGCGCCAGTACCCTTCCGCGGTAAGATCAACCAGCCCGCTTATGTCCTGCATGTGGCGCAAGAGATCGCCCGCCTGCGTGATTTGGCATTGGAAACTGTTGCAGAGGCCACGACCGCCAACTTCTTTCGCCTGTTCCGGCAAGCCCAGTAATGAAAACTACCCTTTCCAGCCTTGTAGCCGCCCTGATCGTCGCAACCAGTCATCCGGCTGGTGCCGGCGTTTACGACGACATCCTGTTTGCCGCCAACCAGAGCAATACCACCCAAGTGGTTGATTTATTAAGGCGTGGGATGGATATCAATACCACCGATCCGCAGGGCAACACCTTGCTGATGATCGCCGTGCGTGAAAACAACTTCGAGTTAGCCAAATTTCTGCTTGAAAACCGCGCCAATCCCTACAAGCGCAACCGCTATGGCGATAACGCCCTGATGATTGCCGCTCTGCAAGGTTTGGATGAAATAGCGAAACTGATGCTTGAGCGCAAGGTGGAAGTCAATCAGCCCGGCTGGAATCCCTTGCACTACGCCGCCTTCGAGAACCGAAGTGCGATCGTCAAGATGCTGCTGTCGGCCGGCGCAGACGTAAATGCCCTTGCACCCAACCGGCAAACAGCACTGATGCTCGCCGCCAAGCGTGGACAACTTGATTCGGTGCGTTTGCTGATCGACGCGAAAGCCGACCTTAACATGGTCGATAGTGTCGAAGGAAGTGCTCTTGAAATGGCAATCAAAGCAAACAATAGCGCGGTAGCTGAGTTGTTGCGTAAGTCCGGAGCGCGTTGATCGACGTACGGAGAATACCGTTCATCGATACAATTTGACATAATACAGATTATCGGTGGTATTAATAAGACCGATTTCTAACTATCCATGAAACTCTGCGCTGGAGGGACGGCAGTCACTTGTTGCAAAGATCAGGTAATCTGATCGCCGAGCGAAAGATTCCTCAAGATACCAATGAAATCAACGCAACCATCGGATAACGCTGTCGATCTCGAAAAGGTCGAGTTGCTGTTTACCAATTCCGGATTAGCGCAAGCGGTTGTGGCCATTAACGCCGCGGTATTGCTGTTTGTGCTTGGTGGAACGAATCCACCCCAATGGGCGGTGGTTTGGGCCGTCTTGGCGATTGCCATCACCGCCGGGCGTTATGCACTGGCACGTCGTTTTCTTGCCCTCCCCTCGGATGCTCGCTTGGCACACGTATGGAAACGACGGGCTGTCGGTGCGACGTTCACTGCAGCGGTTGTTTGGGCGGCAGGCGGGAGCGCGATGATGCTCGCAGAGCCAGGTTCGACGAGAATGCTGGTGGCGATCGTTCTGGCAGGGATGGTGGCAGGGGCCGTTCCTTTGCTCTCTTCGGTCCAGATGGCCTTCCGCTTCTACGCTGTTCCCGTGATGAGCGCCATCATCGCCACGGCGGTCCTGGATGCGCGTGGCTCTCACGATTGGGTATTGGCTTTCGTCTCCTGTTTGTATCTCTTCGCTGTGCTCAGAAGCAGCAAGTTTTTCCACGACGCCCTTGATCGCTCGCTGCGCATGGCAGTGGAAATGCGTGCTATGGCCGACGATCTGAAGGTGGCATTAGTGAAAGCCGAAGCCGCCAATTTGTCTAAAAGCCAGTTTCTTGCCACCATGAGTCACGAAATCCGCACTCCGATGAACGGCGTGCTGGGAATGGCCCAACTGCTCCTTATGCCCGATCTGAAGGACAGCGAACGCCAGGAATATGCCCGTGTGATCCTCAATTCCGGCCAGACCCTGCTGACGCTATTGAACGATATTCTCGATCTGTCCAAGATCGAAGCGGGCAAGATTGAACTGCAGAACGCGGTTTTTCAGCCCGGACAATTGATTCGCGAGATCGCCGCCCTTTACGACGAGGTGATCCGTGCCAAGGGTTTGCGCCTTGAATTCGTTTGGCTGGGCGCTCCGGAAGCCCGCTTTCGCGCCGATCCCAACCGATTGCGGCAGATGTTGTCGAACTTTGTCGGCAATGCCTTGAAATTTACGTCCGTCGGATTCGTACGCATAGAAGGGCGAGAAGTCGAGATTGGCTCGGCAGGTGCTGCGCTGGAGTTTTCGGTCACCGACAGCGGGATCGGTATTCCGACGGACAAGCAAAACCTGCTTTTCAAGCCCTTCTCCCAAGTCGATGGATCAAACACTCGGGAGTATGGCGGTACCGGGCTTGGTTTGTCGATAGTGCGCAACCTGGCCTTGCTTATGGGCGGCGATATCGGCTTTTCCAGCGAAGCCGGTCAGGGTAGCCGCTTCTGGTTTCGCATCCGGGCAGAAAAAGTCAATACCCACGACGACAACAGAAAAATCGTACGCGCGTTTTCCGCACCATCCACCTTCACAGGTGAGCAACGGCTGGTGTTGATCGTCGAAGACAATGCCATGAACCGGCGCGTCGCCGAATCCATGCTGGGGAAACTGGGACTGCGCTTCGAAAGCGTTGAAAACGGCCTGGAGGCGGTCGAAAAGATTGAGAGCGGATTGTGCCCCGATCTGGTACTGATGGATTGCCAGATGCCGGTACTGGACGGTTTCGAGGCGACGAAACGCATACGACAATGGGAGGCAGCCCATGACCAAAGACATCTGCCGATCCTTGCCCTGACAGCAAACGCCTATGAGGAGGACCGCCAGCGTTGTCTGGCGGCCGGGATGGACGACTTCATAACTAAACCGTTGGTGTTTATGAACTTGACCGCTGCGTTGGACAAGTGGTGCAAGACTCCGAAACCTTCGTAGCGATCCCGGTGGCGATGCCCCGCTACCC
>CAZAWN010000092.1:0-10790 GCA_964488825.1 uncultured Methyloversatilis sp. | reverse complement strand
TGCAGCGCCAGAAAGCGGCCGCTTCCGCCGCCCAGGAACTCGACCAGTTGAAAGCGCAGCGGGCCAACGATGCCAAGGCAACGGCCCTGGCCGAGTACATCGCCAGAATCAAGGGCAAGGTGCGCGGCAATATCGTCCTGCCGGGCGACCTGAAAGGCAACCCTGAAGCCGTCTTTGAAGTGACGCAGCTGCCTTCCGGGGAAGTGCTCGCGGTCAAATTGAAGAAATCCTCCGGCCATCCCGCCTGGGACGGCGCCACCGAGCGCGCCATCCTCAAATCGAGCCCCTTGCCGAAACCCGCTCAAAGCGAGCTGTTCAACCGTACCCTGGAACTCAAATTCCGGCCGCTGGAAGAGTGACATGGCTGCAAGGGTATAATCCCAACCCTATGAAAAAGCTCACATCCCTATTCCTCGGCGGCGTTTTGTCCGCCTGCCTCGCCAGCGCCGCGCTGGCCCAGTTGTCGATCGAGATCACCGGTACCGGGGCGCAACGCTTGCCGCTCGCTGTCGCCGACTTCGGCGGTGAGCGTGTCGTTTCCCAGGCTTTGAGCTCGGTGATCCGCTCCGATCTGGAACGCAGCGGCCGTTTCAACCTGGTCAACTCGACCGGCTTGGTACTCGACGAAAGCACTTCGCCCAACTATCCTGACCTCAAGAGCCGAGGCGCCGACGCCTTGGCGGCCGGTCGGCTGGTCGCCACGCCCGACGGTCGCTACGAAACGCGCTTCCGCCTTTACGACACGCAGAAACAGGAGGCACTCGCCGGTCTGGCGTTGACGCATGCGTCGAACCAGATTCGCGCCACGGCGCACCGCATTGCCGATACGATCTACGAGAAACTGACCGGCGAACGCGGCATCTTCTCCACGCGCATCGCCTATGTGGTGAAAAACGCCGGTCGCTACGAACTACAGATTGCCGATGCCGACGGCAATGGCGCTGTGCCGGCGCTCGCCTCGCGCGAACCAATCATCTCGCCCACCTGGTCTCCCGATGGCAGCCGTTTGGCTTATGTCTCCTTTGAGCAGAAGAAGCCGGTCGTCTATGTTCACGATATTGTTACCGGACGGCGCCATATCGCGGCGAATTTCAAGGGCTCGAACTCGGCTCCGGCCTGGTCTCCCGATGGCAAGAAACTGGCGGTGGTACTGACCAAGGACGGCAACTCGCAGCTCTACCTCGTCAACACCGACGGTAGCGGTCTGACGCGTTTGTCCAGCTCCAGCGGCATCGACACCGAACCGCATTTCTCCCCTGACGGCGAGTTTATTTACTTTACTTCCGACCGCGGCGGCAGCCCGCAGATTTACCGCCAGCCGGTGGCCGGTGGCGCAGCGCAGCGCGTTTCTTTCGACGGCAGCTACAACGTCACGCCGCGCCTCTCGCCGGACGGCAAGACCCTCGCCTTCGTCACTCGCCAGGACGGTCGCTTCCGTGTTGCTGCGATGGATCTGGCTACACGCCAAGTACAAGTGCTTACCGACACGGCAAAAGACGAATCGCCGAGTTTCGCGCCCAATGGCCGCATGATTCTGTTCGCCACCGAAGTCGGTGGACGCGGTGTTCTGGCCGCCGTTTCGGTCGACGGACGCGTCAAACAACGTCTTTCAATACCGGCAGCGGATGTCCGCGAGCCGGCATGGGGCCCCTTCAGTAAATAATGAATTTTCGTATCAGGACTATCGCCATGCGTACATCGACACTTTTTGTTCCCCTCACCATTTTCGCCCTGCTGGCTGGTTGCAGCAGTCAACCCACCGGCCCGGAGCAAGATGGCGCCAAGGTCGAAGACCGCAATCCCGGTGCTGTCGGACAAGGCGCTGCTACTGCTTCGCCTGTAGCAGCCGCGCTGCCCGACGCCTATGGCATGGCTGCTTTGAAAGACCCCAACAGCCCGCTCTCAAAGCGCAGCATTTACTTCGACCTGGACAGTTATGTCGTCAAGAATGATTACCAGGCCTTGCTCGGCCATCATGCCCAGTTCCTCACCAAAAATCCGCAGATGAAGATGCTGATCCAGGGCAATGCCGACGAACGCGGCAGCCGCGAATACAACCTGTCGCTCGGCCAGAAGCGCGCGGAGGCGGTCAAGAAGGCCATGCTCTTGCTCGGCGTCAAGGAATCTCAACTCGAGTCTGTCAGCCTGGGTGAAGAAAAACCCGCCTGTATGGAAGCGTCCGAATCCTGTTGGGCGCAAAACCGTCGTGGCGATATGCTCTACTCCGGCGAGTTCTGATTCATGTCCCCACGCTTCCTTGCTTTCTGCTGCAGCTTCTTGATCGCCCTGCCTGCTCACGCCTTTCTCAGCGATTCGGAAGCGCGAAAACAGGTCGCCGATCTGCGCGCCGAGTTGAAGCAGACTACCGAAGGGCTGCGTCAGCGCATCGATGCCGTGGGTAAGAACCAGCTTGACTTCGCCAATCAGATTGAAGCTATGCGCGCCGACATGGCGCGCCTCACCGGCCAGATCGAGGTGCTCACCCACAGTCTGGAATCCGCCCACAAGCGACAGCAAGACTTTTACGTGGACCTTGATAATCGGCTGCGCAAGCTGGAAACAGCCGCGGCTCCTGCACCACAGGAACCTGCTGCACCCAAGGCCGATCCACAGGCCGAAATGCGCGATTACGAGGCCGCCTTGAGTCTGTTCCGCGCCGCCAAGTACAAGGAAGCGCAGGCAGGATTTGAAAGCTTTATCACCGCCTATCCCAAAGCAATCTTGTTGCCGAATGCCTACTACTGGCTGGGTTCCAGCCTGTACCAGCAGAAGTTGTTTGCCAAGGCGGTTGAGGTATATGGCAAGGTGCCCGCCACCTGGCCCAATGATGCCAAGGCGGCGGACGCCTTGTTCGGGCGCGCCAACGCACAGGTTGAAGCGAAGGATGTCAAAGGAGCGATCGAGTCGCTCGAATTGCTGATCAAGAATTATCCGAACAGCCCGGCTGCCGAAACCGCCCGCGCTCGCCTCAAGACCCTCGCCCCCAAGAGGCGGTGACCGCAGTTGGTGACCGCTGTTCCGGCGCTGCGCGTCAGCGAGATCTTCCATTCCCTGCAAGGCGAATCGACACGCGCCGGACTGCCGACGGTTTTCGTCCGCCTGGTCGGGTGTCCCCTACGTTGCCGCTGGTGCGATACCCCGTATGCGTTTTCCGGCGGTGACAGCCTGCCGCTCGGCACGATTCTGGAACGGGTTGCCGCCTATGGCTGCAGGACCGTCTGCGTTACCGGCGGAGAGCCGCTCGCCCAAGCCGCTTGCCTGCCTTTGCTGACCGCCCTGTGCGATGCCGGCTATGCCGTCTCCCTGGAAACCTCTGGCGCGCTGGATATCGCCGGCGTCGACCAGCGGGTTTCGCGCATTGTGGACATCAAGGCGCCCGACTCGGGCGAAGCGGACAAAAACCGCTGGAGCAACCTGGAGCTGTTGCGATCTGGTGACGAGATCAAGTTCGTGCTCGCCTCGCGCGCGGATTACGACTGGTCGAAAGACGTTCTGGACGGCCGCCATGGAAACTCGGCTCTGGCGGGACGGCATCTGGGGGATATTTGTACCGTGCTGTTCTCGCCGGTTTGGGACAGCCTGCCACCGGCCACGCTGGCGCAGTGGATTCTTGAAGATCGCTTGCCGGTACGTTTCCAGTTGCAACTGCACAAGATTCTTTGGGGACAGGAGCGTGGTCGCTGATTTCACCCAAAAACGCGCCGTCGTGCTGCTCTCGGGCGGCCTCGACTCCGCCACCTGCCTGGCGATAGCACGCCAGGCAGGCTATCTCTGCCACTGCCTCTCGGTCGATTACGGACAGCGCCATGCCGCCGAGCTGACAGCGGCGGCACGCGTGGCAACGGCGCTGGGCGCCACGGAGCACCGGGTGGTCCATCTCGACATCGGTCAGTTCGGCGGCTCGGCGCTGACCGACCGGGCCATTGCGGTACCGACCGGCGGCCTGACCCCGGGCATTCCCGTCACCTACGTGCCGGCACGCAATACCATCATGCTTTCGCTCGCGCTCGGTTGGGCCGAGATACTCGGCGCCCAGGATATCTTCGTCGGCGTGAATGCCGTGGATTACTCCGGCTATCCCGATTGTCGCCCTGCCTTTGTCGCCGCATTCGAAAACCTGGCCAATCTGGCGACAAAAGCGGCAGTCGAAGGTCACCGCTTGAAATTGCACGCTCCATTGATCGATCTGGCCAAGGCCGACATCGTGCGCCAGGGCATGGCGCTGGGGGTCGATTACGCACTCACGGTGTCGTGTTATCAGGCGGATAGGGATGGCCGCGCCTGCGGTGAGTGCGATTCCTGTCGTTTGCGTCGCGACGGCTTTTCCGCCGCCGGCTGCCCAGATCCCACGCGCTACCGGCGGTAATTCCGCCGCACATCCTGTCAACCCGCTGTCAAAGGACTGCGTTAGTCGCTCCAATGTGTAACCACCCAACGGAGAACAACGCATCATGTACGCCCGCATTCATTTCGTTAGCCCCGGTTCGCCCGAAAAATATTCCTGGGTAATCGATACTAACCGCGAAACTCTCGGCCATTGGCAACATGCTCATCCTGAAGCCGAGGATCTCGTGGTTACCCCGCTTGACGACCAAGAGGGGCTGGAGGCGCTGTATTGGCAGAAGTGCCTTTATCACGATGTATTTTTCGAGCGTTCGTCCTGCCAGCAAGTTCGCTCCAGCGGTCAGGCTGAACTGATGGAAATTCTCGAACTCGCGGGCCGTCTTGCCAAAGGCCGCGCCAGCGAATTGTGGAATCGCTGTATGGAGTTTCGCTTCGGCAGCGATCCGCTCGCCCGTCACGAATACGGTTATCGCTTGCCGACTTGACGCGCCAGTGGGGCCGGGTTTCCAGCAAGAAATTACATCTTGCCGCGTGCAGTGGACTTGCGGTCTTCTTCGTCGCGTTCTACACGAGTGAAGGCCGAGGGGGCGACGAACAGGACGTGTCCGTAATCATAATTCGTTGAGCGCGTAGCGACCGTGAGTTGGTTGCCCTTTTCATCAGTCCATTTGTGGGTGACGGCGTCGTAGGA
This sequence comes from uncultured Methyloversatilis sp., assembly GCA_964488825.1. Taxonomy (GTDB): domain Bacteria; phylum Pseudomonadota; class Gammaproteobacteria; order Burkholderiales; family Rhodocyclaceae; genus Sulfuricystis. Next base: position 5,755 of record CAZAWN010000092.1, on the reverse strand, counting down.
AACTCCCATGGTCGTGCGTAGGGTCTCGGTGCGCAAGTCCGGTTTACCGTAGCGTTCGGTGTAAAGCTTGACGAGTTCGATCAGGTCGAAGTTGTTGACGGGGATTCTGACCATTTCCAGGGCGCCATCGTTGGCGATGCTGTAGGTGACGATGGCCCGTTTGACCGGACCATAATCGGCGATGACGCCCAACTGCTCGAAGCCGGGCGCCAACCGGTCGCAAACCTCGGGATAATTCCGCCTACGTTCGTGTTTGCAGAAGGCGACGACATCGTCAGCGTGTTCAGGATTGCCGATCTGGATGCCCATGAACTCGATCGGGTTGGCCGTTCTGGTCAGTACTTCCTGCCGTGTTTCGACGGCTTTAGGCTTTCTCAGTTTGACCATTGCCGAGGTGCAAAGCTGGTTCTCGGCGCTTTGCGAGAGCGCCTTGCAACCGCGCGTCAGGGCATCCAGTTCGGAGTTGGAAAGTTTGGTCTGGGCCAAGGCTGGCAGAGACAGGGCAAGCAGAAGAGCGCCTCGCAGCGCGGTGGCGTAACGCATTACTTTCTCCCATCAAGTGTCTGACGCATAATGGCGAAACTTTACCATTATCGGAGGACGCATAGCGGCTTTCCCCGCATTGACGGAAGCGTCCTGCGATGGTCACACGCAATGCCCAGACACCAGCCATGACAGCGAATCGGGATACAGCGCCGGAGAATGTGCCGAGCCCAGGGGCGGCCATGGGAGGTGTGCGCGATAGTGCCGAGCGACAACTGGCGCAGATTCAGGCTGTCTTCGAGCGCTTTGTCCCGCCGATGCTTCTCAAACTGTTGGGCAAGGAAAGCGTCCTGGAACTCGATCTGGGGCATCAGATCGAGAAGAAGATGACCATTCTTTTCTCCGATATTCGCGGCTTCGCCTCGATGTCGGAGCGCATGTCGCCGCAACAGTGCTTCGGCTTCATCAATGCCTACTTGAGTTGCATGGAGCCGGTCGTGCTGGCGCACGGCGGGTTCATTGACAAGTACATCGGCGATTCGGTGATGGCGTTATTCCCGGCGCGCGGTGACGATGCCCTGCAGGCCGCACTGGCCATGCTGGCCGAACTCGAAGCCTTCAACGCACGCCGCCCCGACGTGCTTGCCGCCCTCGGACTCGACCCCTCCGAGCATCTGCTCGAACAGCCAGTACGCATCGGTATCGGCCTGAATTCGGGCTTGCTGATGTTGGGTGTAATCGGCGGACACAACCGCATGGAGGTAACGGTTATCAGCGATGCGGTGAATCTCGCCTCGCGTGTCGAAACGCTCACGAAAATCTACCGCACACCGATCCTGATTACCCAGCACACGCTCAACAGCATCCGTCATCCGAAGGATTATTCAATCCGTTTCGTCGACCGAGTACGTGTGCGCGGCAAGCATCTCGCGCAGTCGATTTACGAAGTGTTCGATGGCGATCCGGCGCCGATTAAGCTCGCCAAACTGGCCACTCTCGATATCTTCGAGGAGGCTCTGGCCCATTACCATTTCCAGCGCATGCAAGAAGCCTTGCGTCTGTTCGAGGAATGTCTCGAACTCAATCCGATGGATACGCCAGCGGAGGTGTATTGGCATCGCTGTCGCCAGCCGGCTGTGCTTCACGGGGACGCTACTCTCGCGGAAGTGGGCGACTTCGATGTCTGGCGCGCCGAGTATCGACTCGGTCGCACCGATCTGGATGACGTTCATTCCCTCATATTTGAAGGCATCCTGGCTTTGGCGGAAGCGCTGCGCAAGGAGTCGCTTGCCCTGGCAGAGGGCTTGGTCCGCAATCTGCTTGAAACCACCGTGCAACACTTTGTCGCCGAGGAAGAGTTGATGGTCTGTCAGGCGTATCCCTACCCCACCTATATGGAACACAGCCAACAGCATCGCAAGTTTCGCGAGTTTCTTGGCCTCCTGGCGCAAGATATTCGGGAAAACAAGGTATCCGCCTTGCGCCTTGCGTTCCGTTGTCAATTTCTCCTGCTAGACTGGTTTGTGAGTCATATCAGCATTGCCGACCGCCACCTTGAGCGCTTTCTTGCTACGCAGTCTGCACTACCTGCTGCTTGACTTCCCGTCACTGATACTGCCAAGACTATCCCCATTCGGAGATACCCATGAAAGTCGCCATCGTTGATGACACCCAGATCAACGTCACGCTGATGCAGGCGCTGGTCAATCGCATCGAAGGTTGCCAGCCGCTCGGCTTCTACGAGTCTTCGGCCGGTTTGCAATGGTGCATTGATAACCCGGTCGATCTCGTGATTGTCGATTACATGATGCCAGCGCCCGACGGCATCGAGTTCATCCAACGTTTTCGGGCGGTACCGGCAAAGGCTGAAGTGCCGATCCTGATGGTGACCGCCGACCACGAGAAGGAAGTGCGCTATCGCGCCCTCGAGAGTGGCGCGAACGATTTCCTTACCAAACCGATTGATCGCATTGAATTCACTTCGCGCGTCAAGAACATGCTGGCGATTCGTCGCAGCCATCTGGCGCTGGCGGACCGTGCGGCCTGGCTGGCGGACGAGGTGGCCAAGGCCACCGCCGAAATCCGCGAACGCGAACGCGAGGCGGTGTATCGGTTGGCGCGAGCGGCCGAGTTCCGCGACCCGGAAACCGGAGCGCACATCCAGCGCATGGCGCATTATTCGAAGCTCATCGCCGCGGGCATCGGGCTCGACAAGTCGCAACAGGAACTGATCCTCGAAGCTGCGCCGATGCACGATGTCGGCAAGCTGGGTACGCCCGATGCCATCCTGCTCAAGCCGGGCAAGCTCTTGCCGGAAGAGTTCGAGGTGATGAAGTTGCATGCCAGTATTGGCTGGGAAATCCTGCGCGATTCGGCTGCGCCGACGTTGCAGACGGCGGCCGAGATCGCCCGCACCCATCACGAAAAATTCGATGGCAGCGGTTATCCGCGCGGCTTGAAAGGTGAAGACATTCCGCTTTTCGGGCGCATTGTTGCCGTTGCCGACGTGTTCGATGCCCTGACCTCGGCGCGTCCCTACAAGCCGGCCTGGGAGTTGGAGCGCGCCTGGGAATTTCTGTGTTCCGGCAGCGGATCGCATTTCGATCCGCGCTGTATCGATGCATTCATGGCCGCACGCGAAGAAGTGCTGAAGATTCGTGCCCGTTTCCGCGATCCGGACGAGCCGGTCGCCTAAATCAAAGGCAGGGCGGCTCCAAGCCGTTTCAGTTCCTGGCGCGACGTGCGCCAGTCGGGGTGGAGCGTTTCGACTACCGCCCAGAAGCGCGGGCTGTGGTTCATCTCGATCAGATGCGCTGTTTCGTGCGCGATGACGTAGTCGATCAATTCCGGCGGCAGGTGGATCAGCCGCCAGTTGAGACGGATGCCGCTTCTGACGCTGCAACTGCCCCAGCGTGTGCGTGCGGCGCTCAAGGCCAGTGGCGGCAGTGGCTGGCCGAGCTGCGCTGCCAAGGCAGCCAGGCGTGGACGGAAATGTTCAAGGGCGCGGCGTTGCAGGGCGCGCCGTGCCAGTTGCGCGAGATCGGCGGCGGGTCGCGCGGCGAGCCAAAGTTCACCCCCGGTAGCGCTCTCGCTCCAATAGCCGCGATTGCTGCCCGCGGTGATGCGCACGCAGACATCTTCCCCCAGCAACGGCAGACGCGCGCCTTCGTGAATCGGCAGATGGCGGTGCACCGAGCGGTTGGCGTGTTCGTCGAGCTTCTCCACTACCCAGGCGGCGTGTTGGTGGAGAAAGGCTTCGATGTCGTTGAGGGTGACATGACGCGGGGCGCCGACGGCCAGACCACGTTCGTCGATGCGCAAGGCTAGCCGGCGACGGTCGCGTCGCAAACGAAACGAGACGAGTCGGCCCGCCAGCACGATGTGACGCAACGGACTGGCAGCGCCTGATGTGGGCGGCGACAGGCGGAAGAGGCTGAGTTGATCCGTCATCGGGAGCATACGAACAGATCGGTGGAGTCGGTGGCGGGCGTTTGCGCTCGCCCGCGCGACGTCGCCCGGCCAAGTACTTGTTCGATGATTGGCAAGGGGTGTTCGATCAGTCGCCAGTGGCAGCGCAGCAGGTTGCCTTCGCGCTTGGCCCAGTCGCTGCGCTTGCCGTAGCAGAGCACGACGCGCAAATCATGCCGTACCGCCGCCGCCGAGTTCTGCATGATGCGCAGCGCCTCTTCGCGCAACCAGCTCTCCGCCGCGTCGCGAATCTGGCGCGGCGTTGCCGCCGGGGGCAGGGGGAGGTGTAGTTCATCGTCGATGCGTACCGCCTCGGGTGCGGTCGTATCCAGCTTTAACTTCAAACTGGCGCCGAGGTAGGCGATCCTGCCGTCCGTCTGCCAGGGCGGGGCGGCAGCGGCGGCAGCATCAAGCCGCAGCGTCAGTTGCGGGGAGCGGCGCGCCATCGCGGTAAAGATGCGGACTGATGCGGCGCATCTCGGCCTCCATCCACGCTTCGGCCAGTCGATTGACTTCATCGGCGGTCTTGCCGACTGTGTCGATGGCGGGGCCGATGCTGACGGTCACCGTGCCGGGCTGCTTGATGAAGGCATTGCGCCGCCAGCACTCGCCCGAGTTGAGCGCGACGGGCGAGACCGGTGCGCCGGCGGCAACCGCCAGGTAGGCGCCGCCGACCTTGTAGCGCAGGCTGTGTCCTGGTGCGACGCGTGTCCCTTCGGGGAACACCACCACGCTATAGCCCTCTGCCAGTCGTCGCTTGCCGCGTTCCGCCACCTGGTTCAAGGCGGCCTTGCCGGCACCCCGATCAATGGCGACGAAGGGCATCAGCTTGATGCCCCAGCCGAAGAAAGGCACCCAGTGCAGTTCCTTCTTGTAGACGAAGACGGTGAGCGTGAAGATGGTCTGCAACGCAAAGGTTTCCCATGCCGACTGGTGCTTGGAGAGAATCACGCAGGGCACGGCGGGAATGTTCTCCGCGCCGAGCACACGCGTTTCGATACCCAGCACATGGCGGATCAGCCAGAGGATGGACCGTACCATCGGCATGGCAAACAAGCGGCGCTGGCGCGGCGAAAGCCAGAAAGTCAGCAACAAACCCGTCACGGTCAAGACGATCGGGATGGCCATCAAAACCGAGAAAAGCAGGGAGCGCAGAAAGGTCATGTCGTCAGGTGGGCAACAGCGGAGGCGAGATCGGGGAAGACGAAACTGTGACTGGGCAAGGCGGGGTCTTTTTGCGTCTTCTTGCCCTTGCCGGTGAGGACGAGGATGGGCTGTGCCTCGACCGCCACAGCCGCTTCGAGATCGCGCAAGCTGTCGCCAATCACCGGCACGCCAGTGAGTTTGAGGTTGTAGCGCACGGCGATTTCCTTGAGCATGCCGGGCTTGGGTTTGCGGCAGTCGCAGGCGTCGGCGTTGGTGTGGGGGCAGAAGAACACGGCATCGATGCTGCCGCCCACATGCGATACCGCCTTGATCATTTTCTCGTGAATGGCGTTGAGGGTGTCCATGCCAAACAGCCCGCGGCCAATCCCCGACTGATTGGTGCACACGACCACGCGGTAACCCCACTGATTCAGGCGGGCAATCGCCTCCAGACTGCCGGGAATCGGTACCCACTCGTCCGGCGATTTGATGTAGAGGTCGGAGTCATGGTTGATGACGCCGTCGCGGTCAAGAACGATCAGTTTGTTGCTGGGCATGGGCTATCCTATGCGCTCAGCTTGGCCAGATCGGCGACGCGATTCATCGCCTGATGCAAAGTCGCCAGCAGGCCGAGGCGGTTGGCGCGCAGCGCGGCGTC
>CAZAWN010000091.1:0-10884 GCA_964488825.1 uncultured Methyloversatilis sp. | reverse complement strand
CTTATTGCTACTGCTGATCGCCCTGGCCGAGAAGCTGTGGCCGCACAGTTCCTCGGTGATAGCCTTGGCCTTGCGGGTCGATACTCCTTGGGCGTACATCTCAGCCAAAGCCGCAACCAGTGCTTTCTCACTCCTCTCCTCGTGTATCGCTCGAATAGCGCCGTGGAGAATTCGCCGATTCTGTCCTTAGCTCTCTGCCACTGAGGTCAGTTTTCGCCGATTTGTGCGGTCATGCTTCTTCCTTTGGATCAAAGCTGTCTATAAATACCCCTTCGATCGAATATCTTCTGATTGGTGGCAGGTGTCTGTACATGATGTGGCCTTCGGCCTCGTAGTGCATTGCACCACCGCATCCGGGGTGCGTCAGTTTCGGCTTATCGAATGGGGAAGTCGTAACCCGGTGTGATTCAACAACATCCACATTGTGCCCACCACATTCCAGGCATCGGGGAGGAGCAGTTCTGAGCGCTTGAAACCGATATCGTTGAATGACCTGATCCAGATCTTCAGCAATATGGTAAATGTCGGATATGTCCAGCGGCTTGGGTGGGTTGTAATCATCGCGGACGAATTTCGATGAGAGAAGTCCTTTCTCTTCCTTGATTGACGCCAGTACTGAACGAACCTCGGAAAGCTCACCAATAACATCAGCCATATCGAATGCAAGATCCTCGATGTATTTATAGCCATGACAGTCGTTGCAGTAGCCGAGCAGCGTGGGTATGCGTAGTTGCTTGCCATCATCGAATGCATACACATATCGATATCGGCCTGTCGCAACGGGATACCTGCCATGGCATTTCTCGCAGACCACTGACAACGCTATTGCACCCACACTGAACTCCTCCACATGTGTTGATAGGCTAGAAACGCATCTTCATGCAGGTTCTGCCCAGTTAATTTTCTGAAACAGTGTCATAGGCTGCTGGTGCTGAAGGAGCATAGATATGAATGAAGTCCTTGGTCAGCAGTTTGTGCCCCTTTGGACAACTCCAAACGTTGAAACTCCATCCTGAGCCCCTTCGGCCCTTTGGTTGCCAGTCAAGAGAAACATCTTCGTGTGGTACGGGTTTGTCACACTGGCGGCATCTGACCTGACCCAGTTGGCGGTTCACCATCCCGATGGCCACGTTAAGGAACCAGTAATGCCATGGGGTTGGCACATCGATCAGGTCCATACGCGAAATATCGCGCTGGTTTAGCCATTTCAGAATGCCTGAGTAGCGCCCTTGTTCCTCTGCCGACAGTTCGGCTAAACGCTTTTCCATGATCGCCGCCACTTCACCGGCAGCAAAGACGAACTCACCGCTGCACTCGCCCCATTTGTCGTGTTCCGGGGAGAAGCGGATGAACTCAGTGCAGGGCGGCAGTTCCGCCTCCAGACGATCCATCTCTCGCTCGGCCTCAGCACTTCCCTCGCGCCACCAAGGTTCAGAGAACTGTGGATGAATCAAGAGTATCGGCTTGAGCAGAAACAATGGCCACAGGATTACAGCGAACCAGAAGGCCTCCCCTACATCGCAATATTCCCAGTCATACTTGTCCAAGCGGAAGTGGATATGCCATCCCATTCGAAGCGCCACCAATAGTGCGCCCGTCAAATATATGAATACAGGTGTCCAGGCATTCATGGGAGGGTGCTCACGGTGGGCATTACGCGGCAATCTCCCTTGATGCCGGCGCAGCGGTACGGATCAAACCACCCCAATCATTGGCCGTTATGCCAGCGATGCAGGATTTCATTTCCGCCAGCAGGTTTTCCTGACCACCACAGCGTTGCCAATAACCGAGGATAAGGCGTTTGAAGCCTCGGGGGAAGCGCTCTGCCAATGCTGGAGATTGCATCAGTTCCATCAGGAAAGCGCCGACCACGTGCCGTTCGGTGGTCAGATCATCGACGAAACCGTGCAGGGCATGGCTAATGCCTTCAGGCAAACCGAACCTGGCTAGCTCATCAATGGAGTCGGGTAGCTCACCAAAGTTGAGGAGGGTGCCTAATGACGACTGAAGGTTGTCGATGAACTCACCGGGAGATTCGGTCGTTCGTGGCTCGCTCGCAGCCGACGAATCACTGTGAAACTCCGATTCCCGTGCGACGTAAGCTGCGGGAGTCCTTGCTGGGGCAGAGGAATAATCGTCGGACGATCTTCGCAGGAACGCCGGGATGTCGATACTAGCCAAGCCCACCTCAAAGGCCGAGGCGCGTGAAGTCGGGCGACTACTACTGCAACACATACAATCTGACACGCCATCGATGGTTTGCAGGCTGTCCACGTAACTCATGTTGGCTGCTGCCCCCACAACGCCATGCCCCCCCCATCCCGCCGCCATCATCTGCGGCACCTTGGCGAGCACCGGTAAATCCTCGGCTTTTTCCTCACGCTCCGCCACCACGATGTAGTTCGTGTGTTCGGTAATGAGTTGGTAATCCAGCGCAAGGCGGGTCTGTTCCTGTTCCGTCTGACTCTCCGCGAGACGTTGTGCGGCGGCGAGGCGTGGCAGTTCGATCCAGTCGGTGGTTTCGACCCTGGCTTCGGTGGTCAGCGCCTGGTCAGTTTCATCGCTGGCCGTGAGGACAATATGTTGCGGACGCTTTCCATCAAAGCCGGCGAAGACATGCACCGTATCGCCAGCGAAGAGCGTGGCCGGCATGGGGGTCATCCAGGCCGGAGCCACATCGAAGGCGATGTTCGCCTGGCGGATTCTGGCTTGGCGCATGCGGTGGAACTGGCCGAGGATGCTCTCGGTCATGCCCTCTTGCGGCGACACCAACTCGCAGGCGCCCCCCGTAGCTTTCGCCAGTTCGCTGACCAGACCTTCGGCGACCGCCATGCCGACGCCGACGGTGAACACCCGGTGTCTCGAAGCCGCCGCATCCTTGACGATTTGCGCGTAATCCCAGACTTCCCCGTCAGTGATCAGCAGAATCTGCGGCTGCAAATTGACTGCCGGATGTCCGGCGCCGACGACGGCACGTACCTTGTCGGCCACGCTGTTCTTGAAACGCTGCATGCGTCCGGGCGTCTTGCCGATTTGATAGACCCCGCACAAGGCACGGTTCGTCTCGGTGCCTCCCATATCGGCATCCAGTTGCTCCAGACGCTGCCAGGCATGCGAGATATGTCGGGCGTTGGCCGATACCATGTCTGGCCAGAAGTGGCGGTAGTCATTACCGAACAGCGTCACGTTGAAGCAATCGTCGGGACGCAGCTGGTCGAGAATGGCCAGCGCGGCCTTTCTAGCCTGGGCGATGCTCATGCCCGCCATGGACCCCGAGCAATCGATGACGATCTTGAGATGCAGCGGGACCTTTTCCTGATCGGCAGAGGGAGGAATGCGCAGAGAGGCCAGGGCAATCTGCCGTCCCTGGAAATCCCCGTGCGGCAGAAGCCGGGCAGCACTGGCCTGCTCGCCGCGCAGCATCAGGATGAAGTCGCGATCCAGAGTGGCGTTGCCCGCCAGGGTGATGCGCAGTCCCTGTTCAGTCCGCGTCATCGCCACCGCGTGGCTCGGACTGCTGATGGCGCTGCCGGCCAGTTCGCCTTGGATTTCCAGATCAAAGTCCAGCGGGTAGTCGACCCGGAGGCTTGATTCCGGAATCTGATGGGATTGGAGACCGGCGCGTTCGGCACTTCCATAGCGGGGCGCGATGGTCGTCGGCAACAGCAGACGCACGCGGTCACCCTGCCAGGACAGCAGCAGGGCATAGCGGTAGCGAATCACCGCGCTTTCGCCAGCCATCAGATTGCCGACGTTCATGGTGTAAAGCCCTGGGCCGGTCAGCTCCAGCATGACGGCGGTGTCACCACCACTGACCGCTGCTTCGTATTTCGTTTCGGCGGCCTGCTTTTCGACCACCTGGCCGGACAGACGGCGATCACCGATCTCGACCTCCAGCGACAGTAGCACCGCGCCGATCGGCAGGGGGAAGCTGTAAACCGCTTCGATGTGGGTGCGGGTCTCGTTGGCGTAGCGTTGCTCAACGGCAATTTCAGCGGCCAGGTCACGCAGGGTGCCGCGAATGCCGACGCCTTTGAGGGGAACGGACGTGCCGTCCAGGGCACGCAGGATCGATTCGGGCAGAGGGTCAGTGTTCATGGTTGTTGTCCTTGTTCTCGTGTCGAATGTGTTCATAGAGCGCCATCGCCCCCCGGAAGAAGGCGCGAACCTGTTCCGGGCTTAATCCGGAACGCCCGGGTTCGAGCGTAATTTCCAGTCCGTCGGCTACCACCAGATGGCTCCACACCTCCACCGTGCCCGCCCCCCGTGGTTTGGGTGGCGGCAAGAGTCCAGAGGGGGGGGTGGTGAGGATTTCGCGGATGCGGTCCAGGGACAGGCCAGCCTGCTGCCACTTGCGGATCGTCAGCAGCTGGTCCAAGTGGCGGGAGGTGTAATGGGCGGCCCGCTTTTCGCCAACCGGGCGGTCGAGCAGACCTTCCTGGATGTAGAACCGCACAGTACGGCGAGACATCTCTGCCAAGGAGGCGAGTTCGTCGATGGAGTAGGTGGAGGTATCGTTCATGACAGTCATTAAAGACATAAAGACTGTCGTTGTCAACTGGCAATAAATGAGTGCGCATTTCCAGGCTTCTTCCCTCAGGCTGACGGTTGATTTCCGACTGCGATCTCGGGTCGTTCAGCGATCAGTCTGTGCCAAGACCACTTGCCCTTGAGTGTTTCTTCCAGCGCAACGAGAACCGGTTGCATGATGGCGTGCCGCTGTCGTTCGGAGAGTGGGCGCCGCAATACGGATTGCCGCCAGGTCTGATACGTCGCGAGAGCTGTCTTGTCGGTATGCAGATCCAGCATCAACTCCTGAAGTGCCCTACGTGCCGCAGGGGGTGGCGGGGCGTTCGCAAAACCCTTGTGCTGGGCGACTCTGATCGTGTTCAAGCCATCCTTGTCTGTTCGGGTTCGTGTCTCCAGGGTGCTCAAGGGTGTGCCGTCGGTCAGGCGCAGCGACCAGATCTGGCAACGTCCGCGCAGGCAGTCCTCGACATAACTGGCGACGCAGTTCTGCATGCGCTGCCCTTCCAGCCGCAGATCCTCGGGCGACTGCAAAGGAATGACAAGCATCCCCGCATGGACGCGCGGTTCCACCCGACCGATCACCGGCCAGCGCAGGCCATTCCACAGTTCTGCCTCGCGGGCGAAGGCTTCTACGGCGCGCCGGTAATTGTCGGCAAAGCGGCGGGCTGTGTGTGCGAGTTTTTCCAGACCCAGACCGATCCGCAGCGCCGACATCTGCTGGAAAGGATCAAGGCGAGCCGTCTTGGGTTTCTGACGCAGCGCTGCGGCCACATGTTCGAGCGCCTGCCGGAGCAGGTCCATGAACTCCTCGATGTCTTCGCCCATGCGAACGTAGTCCTCAGGAGAGTGTGCCTCCGCCGCATAGCCTTGCCGGGCGCGGTCGATCAGCCAAAGCTGGTTGGCCGCCGATGAAATTGGTCGCTTCGACACCCTCTGGATGGTCTGAACCGTTTCCGCAAACGACTGCCAGGTGTCCGCAGAACGCGGCCACCAACTGGCGGGAATCTCGGCAAGCAGCCGGAAGATGACCGGCAGGCGCCCGGCCAATATTCCCAGATCCTTGAGGTCGATGCCGCGCAGTGTCTTGACCATGGACTTGGGGACCTGCCAATGGGCAGCCAGCGCATCGATGAGCGATGCCCCCCGATCAACCGCTTCGCGCACTGGTCGGCACTCGGGGGCCATCAGAACCGGGCGGATGAGTGGGAAGACCCGTACCGCCTGGGCACGGTTACGGCGGATGTCGGCATCGACCGTCATCACATAAGAGTAGGTGGCGGGGGTCAATCCGCCCATGGCGCGGGCCTGCCGAACCGCATCGGGGTCGAGGCTTTCGATGAAACGCGATTGAATGATCTTCCACTCCTTCCGGCAGTGGTCTTCGACGTCCTCGCGCCGTGGCGGCCGGAAAGCTTGTGCTCCCGGAGGGACTTTCCGGATCTGCTCGACCAGACAACGCGCCACGATTCCGGACAGAGCGACGGGATCGTCGAGGTCAAGATCGACTTCGTGCAGTTCGAGCGTCTGGCCATGCCGCGCCTCAAACTCGCCCTGCAGGCGCCGTGCCGGCTGATCCGCAAGCCTCCGGTCGTCCGCAACCGTCGCCAGCTTATTCGCGAGGTCAGCGTCCGGTGGCGTGCGCAAGGTGATTGATGCGATCAGCAGGCGGCCACCGGCCGTTTCGACCAGCAGGCGGAACCGCTGGGGAGAGGCGAGCCCGTTCCGTCGGGTCAGGTCGGGAAACACGGCCCATTGTTTGAATGCCGTGGGTAAAGTGGAGGCGGTGGGCAGCGACATGGGGCTCAGAACGGATAGTCACCCGGATCGAAGGGGGTGGGGCTGTCAACCTGAGAATGAGCGGGTGCCGTGGCCGGACGTGGGGAGCCAGTTGCACCCGTCGGAGCGTTGCCGAGCATTTTCAGATCGCTGGCCTCGATCTCGGTCGTGTAACGCTCCTGGCCGTCCCTGTCCTGCCATTTGCGGGTGCGCAGTCGTCCTTCAATGAACACCGGCGAGCCTTTCTTGAGGTACTGGCCGGCGATTTCGGCCAGGCGGCGGAACAGGATGACGCGATGCCATTCGGTGTTTTCGCGTTGCTCGCCGGTGGCCTTGTCTTTCCACTGTTCGGAGGTGGCGATACGGAGGTTGCACACGGCGTCGCCATTGGAAAAGGCGCGCATTTCCGGGTCGGCACCCAGGTGGCCGATCAGGATCACTTTATTGACGGATGCCATAAGGTTTCTCACCCATGAAAGAAGGGGATGATGAAGTGTTGAGGGCTCGCCAGGTGAGCTTGTGCATCGTTCATTTCCACAGCTTTCTGCCGAAGGCCGTTATCTGCTCAGCGGCTGCACTGAAGGTACTTGAGGCGGCGTTGCCGACGGCATCTACCACTTTCCGCCCCGGGGACTTTGCACGGAGACCATCGTGTTCGACGGTTAGCGGAAGATGTTTTTCTGTCTGCCGGGCAGCATGCATGCCTTCGGCCGCACCATTGGCGGCAAACATGGCCTGGTGGGCCTCCATCGGCATGTCGATGGGCAGGTCGTGATAGGTTCCTGGCTGAACGAAAGCATCCGCCAGTAAATGCCAGGCCAACCCGGCGCTGGTGCCAATGGCCAAGTTCTCTGAAAGAGGTCGCCCGATAGTCGCCAGGCTGTCCCAGAGCGGATCATGATCCTCGGGAAGACGCTCATGGATTTCCGCGGCAAGATCGGCAGTGGCGAGAATTAGCCCCTCAACGACTATGCCGGCGATGATCGTGTGCGTGATCGGCGAACGATGCGCACCGATACCGGCCAGGAGATCAAGATCGGGGATGCCGCCATTCGCGTCAAGCCCACCCGAACCGGCAGAAAAGCCAAGGACGGCTCCCAGAACGGCCGGGGCATTTTTCTTTGGATCGTTGAGCAGTCCTTTGGCGATGCCGGCAAGAAGATGGCCTCCATCACGCCCAATGGCCAGCGTGCCATCGATGGCGGCGGCGGAACGGTCACCCAAATGGGTCATGAGACGTCGTTGTGCGACGGCGGAAAATAGACCGGAAAGTTCTCCACTCCCATAGCGGGCAAGCAAAGTCGCCAGCCGCGCCAGACCACCGACACGCTGTCCGGCCAGCATCAACAGGCGCGTGGAGGAGCGTATCCCCCACGCTTTGAGCGTGTTCCGCTCAAGCCGCGAAAACGCGAAGCCGAGTTCGTCGGACAGGCGCTGCACTCGTCGATTGGGTATCTGACGACGAGGACGCGCCTGGAGCAGGGGAGACAATGCCTCGGCCATGACAAACCCGCGATCAGAAGGGGATGCAGCAGTCATCTTCAATGTCCTCTAAAACCGGGCGGCTCACTTTTGCCTGGGAACGTGCCGAATCCATCGCTTTCCTGATCTGCCGTACCTGGGCATAGGCATCCTCGAGGGCCCACACCACTCCCATGGCAGCCTGCTCGACTCTTTTATCAACCGTAGAGTTACGCGGTCCCTTGATAATGTCGATCATCCATTCTCCAGGACGGGCTTCGGTCACGGTGAGCGATCCCACATGAAGGTTGCTCTTGATTTCCCTGATCGACCAGGCACGCAACTGACTGTTTCGGCATCGATCATCGTAATCACCAATGCAATGGGCCATGACCTGCCCTTCCAGTTCCAGCGCTGCCTCGCTGGTGAGTGCGGCGAAGCGATACCCGGAAGAATCAACCTTCAGGAGGAAAGGGGGCCAATCCTGATCGTCCTTGTGGATGGTCAGCAAAGCTTCCCTGAACTTGTCCCGTAACGACTCCCAGCCAGCTTTGAGTTGGCCAGCCGTCATTGAGCGAAATGCTCCGCTGCCAAAGAACCATTGCGCGAGGGGAACAATCTCGTCTGCGACAAATCGTTCAACGTTGTGGCCTGAATACTCCGCGGCCATCGTGGCCTTCCAGGCCGCCCGCAGGAACAGTGGAGGAATGTGACCAAGACCCCGGCCGGGGAGATTCCATCGGGAAATCGACTCGCTCAGCGCGAGGGGGGGAGGAACGTCCATTTCGCAGGACTGAAGAAGACGCAGCCAGATGCTGGCGAGCACTGCCTTGTTGGCTGCGGAATGGTGGTCGAGCCAATGCTTCTCAAGTGGAGCGAATAGGACATCCCCGTGGTCCAGGTAGATTCGCCAGCCCCGCGCATTCACGCCCCGTTCGGCCAGTGCCTTTTTGAGGATGCCAAGATCGGCACTAGAGCCGATGTCGGGAAGTTCGAGCCAGGCAGCGAGTTTGGTGCAACGGGCGGACATTGGAAACAAGATCCTTCAGGTCTAGGAACACCCGCAGGATAGAAACTCAATCGTTGAGTCTGCGTCCTGGCAAGCTTGCCGGGCAATCAGACCAGATGAACTATTTCAACGTTTCCCCAATGCTCACGAAGGTATTCAGCTACCAGGCGACGATGACAGTGGTCCGGTTTTTCCTCGCTGCATAGTAAACAGCCACCGTCGAACTGTCCACGGTTCATGACCTGGTCGACTCGGCGAGAAGCCATCAGCCTGCGGAATATGTCTTCATACTCACCCCAGTTGATTTGATTCTTCTTGTATGCATCCAGGAGGTCTTTGTTCGGCGCCAGGAGTGGCTCATGAGAATAGCCAATGTCCGCTACAGCCTTCAAAAGGAATCGGAGGTCGTCTTGCTTCGCAAAACCAGCTAATTGCGACGTGTTGTTAAGGCGGGTGTCTATCACCTTTGCAACTTGTGCAGACCTGAGCATGCCGAAAAAGGTTTCAGCACTCTTACGCGTGAAGCCAATCGTGAATAGTCTCATCGCCATTGTCCTGTGCGCTGCGGAAACAGATTTTCTCTCCCCGACGGGTATAGGCAGTTTCTAGTGAATGTAAGTCACTGTCACCACCAAACATGTCGAGCTGCCCAGGAAAAATGCCTTCCTCAAGCATCAGGCGTTGCTCGGCTTCACAGTGTCTTTCCAAAGCGCCATCGTGGAGAATGTGCGCCACATCGATTCCCGATGCTTTCAGGCGGCGTCCTATCAGGATGCTGCGGTGGCAGGTCAGGGGATCCTTCTCGGCGCACATCAGCGCAATGCGCATGCGCGTTGCACCTTCGGTCAAGCGGGCGAGTCCTTCACGAAAAGCCGGCAGGGTGGCGATCAGTTCGTAGCGGGCCGCGCCCTCGTGGAAGCACTCCGGTTCTGCACGACGTGCGCCTAGTTCGCGGCCAAGATATACATGGCGGATACCTTCCTGCCCCAGGTATTCCGCCAGCGGCTGTTTGGAAAACTGGGGAAATCGAGAACTGTGCGGCTGCGAACGCACGTCCGCCACTGCCTTGATGCTGTAAGCCTTCAGCAAGCGGATGAACGCCTCGATGGTATGACAGGAATGGCCGATGGAGAAGATTGTTTCGGTCATGAACTTACTATTGGTATTAGTGCCGCAATCAGCTTGAAGCACCAGCCTTCATAGGGCAGGCCGAGGCTCAGTGTCAGCAGGACATCGCCCAACACAATACCCGAAACCCCGTCTGGTATGTTTATCTTTGCATAAGGGTCGGTTACTGCGAGGTCATACCGGATTCCCTGATATGTGAAGCAACCCCGCAGTTTTCTGCCCCAAGGAGAATCTCGCCACTCCAGTCGGATATTACTCACGCGCACCAAGAGCAATGACCCCGGTTGCTCCAACGCATCCTCCAATTGCAGCCGGTCGTTCCGCTTGCTCCAACAGTCGCCGCCCCAGAGAGTCTTCGGGTGATCCACCAGGTCGAGTGCGAGCCCGGCGCCATTATCTGGCGCAAGGAGCCACGCCCCCTTGGCGATACTCACATTCTCCGACTGATGAAGATAGGGTTGGTGCGTTCCGAGCGGCAGGTCAGCGATGTCCAGTGGTGCGGCGATCCGCCCGCGGGAGTCCAGCAAAATTTCCTCGGTAGAGAGCCCTATGCCGGGATGCCCCCCAACTGGACGGACCCATTCACCACGGCTTAGACCGCTCGTAAATTTACCCGCAACACACCAGCCGCCGTGCTTGTAAGAACGGGCAAGGATAAGCAGACGCTGGGTTGGCACAGAAGTTGATGATCGAATCGGCATGAGCCGGATTCTTCGCTTCCGCCAATCTTTGGGGACCGCGGCAATCTTGCCGGAAATTCAACTGGTGCAGTGAATGAGCGCCGGTCTCAATCCCTTTGAACTCAGGGCATGGTGCTGACGGATTTTATAGAGAACTATAGAGAACTATAGAGGGATTATGAGATGTCTCAATCCCTTTGAATTCAGGGCATGGTGCTGACAATGTAAAAAAAAGAACTCTCGCAAAAGAAAGCGTCTCAATCCCTTTGAATTCAGGGCATGGTGCTGACGTAACTACCT
>CAZAWN010000090.1:0-11033 GCA_964488825.1 uncultured Methyloversatilis sp. | reverse complement strand
CCAGGGCTGCGCGGCCTTGTGCTTTTTCTCGAAGGCCTTGATTTCCTTGGTGTGCTGTAGCGTCAGACCAATCTCGTCGAGACCATTGAGCAAGCAGTGTTTGCGGTGCGGGGTAATGTCGAAGGAAAACCACTCGCCGACCGGATTGCGCACGGTTTGGGTTTCCAGATCGACGCGCAGGCTGTAGCCCTTTTGCGCGGCACTTTCGCGAAAGAGCTGATCGACGACAGCGGCGGAAGCGACAATCGGCAGGATGCCGTTCTTGTAGCAATTCGAGAAGAAAATGTCGGCGAACGAAGGCGCGATGATGACACGGAAGCCATAGTCCTCGATGGCCCAAGGCGCGTGCTCGCGACTGGAACCGCAACCGAAGTTGTCGCGCGTCAACAGGATCTGCGCCCCTTTGTAGCGCGCCTGATTGAGGGCGAAATCCTTCTTCAGCGGGCGATGCGTGCAATCCATGCCGGGTTCGCCGACATCCTTGTAACGCCATTCGTCGAACAGGAAGGGACCGAAACCTGAACGCTTGATGGACTTCAGGAACTGCTTTGGAATGATCGCATCGGTGTCGATGTTGGCACGGTCGAGCGGGCAGACAAGGCCGTCGAGAGAGGTAAAGGGGTTCATCTTCAGAAACTCCGGATATCGACAAAATGGCCGGCGATGGCGGCCGCGGCGGCCATCTGCGGGCTGACCAGGTGGGTGCGGCCGCCGGCGCCCTGGCGGCCTTCAAAGTTCCGGTTCGAGGTTGAAGCGCAGCGCTCGCCCGCTTCGAGACGGTCGGCGTTCATGGCCAGGCACATCGAGCAGCCCGGCTCGCGCCACTCGAAACCGGCGGCGGTGAAGATCTTGTCCAGCCCTTCGGCTTCGGCCTGACGCTTGACCTGGCCGGAGCCCGGCACGACGAGCACCAGCTTGACGTTCTTGGCTTTCTGCTTGCCTTTGGCAACTTCCGCCGCAGCGCGCAAATCCTCGATGCGCGAATTGGTGCAACTGCCGATGAACACCTTGTCGACCTTGATCTGGTCAATCGGGGTATCGGCCTTGAGGCCCATGTACTGCAAGGCGCGCTCGATGCTGCCGCGCTTGACGGCATCCTTCTCCTTGGCCGGATTCGGCACCTTGGCGCCGACGGGCAGGACTTGCTCTGGTGAGGTTCCCCAGGTGACCTGCGGCTCGATTTTCGCGGCATCGAGTTCGACCACGGCGTCGAACCTGGCGTCCGCATCCGTCGTCAGCGTCTTCCAGTAGGCCACGGCCTTGGTCCATTGCGCGCCCTTCGGCGCGTACTGGCGGCCTTTCAGGTAGGCGAAGGTCTTTTCGTCGGGAGCCACCAGGCCGGCACGCGCGCCGCCTTCGATGGCCATGTTGCAGAGGGTCATGCGGCCTTCCATGGAGAGCTCGCGAATCGCCGCCCCACCGAATTCGATGGCGTAGCCGGTGCCGCCGGCGGTGCCGATCTTGCCGATGATGGCCAGTGCGATGTCCTTTGCCGTCACGCCAGCGCCGACTTTGCCTTCGACCTTGATCAGCATGCGCTTCGAGCGCTTCGCCACCAGCGTCTGGGTCGCCAGCACATGCTCGACCTCGGAAGTGCCGATGCCATGCGCCAGCGCGCCGAACGCGCCGTGCGTAGATGTATGGCTGTCGCCACAAACGACCGTCATGCCTGGCAACGTCGTGCCGTTCTCCGGGCCGATGACGTGAATGATGCCCTGATTGGCGTGTTTGAACGGGAAATACACCAGCGCGCCGAAATCCTTGATGTTCTGGTCGAGCGTTTCGACCTGCAGGCGCGAGATCGGGTCCTTGAGGCCGCTATCCGCATCGCTCCAGTGGTTGGTCGGCGTGTTGTGGTCGGGGTTGGCGACGATGCTGTCCTTGCGCCATGCCTGGCGACCGGCCAGCCGTAGCCCTTCGAAGGCTTGCGGGCTGGTTACCTCATGCATCAGATGGCGGTCGATATACAAAAGACAGGTGCCGTCGCTTTCTTCGCGAACGACATGCGATTCCCAGAGTTTGTCGTAGAGCGTCTTGCCGGTCATGGTGTTACTTTCCGTGTTTGAAAAAGTTTGCAGGATACATCAGGAGCCCGAGGCCGCACGGCAACGAAACTCGCCTCAGGCCGTGGCAAAGCGCTCGCGCAGATAGGCGATGATCGCCGACGACTCGTAGAGCCAGCGTACTTCGCCATTCGCCTCGGCGATCCGCAGGCAAGGCACCATCGCCCGTCCGCCGCCGCGGACCAGTTCATCCCGATGCGGTCCTTCGGCCTGCGCATCGCGCGTCTCGATAGGCAGGGAGAGGCGGCGCATTTCCTGGCGCACCTTGATGCAGAACGGGCAGGTCTTGAACTGGTACATGGCCAGGTTGGAACAAGCGCTGGCCACCTTGGCTTGACGTTCCGCCGGGCGCTGGATGCCCTGGGGACGGCTCAGCCATTCCCACAGCAACATGAAAGGCCCGAGCGCGATGCGCAGGGTACGAAAAAACAGTCTGACCAGGGTTTTCATGAACGTGCGGCCCTCCCGGCGGCGTAGGCATCGCGCAAGGCGTTGAGCAGGTCGGGCGATTCCTCGATCCGCTCGATACTCATGTGGCGCAGTGCGATATTGCGCAACGTGGCGAGCAGCGCTTCGTCCCGCCATAACTCGACGAAACGCGCCCAGTCGAAGGCGCCGTCTGCACAGCAGCGCACCGCCAGTCCGGTAGGCGCGGCGAATTCGATATCGTGAGCTTCGAGGACTTCGTAACGATAGGAATAAGGATCGACGCCATTCTGTTGCCCCAGCAGTCGATGGAAATCGGGTGCCTCGGGACTGGCCGCAAGGCAGGCGTCAAGATCGATACAGGTCTCAAACAAGTATGTCTCGGCCTGAAACGAGAATTCGAGCCTCGCACATAGGGTGTTGCTACTCATCTGTGTCGCGCCCCCTTGGCGGGTCGCCTGCGAGATAGCGTTGAATCATCGCATGCAGTTCCTCATCTTTGAAAGGTTTCGAAAGATAGTCATCCATTCCAGCGGCCAAACAGGCTTGACGATCACTCTCCATCGCATTGGCCGTCACGGCGATAACGGGGGTTCGCGGCGCCAGCACAGCGGGGTCTTCGCGCATGGAACGCGTCGCTTCGAACCCGTCCATCACCGGCATCTGGCAATCCATCAACACGATATCGAAACGCTCGCGGCGCAGGGCTTCAAGGGCCAAGGCGCCATTCTCGCAAACCATCACACGATAACCGCGTTTCTGCAACAAGGACTGGGCCACTTTCTGGTTGAGCGCATTATCTTCAACGAGCAGAATCCGGGCGCCATTCGAGGTATCGTTGCCTGGCGCGCCGTGCTGGTTTATCGCTGCGCTGTTCGAATCCCCCGCCCACGCGTCGGACTGCTCGAGGTGATCTTCCATCGTGAACTCATCCGTAGCAACCTCTCCGGCTTGGCGCTCCAGAGGCAATACGAACCAGAAAGTACTGCCCACCCCCGGCTGACTTTCCACGCCGATTTCACCCCTCATCAACTCGACCAGGCGTTTTGAAATCGACAAGCCCAGGCCCGTCCCGCCGAAGCGTCGGGTTGTCGAACCATCGACCTGGCTGAAGGGCTGGAACAGGCGATCCCGCTTATCCTCGGGAATACCGATCCCGCTGTCGCGAACTTCAAAACGCAGGCGGGTGTGCGTAGGGCTGTTCTCGACGACCATGACACGAATCGCTACTTCGCCTCTTTCGGTGAATTTGATCGCATTGCCGGCCAGATTGAGGAGTATCTGACGCAGCCTGCCCGGGTCGCCGCGTACCGGATGAGGCACATCGGGATCGATCTCCAGCAGAAATCCGATGCCCTTTTCCATCGCCCGTACAGTCAGCAGTTCGGCGGCCTGGGCGGTCGTCAGCGCGAGATCAAAATCCGTCGTTTCGATATCCAGCCGTCCTGCTTCAACCTTGGAAAGATCGAGAATGTCGTTGATGACGGACAACAGGGCGTCGGCGCTGGTTTTGACTATTTCTGCGTATTCGCGTTGCTCGTCATCTAAAGAGGTGCCTAGCAGCAACTGGGTCATTCCCAGCACGCCATTCATCGGGGTGCGTATTTCATGGCTCATGTTGGCCAGAAATTCGGTTTTTACGCGATTCGCACGAAGTGCTTCCTCGGTCGCCTGCATCAAGTCATGCGTACGTTCTTCGACCCGCTTTTCGAGTCCTTCGCGGTAGCGGGCCAACTCGAGATCGCGCTGCTGCAAGCTGTCGACCATGGTATTGAGCCCCAGGCCGAGTTGGGCAATTTCATCCTCGCCATGCACCGCAATCCGGTCAGGCAAAGCCGGGTTCCTCGATACGGCAGCCATCTGGACGCTCAACTTCTCCAAGGGGGCGGAAAAGCGTCGCGCCAACCGTACGGCGAACCAGAGCGCAAGCGCCAACGCCGCCATCAAGGCCGTGCCGGCCTCAATGGCGGTACGAATGATCGCCGCTCTCATATCTTCGAGAGACGAGATCAATTCCAGCGTGGCCTCATTGTGCGGAACAGGCGCCCAAACAGTCAGCAGGGCGCCATCAAACTCCGCCCCTGTAGTGCGTACCGGCAGGGTTGAAGCTATGAGCTTTTCGCTCTCAGGCCTGGAAAACTCGGCGAATACTTCGTGTTTTTCGCCGCTGAGCAAGCGCGCACGCAGAATCGACGGATTGCTGTCGACCACCGCCAGCAGTCTTGCCGCTTCCTTGCGGTCGCCAAACGCCAGGGCAGCCTCGCTGTTCAAGGCCACCAAACGCGCTTGCGCCATCAGAGAGTTCATCCATTCGCCGCGGATCAGACGCTGTTGCTGAAAAAAGATGAGCAGAAAAACCAACACTACAGCGACGATGAGCACGGCTGACAGCAGCAACACCAACTTGCCGCGTATCGTTCCAGGATGAAACAGGCTTCCCTTGCTCACGGATCGATTACCTTGGCCAGCCTCAGCAATTGGGCGTTGAATTCGATCCCTTGCCGGGCGGCGGCTTTGCGATTGAGGTGAATGCTGACGGCGGCCCCTTCACCCCCCAAGGCGAACTCGACCATTCCGCCAGTGCGCGCAAATCCTTCAATGTCGGATACGGTAACGACGGGATACGCCGAGAGACGGCGCAATACGCCATCCAGATTGCCCGACTCGCTACGGCTGATGAAAAGAAAATCGCAATCCCCGGCATCGACCACCGCCGCAATGCGTTGATACCTGACCGATCTGCCGCCAATCGGAGATTGCGCCAGCTTCTCCGGAGCTCCGCCAAACGGGTTCGTGCCGAGCAAACAGATGGAAAGAGGCTGACCGGTATCGGAGCTTGCCCGGTAAACGAATTGCGGCAGCTTGAACAGCAAAGTCGACTTGAGGGCGTATTCGGCTACCGGAGAAGGCTGCGCATACGCAAACTGGCCCGCGCCAAGGAGCAGAAGAAAACTCAAGCCGAGCCAAGCAAGCCGCATACGCTGCCGAACTCAGAAGCGATATTCCAGCGAAGCCATCCAGGTACGCGGTTGTTGCGGCATATCCCAAAAGGTACGACTGGCCGAGCCGTGCGCGGCGTGGTAGCGTTTATCGAACAAGTTGTAGATATCCAGCCAGAGGCTCGCCCGGCCATCGAACAACTTGTGCCAGCCGATATGCAGGTTGGCGACCGTATAACCCGCCGTCACACAGCGATCCGGCGCTCGCATGGTCGTCGTACATTGTTGCGGCAGTATCGAACTTGCCCTTTTTCTCCCGTTCGTTGTGTCGCCTGTGTATAGCAACTTCGGGGTAATGCTGAAGCGATCAAGGTAGCGGAATGTGGCGCCAAGCTTGAGCTTGCGCTCGGCCACATAGGGAATATCCCAATTGACGCCGTCCCCTTCGTCGATTTTTCCGTTGATCCAGCTTGCGCTGCCCCACATGTCGCCGCTCCAACCCCCACCGATCTTGAAATGCCACTGGGCAATCAAATCCAGGCCCTGTTGGGTTTGCCCGCCCGCATTCCCCTTCGTTTCCGGACTGACCAGAATCGCACCAGGGATGGTAAAAACGTTGGTAGCAGGCTGGGTAACCACGAGATTCTTGATTTCGCTACGATAGAGATTGGCGACAAAATTGACATCATGGCGCGGTCGCCAGTCCCAGGTAAGACTCAAGGTCTTGGCTTTTTCGGGTTCCAGGTTGAAATTCGGCACCCGGAAGCCGGTGCCGATGAGCAGTCCGCTAGCATTCGTTGCGCCCGTGAATGTACCGAAGGAACTCAGATACTCCTCTGGAGAGGGAGCCCGAAATGCCTGGCCATAAAGCGCTTTGAGGAGATGCTGCTCGTGCGCCTTCCAAACGACGCCAAAGCGAGGATTGAGCGTCTGGCCAAAGTCCGAATGCCGGTCCAGTCGCAAACCGGCCATCGTCGAGAACCGGCTGTTCCATTCCGACTGTATCTGCGCATAGGCGGAAAGATTATCGAAAGAAGCGTCGTAGATTTGCAGCGGGAGCGTTGTATTGGGGTACAGATATCCCTGGCTGGACGGACCGCTACCGGTGTTGTATGGCGCAGGCAATGACGCGGTCTCGATTGCGTAGTATTTCTGGTACCCGATGCCCGCTTGAACACGGTGCTTTTCATCGATCTTCCAGTTGAGGCTCTGCTCGATGGAGAAGCGCTCGCCAAGCACATACGAATAACCGCTGGTGTAGTTGTTATAAATATTGACGTACTTCGACTTCGGATCGACCTCCATCTTCGAGTAGTCGATCACCAGTTCGCCTGATACGTTCTCGGCCAGATCGAAGCGGTATTTGCCATACACAGTATCGGTTTGCGTCTTCCATACACCGTCATCGAGATACAGTGCGGTAGCGGGCGGATCTCCCGTACTGGTCAGGCTTTGAAAAACACTGCGGTGGAACCCGACCGTCAGGTTCTTGCCCCAGTCGGCGCGCGCATAGAGGCTATGGCTGCCAATATCGCCGACGTAATCCTCGCGGGCTGCCGCCGGTATGACAACGCTGCCACCAAAGGTACGGGCATCTTTCTTGGCGAATTCATCTTTGTAATAGTCTTGCAGCGGTGCGCGGTCGGTTCGTTGATAATGGCCGCCGACATTCAGCGCCAGGCCATTTTCCGCCTTGTAGCCCGCCATGAAGGACGCTTCGCGACTATCGAAACGCCCCGCCCCGATTTCGGCCCACGCGCCATGGCGATCCGGCCGATCCGTGACGATATTCACCACGCCAGCCACGGCATCCGCACCATAGAGCGCAGCCGCGGGCCCGTAGAGAAATTCGACCTGTTTGGCATGATACAGGGCGAGATTTTCGGCGACCGGGAAATTCCCGCCTGCAGGATGGTTGATCCGCACCCCGTCCAACATCACCAACAGCTTGTTGGGACCGACATAGCCCTGCACGGAAAACTGGTTGTATTGGGAGGACTTGGTGCCGCGCTGGAAATCGACGCCCGGCATATCCTCCAGCAGATCGGCCAGATTCTTGTAGCGCCGTTCGCGAATCTGCTCGCGGGTTACCACCACGATATGCGCCGGTGTTTGATCGCGGGTTTCTGTCTGCCTGGAGGCCGTCACGACCGGCAAGCTGATCAATTCCATCAACGACATGGGCATCAACTTATCGATATCGGATTCGATCGATGTACTGGCTTGGACAGCTTGCCACTGCCCACCCAGCGTGATGCACAACACCCCTGCTTGCAGTGCGATTCCTACTTTTCCTTGCATGGCAGCCCCCCGATAAAACAGTCTGTCGCTCTGGATGGCAGCCTTCCCGCCAGCAACCGAAACTCGGCGCTGGCGGGACGGCACATGAACTTACTCTTCGTCTTCTTTCAGCTTGAAGTTCGAGGCCATCTTCTGCTGCACCAGCGGGGGCACCTGGGCATAGCGCGCAAACTCGATGCTGTAACTGCCACGTCCGCCGGTCATCGACTTCAGGCGCGAGGCATAGTCGTTGATTTCGGCCAGCGGCACCTCGCCGGCAATGGCGATCCGGCCCGGTCCACGCGGCGTGGTGCCGGTAACATGACCACGGCGCGAAGAAAGGTCGCCAGCCACATCGCCCATCTGGTTCTCGTCGGCATGGATTTCGATCAGCACGATCGGCTCAAGCACGATGGGGCCAGCCGCCTGAATCGCAGCAATCGTGGCCTTTTTGCCCGCCTGGACGAAAGCGATCTCCTTGCCATCGACCGGGTGGGTCTTGCCGTCATAGACGATGACACGCACGTCTTCCACCGGGAAGCCCGCCACGACGCCATCTTCCAGCGCCTGTCGCACCCCCTTCTCGACCGCCGGCATGAATACACCGGGAATCACGCCGCCCTTGACGTGATCAACGAACTCGAAACCGGCGCTACGTTCGAGCGGCTCGATCTTCAGATACACCTCGCCAAACTGGCCGGCGCCGCCCGATTGCTTCTTGTGACGGCAATGGCCCTCGGCGTTCTTGGAGATGGTTTCGCGGAAGGGAATTTGCGGCGGCTTGGTCGTCAACTCGAGCTTGTATTGCATCGCCATGCGCTCGAGTTTGGTTTTCAGGTGAATCTCGCCCAGACCGAGAATCACGGTCTCGTGGGTGGTCGGGTGACGCTCAACCTTGAAGCAGGGGTCTTCGAGCTCGAGTTTGCGGAGAATCTCGAACAGGCGTTGCTCGTCGCCCTTTTTCTGGGTCTCGACGGCCAGGCCCTGCATGGGCCGGGGAAACTCGAGCGGCTTCAGGTGAATATGGTCTTCGTCGTGGGAATCGTGCAATACCGCATCAAAATCGATTTCCTCGATCTTGGCGATGGCGCCAAGATCACCGGGCAGCAAGGCATCGACTTCAACGTAGTCCTTTCCCTGCAACTGGTAAAGATGCCCGACCTTGAACGCTTTTTTGCTGTCGCCAACGAACAACTGGGAGTCCTTGCGGATCGTACCCTGATGGACGCGGAAGACGCTCACCTTGCCCATGTAAGGATCGACGATCACCTTGAAGACATGCGCCAGAACATGCTTGGCGGCATCCGGTTCGCGCTGGAAGGCTTCCGCAGCGCCTCCCCCGGCGTTGAGTTGGCCCTTGTAGAACGGCGGGAGGTTGGCTTCTGCGGGATTCGGCGCGAGCGTCGCGAGCACATGCAGCAGTTCGTCAATGCCGGCGCCGGTCTTCGCCGAGGTAAATAGCACGGGGATCAGATGCCCTTCACGCAAGGCCTTCTCGAAGGGGGCATGCAACTCACCGGCGCTCGGGTCCTTGCC
Organism: uncultured Methyloversatilis sp.; assembly: GCA_964488825.1. GTDB lineage: Bacteria > Pseudomonadota > Gammaproteobacteria > Burkholderiales > Rhodocyclaceae > Sulfuricystis. The sequence continues at coordinate 1,789 of CAZAWN010000090.1, read as the reverse complement.
GTCTTCGAGGTAGCGCTCCATCAGGCTCTCGTCTTCTTCGACGAGTTGGTCGATCAGTTCGCGGTGCGCATGGGCAACTGTATCGATATCGGCTTCGCCGCTGTCGTGCTCCAGCACCTCGACCACCTTGCCGTGGTCGGGAGTCGGCAGATCGAGGAATTTGCAGGCCGGGCCGAAACGTTCGCGGATGTCGGCCATCAAGCCGGAGAGATCGAGGTTTTCGGCGTCGATCTTGTTGATGACGATCATGCGCGCCAGGTTGCGCTTGGCAGCCGCATTCATCATCCGTTCGGTCATCAGCTCGATGCCTGTCTGGGCGTTGATCACGACCAGAGCCGTATCGACGCCGGCCAGCGCCGCCATGGCCTGTCCGGCGAAATCGGGATAGCCGGGGGTATCGACGGCATGCACATGCACGTCTTCCCAGGCAAAATTGACCAGCGCCGACTGCAGCGAGTGGCCGACAGCCTTTTCCTGCGCGTCGAAGTCGCAGACGGTACTGCCCCGTTCGACGCTGCCGGCTGCGGTAATCGCGCCAGCGCGATGCAGCAAGGTTTCGATCAGCGTGGTCTTCCCGGCGCCGCCATGACCGACGACGGCAACAGCACGAATGGAAGCGGTATGGAATTTCGGCATTGCTTTCTCCCTGGATTTATCGTATGGATATTCGACTCAGTTATTCTGCTTGGTTACTCGACTGTCACCGACTTCGCGAGGTTGCGCGGCTTGTCGACATCGGTACCGATGACCAGTGCAGCATGATACGCCAGCAGTTGCAGCGGCACGACGTGCAGCACCGGCGACAACATGCCGTAATGTTCAGGCAGGCGCAAGATATGCAACCCATCCTCTTCCTGCACGGCGGAATCCGCATCCGCAAACACATACAGCTCGCCGCCACGCGCGGCCACTTCCTTCAGGTTGGATTTGAGTTTTTCGAGCAACACATCATTGGGGGCGATGCTTACCACCGGCATTTCCTTGTCAACCAGCGCGAGAGGGCCGTGCTTGAGTTCCCCAGCCGGATAGCCCTCCGCATGAATGTAGGAAATCTCCTTGAGCTTGAGCGCTCCTTCGAGGGCGATCGGATAGTGGCAGCCGCGACCGAGAAACAGCGCATGATGCTTGTCGGCGAATTGCTGCGCCCAGGCTGCGATGCCGGGTTCCAGCGCCAGCACGTTTTGTACCGCCACCGGCAAGTGGCGCAGGGCTGTCAGATACCTTGCCTCATCATCGTGTTCCAGCCGACCAGACTGTTTCGCCAAGGTCGCCGCCAACAGAAACAGGCTGGCTAGCTGCGTGGTAAATGCCTTGGTCGAGGCCACGCCGATCTCCGGACCAGCCCGGGTCAGAAAACGCAGGGCGCACTCGCGCACGATGGCCGATTCGGGCACATTGCACAGCGCCAGCGTGCGCGACATGCCCAGCGCCTTGGCATGCTTGATCGAGGCCAGCGTATCTGCCGTCTCGCCCGACTGGGAGATGGCAACCACCAGTTGATCGGGGTTGGGCACCGACACGCGATAACGATATTCGCTAGCCACTTCGACCGTGCAGGGCAGCCCCGCCAATTCCTCGATCCAGTAGCGAGCCACCAGACCGGCGTGATAACTGGTGCCGCAAGCGATGATCAATACCGACCTCACATCGCGCAGTACCTCGGGGGCAGCGGCTCCAAACAGATTGGGCGAGAAAGTCTGCGCGCCGCCGATCATCTCCAGCGTCGCCGCCAGCGCTTGCGGCTGCTCGAATATCTCCTTCTGCATGAAGTGGCGGTAGGCGCCTAGTT
>CAZAWN010000089.1:2868-11058 GCA_964488825.1 uncultured Methyloversatilis sp. | reverse complement strand
GCCCCAAGAGTTTCTGCCCCCTGGGGGGAGATCGCCGAAGGCGATTTCGGGGGGGCTCATTTAACTCCGCCTCGCGCCAGTCGCTCAGCGGTCGTCAAGGCCACCTTGTCGCGCACGTAGAGCGGCAGCGCCCGTTCAGCCCCCACCCCCTCGCCGCGCGCCAGCACCTGCGCCGCAAGGCGCGCCACCGCAGTGGCGGTAGGAAACGCCGCCGCATCGACGACGCCCAGCCGTTCACCCATGCGCTGCTGCAGCGCAAGGCCATGCGGCGTCGCAAAACCGTCACCGACGCCGCACCAGCCGTTGCCCTCGGGCAACGGTGCCGTCGCGCCAGCGCCGACTTTCGACGGCATGATTTCCTGCACGCCCTCGCCAATGACAAGGTAAGCCGCGAGGTAGATCTCGTTCATGCGAGCATCGAGACAGGCCAACGCCTTCCCTTCGCCCCCTGCCAGCGCCAGCGCCGCCAGCGTACCGACCGGCGCCACCGGCAGATCGAGACCGCAGGCCAGCCCCTGTGCCACGCCGCACGCCAGCCGCAGCCCGGTAAAGCCGCCCGGCCCGGCGCCGAAGGCGATGCCGTCAAGTTGTTTCAGGCTGATCCCCGCTTCGGCGAGGAGTTCGTTCGCCCAGGGCAGCAGATGCTCAGAGCCGCCATTGGGCACGAGCGCTGATTTCTCGGCAATCACGCCATCGCACCAGAGGGCGACGGACAGGCGAGTGGTAGCGGCTTCGAAGGCGAGGAATTTCACGCCCACGATTCTACCGGGCAGGGAGGGGCGAACCGCTCGCCATGGCGATGCGCCGCTGGCGCTCCGCCGCCCCCGCATCATCTCCGGCAGCCAGTCGTCGGTCGCGGTCGAAGCCCAGCCAGGCCAGCAAGGGTCGGCGCCACCCCTGCTGCGATGCGGTTTCGATCGCCAGTTCGATGCCGGCGGGCGGCAGCCGACCGGCACGCAGCAGCAACGCGGCAGCAAGCAGGCGCGACAAGGGGTCTTCGATGGCGGTCAGCGTTGCGAATGCATCGCCGCTGCCCGGCACGCCCTGCTGAGCGGCTGGCAACCGGTCACGCCGAATACCCTCCCAGCGGCCCGCCAGATAGTCGGCATACGTCTGCGTCACAACGCTGGCGTCGCCCAGCAGCGGTTGCGCCGCAGGGCAATGCGGGTCGTCGAGGCTGGCAATACGCACGGCGCAGGCCGTCAGTTCGACGCGCGCCAGCGGTTCTGCGCTGCCGGTGCGCCCGGCTTCGCGACGGGCCAGCTCAAGCTCGCGCACGGCAATCCGGTCATGGTTTGCGTCGCCGGTCAGCCAGGCGCGGGTGTGCGCCGCCAGCGCAGTATGGGTGTTGATCTGCCAAGCCGGTGTGGGCGGCCCGCCGGCGCAACCCGCCAATAGCAGTGCAAGCCAAGCCCATCGGGAGATCATGGCAACTCCAGCTGGCGTTCGCGCGCGAAGGGCCATTTGCGATTGACCTCCTCGATCAGCCCGGAAACGCGCCGCAGGCTGGCTTCCACCTCGCTGCGCAAGACATCGAGATCGGTCGTGGCAGCGCGCGCATTGACGGCGATGCCGCGCGCTTCCTCGAGCAGGGCATCGGTCTTCTTCAGGCTGGCGCGCACATCGGTCAACAGGGCATTGAGTTCGCCGGTCGCCCGCTGGGCGTCGTCCATCAGGCCATCCTTGCCATACAGACGCGCATTCGTCTGCGCCAGCAGCCGGTGAGTCTGTTCGAGCGAAGCGTGGATGCGCTGCGCGCCCGCCGGTCCGAGCAGTCCCTCCAGCGCGCCGCGCGGCCCGGTCATGGCGCCGGTCAGCGTCCGCACATGGGCGATACCGGCATTCAGCGGCGCATCATCCGCGGTCATGCGCACCAGGTTGTCGGCCAGTTCGCGCAAGCTGCTGACCAGTTGCGGGATGCCTGCCGTGGCATCGCCGATCAGCACGTCACGCCGGGCGCCGTCGGGCAGTGGCGCGTCGTCGAGCATGCCGCTAAAGGCGCGTAACTTGGCGCCGCCGACCACGCCGCGTTCGAGCGTAAAGATCGAAGAGGTACGCAACCAGCGCGCATTTTGGGTGGGGATATCGATATGGATATGCGCCTTGCCGTCGTCGCCGAGCTCAATACGCCGTACGCGACCAATGGCGAAGCCGGTGAATGTGATGTCCATGCCGACCGTCACCCCTTCCGAATTCTCCGCCAGCAAAACCAGGCGCTGGGTTTCTTCGAAGACGCCACGGGCATGCATCACATAGACCGCAAATCCGGCCAGCAGCAGCACAGCCAGCACAATCATCGCCAGGGCCTTCGCGCCGGCATGCGGAATCGGCGGGCGGGGCGCTTCGGCGGGATCGGGCAGCGGATCGGTCATATTCAGGCGTACTCAGAAATGCAGCAGCACGAGAACGGCGCCCTCGATGGCTACCAGAAACAGCAGCAAGCGCGCCATGACGCGCATTTCGCCGCCGCTTGCCGCGCGGCGCGGCGCATCCAGCGCCGCAGCCACCGGCGCGCAGGCGACCGCAACACCAAACAGGACGGTTTTCAGCAACACGGCCGGCGCGGTGACCGGATCGAACACCTGCCCGACCAAGCGGGTGTAATCGGCCAGCCCCCAGGGCGTCACGCCATACACCACCAGATAGGCAACCGCGAGCACCAACAAGCCGCTGCTCAGGCTCAGCACGAGCACCGCCAGCAGATTGGCTGCCACGCTCGGCACGACCTGATTGCGGAACAGGATTGGCGTGGCGAAATCGGCGCCACGCGCACGCTCCCGGGCCAGTCGCCCCGCCGCATCCAGGCCGGAACGCAGGGCGACGAACAAGGCGGCAGCCAGCGGCAACAGCTCGACGACATAGACGCGCACCACCGCTTCGAGCGCCAGGTGCGACAAGCCGTAACTGGCGGCAGAAACCGCCACAACGTGAGTCAGCACCCCGCCCGCCAGCACGCTCAGCAAAGCGTAACCGGGCAGCGCCTGCCAGGTCGAAAAGCAGATCGCCTGCGCCGTTGCCTGGCGTACCGTGCGGCTGTAATTCGCGGGGGTGATCGCCGCGACAAGAGCGGCGATGGCAAACAGCACGAAGCGCCCTTCGCGCTGCAAGAAAAGCGCCAGCGCTCCGCCCCGCGCCGGTCGACGGGAAACAGCAGGAGACAGGGACAGGTGCGGCAACATGGATGAGCGATCTGATACGGAATGATCAATCATAACTCAGCAGGCAAGCACCGCTTTGCGGCGCAACAGTTCAGACACCGGGTTTGCCGGCAATCCGGTCGATAGCCTGCTGCAATAACACGTGAGCAGCGGCCAGTTCGACGATACGTGGAACAACGGCATCGCAGCGACCATCGCGCGCCAGCGCTTCCAGGGTCTTGCACAGCACCGGGACGGCCTGGGCGCCGACGTAGGACGCGCCGCCCTTGAGCGAATGGAGTGCGGCTGCAAGCCCGGTTGCATCGCCGGCGGCCGCGGTGTTGCGGATGTCATCGAGCAACTGCGTCTGGCAGTGGCGGAATTTTTCGATGAAGGTGCCCAAGGCCGCGTCGCCAACCGTGGCGCGCAGTTCGGTGAGGTGACGCGGATCAATGACATCATCGCCGGCGTACGCCGTATCTGGAGTTTTCTCCGGCGCAGGAGGATCGACTGACACAGCGGGCAGCCAGTCGATCAGCACACGTTGCAGGCCGGCCAGCATCACCGGCTTGGTGAGTACATCGTCGGCGCCGCAGGCGATGGCGCGATCAAGGTCGCGCTGGATGGCGTTGCCTGTCACGGCAATGATCGGCAGACGCTGGCGCTGCGGCAAGGCCGCTTCGCTGGCGCGGATGCGCAGCATCGCTTCGAAACCGTCCATCACCGGCATCTGGCAGTCCATCAGCACCAGATCGGGACGCCCGGCGGCAATGGCTTCCAGCGCCGCGGCGCCGTTGCAGGCGATCTGCACCGCCAGCCCCTTCGCTTGCAGCAACTCGCGCATGATCATCTGGCTGGGCACGTGATCCTCGACGACCAGCACCGTCTTGCCTCCCTGAGAATGCCAGGATTCCTGTCGTACCGGAGCGGATGACAGCCGATCCTCCCCCGCGGAGCAACCGAGTATCACCTCGAAGACAAAGCACGCGCCCGCAGGAAACTCGCCTTCCGGCGCAAGATAAATATCTCCTCCCATGCGCCGCGCCAGATCGCGCGCGATATGCAAACCGAGGCCACTCCCCCCGAACACGCGCGTCGTACTGCTATCGGCCTGCTGAAAAGGCAGAAAGATTTCTTCGCGCTTGTCTGCCGGCACGCCGACACCGGTATCGATGACACGTATTTGCAGCTTGAAGTTCTCCCCGTCGTCGGCAAGGACGGCAGACTCCAGCTGGATGCTGCCGGTCGCGGTGAATTTGACGGCATTGGACAGCAGGTTGTTGAGCGCCTGACGGACACGGAGCGGATCGCCCATCGCCCATTCGGGAAGATCGGGCACGCTGCTTGATCGCAAGGCAAGGCCTTTCGCCTGAGCCGTGGCGGAGACCAGTTCGAGGCAATCACGCATCAAACGGTGGAGATTAAAGCGCACATGCTCCAGTTCGAAGCGGTTGGCTTCGATCTTGGCCAGATCGAGAATGTCGCTGAGAAGCCCCATCAAATCGCGTCCGGATTGCTGCAAGGTAGCGACAAACTGGCGGCGCTTGCCTTCATCCATGTCCGTCTGGAGCAAGTTGGCAATACCGAGAATGGCATTCAGGGGGGTACGTATTTCATGGCTCATGTTGGCCAGGAAGGTCGATTTAGCCTCCGTCGCCGCTTCCGCTTGCTCCTTGGCCTGTTGCAAGGACTGGTTGGCCAGGCGCAAGGCTTCGGTACGCTCCAGAACCATGCTTTCGAGGTTTTCCCGATGGTTGCCCAGTTCGACATCACGCTTTTCGATCTCGACCAGCATGTCATTGAAACTCTCGATCAAGTCGACGATCTCATCGTGTGTTCCGCCCGCCGCCTGCCTGACCCGCAGCGAAAAGTCGCGACTGTGGCGCACCCTTTGCGCGGTTGCGGCCAGTCGTTTGACAGGCTCGACGAAGCGATCGATGAAGCGCGAGCCCAGCGCGAAAGCGAGCAGCAAGGCCAGCAGGTTGGCTACGATGGCTAGCAAGGCGCGTTGCAGATAAGCCTTGCGACTTTCTTCCAGTTCGTAGCGCACAAACAGGTAACCGTTCGGATTGCCGTCATGGATTAACGGCTGGAACAGGGTGGCAGTGGCAGACAAGGGATAAAACTCAGGCCAGTGTTCGTGCAGCAGATCGCCATCCGGCGGGATCGCCTTCCAGTCGCCATAACTGGCGATACGCAGACGGCTGGCGGTATATAAGGCTGCAGCAACGACATCTTTTTGTGCGGTAAGAATCAACAAGGCATCGCCAGCCGCATGAGTGTCCTCGAAGGCGATTGCCGCGCTCGCGGCAATCGCCGTCGAGTTCACGAGCGTCGCGAGCGTCTGGCGTATTTCGCTCTTGTAGCGCGCCCAGTCCTGCCAGGCGCCCACGGCCATCGAGAGGGACAAACCGAGCACCAGCGTCAGCAGAACCAGCCGGAACAAGCGCGCACGAACAGAGTTCAAGCCTTCGATCATGACCGTCCGCCGTATCGGCGCCTATTCGATAACGCGCCGCGCCAGTTTCAGCATTTGCGGATAAAACCGCAGCCCCGCCCGCCTGGCTTCGGCAAGATTGATAACGAAGCGTGACGCGCCCTCGTGCAAGGAAATCTCGATCATCCCGCCCTCTTCCGCAAAGCCGCGGAAGTCCGCCACGGTCAGAACAGCGGCGCCCCGCCCCGACAGCCCCGTCCAGCGCTGCCGACCATCGATATAGAGCGCATCGCAGTCCGTCTGCGGTTGATAGCGCGTCACCAGCAAGCTGCGGCCATGCAGCTGACGCGCATTAAGTTTCTCGATGGCCGCCAACAGCTCGTTATCGCCGCTGGCGACGCAAATCTGCAGATGCGTCTGGCCGAGCGCTCCCGCGGGCCATTCGGTGAATTTAAGAAAATTGAACAGCAGCGCCGCACGCACCACATGTTCGCCAGCCATATCGGCGGCTCGCGCCGGCGAGCCGGCCAGCAGCATGCCAGCCAAGCCGATGACAAGCAGGCGGGAGCAGCAGCGCATCATCGCGAGTTACGGCATCAGAACCGGTAACGCGCGGAAACGAACACACTCCGCCCAGGCAGCGGAAGGTTGTTCCAGAGCGTCCGGCTGGAATACTCGTAGGCCCTGACATCGAACAGGTTGCGGATCGAGGCGCTCAGGTCCCACTGGCGGTTGGCCTGGTAGCGCAACGTGGTGTTGGCCAGCGCATAAGCTCCGGTCTCCGCGCGCGGATCGCCGGCTGGCAGGGGACGCCGGTCGAACCAGTTGAGTTCGACGTTCCAGTTCCACCCGGGCAGGAAGGCCCAATCGGAGCGCAGATAGACCTGCGTCAGCGGTATCGACAAGTCGCGCAGAGCGGAATCGATGCCTTCGTTGCTCATGCGGGAAAGGTTGCCGGAAAATCGTAGATTGCGGCCGGCTTGCCAAAGCGCCTCGAACTCGATGCCCCGGGTGACGAAACGATCATAATTGACGAAGCCGCCGGACAAGGGGGGATGCGGGGCGATCACGTCGCGCCGGTCGAAGCGATAGAGATTCGCGCCCAGTTTCAGATCATCGGACAGGGCATAGGCAAACGCGAGTTCCAGCGTCTTCGATTTCTCCGGCCTGAGATTGCGATTGGGTGGATTGGCCGCCGTACTGACATACAACTCCAGGTAGGAAGGCGCGCGAAAGGCTTGCCCGTACATCAACTTGGTCGTCAGACGCTCGCTGGTTTGCCACACCAGGGCGAGACGCGGATTGAAGGCGCCGCCAAAGTCGGAGTAGCGGTCGTAACGCGCCCCGGCGGTCAGTTCCAGATCGTCCTTGAGCGTCCATTCATCCTGCAGGAACAGATAACTGTTGCTTCGCTTACGCGGGGCATCGAAGGTTTGCAACACCCCATCGAAGAACTGCTTCGCCTCATACAGATCTTGCACGACATAACCGCCGCCAAAGCGTACTCTGTGATCCTTGGCGCCTCGATAGAGCATGCTCGCTTCGACATTGATTCGACGCTCAGAAGAGTCGAGGCGATTGAGCGTCACCGTCGGGAGGCCTTCCCAGAAACCATTGCCTGAGCTGTAGGAAATATCACGATAGCGAAGCTCGGCCGAAACTCCCCAGTCGCGCGCGTAATGCTCGTTGTTGTAGAGCAAAGCCACGCTGGTGTGGCTATCGTGCGCCCGCGTTTGAGAGTCGAGCACGGCGGCGCCAGTCAGGCCGATGGCCACATCCTTGTGGCGCGTGACATCGGCGAGCAGACGCCAGGACCCGTTCGCCACGGACCAATGAATATCTTCGCTTTTCCAGCCGTAACTGGCCTGGCCAGAAGTATCGCTGCGCGCCCGGGCGATGAACGGATCGTGACCATCGGTGGTGTCAAGATGGGCGGTAAAGTTGATAGCGAGGCCATTCGCCTGTGTGGCGTAATGCAACCAGCCGGACTGCGTAGAGAAACTGCCGGCGCGCACGCCGGCTTCGGAATGAACGCTGTTGGCCGCTGTTTTGGTAATCACGTTGATGACGCCCGCCGCAGCGTCGGAACCGAATAGCGCCGACCCCGGGCCGCGGATCACCTCGATGCGCTCGATGAGGTTGGCTGGCAGACCCTTCCAGAAAATACCTGGCGACCAGACCAGATCCTTGACGGGCGCGCCGTTCACCATCAACAGAACGTTCGCCCCCGAGGCGCCGCGAAAAGTGATCAACGGCTTGAAGCCGAACAGGTTCTGCTTGATATACACGCCCGGCACGCTCTGCAGAATCTCCATCAGGTTGGTCGTGCCCGTGAGCCTGAGGTCTTCGGCAGTGATCACCGAAACCACCGAAGGCGCCTTGGAAAGGCGCTGCGCGGTGTTGGTGGAGATGGTGACCTTGACATCCATCAACTGCGCCAGCGTGAGCGGCAACAGATCGTCGAGTTCGTCGGGGTCTGACGCAGAGGCGGCAGACGCTGCAAATGCCGCCAGCAGGAACGGCAGGATAGTGTGCATTTTCATGAGGGTCTCGCCGGAAAGATCGACACTGTTACTCGAACGCTGTAGCCTCGCATCATACAACCGGACGCGGAAT
>CAZAWN010000089.1:0-2768 GCA_964488825.1 uncultured Methyloversatilis sp. | reverse complement strand
CAGCCTGCTGACCTGCGTGGTATTGCTCCCCGGCGGCGCCCTCGCCCATGACCTCTGGCTGTCCACCACCGGGAAGCAGTGGACGCTTTATCAGGGCCACCGCCACAGTACGCATGACGGTGCAGACACCGTGCCCTACTCCAGCGGATTCGTCACCCGCGCGCGCTGTCTCGATGCCGAGGGCAAGCAAGGTCCGCTCGCCGTCGCCGCCAACGCGCCCTGGTCGGCCAGTGGCGACTGCGCCGCGCTGCGGCTGGACGTTTCGTCCGGCTATTGGAGCAAGACGCCCTGGGAGACGAAGAACGTACCGAAAAACGAGGCTCCCGGCGCGCTGAAAAGCTGGCTGGCGTTGGAAAGCCTGCTGTTGATCGAGCGTTGGAACGTCGCCCTGGCCAAGCCCGCCGGCAGCGGCCTCGAACTTCTGCCGACCGCTGATCCTTTCCTCCTCAAGCCCGGCGACAAGTTAGTCGTACGCGCCACGCATGACGGCAAGCCACTGGTCGAAGCGCCCGTCGCCTACCATGGCGAAACGCGCGGCACCACGGATGCCGATGGACGTATCGCCATCCGCCTGCGCCATCGCGGTGTGCAGTTGATCTCGACCAGCCTCGAAACCCGCCTCAATGACGGGAAGGCCGACCGCGAAATCCGCTCCGCCACCCTGCAGTTTTCCCTGCCGCAATGAAACGTCTGATCCTGTTGCTGTGCCTCTTGGCCACGCCGGTGCTGGCCCACGAAGTGCATCACCGCATCGAGTCCAGCGCAGCCGTCGTTGTGACGCTTCTCTACGCTAACGGCGAACCCTTCGCCTACGAAAAATATGCCCTCACGCCGGCCGGGCAGGACACGCCGCAGCAGGTCGGCAATACCGACGCGCAGGGCCGCATCGCTTTCGTGCCGGGCGCTGTCCCGAACTGGCGTGTGCAGGCGACTTCCGCCGACGGTCATGGAGTAACTCTCGACTTCGTCGTGCCGACGACCGCAACGCAGGTCGCCCCCGACAACCCAAGCACGCCCCGCTGGCTGCTCGCCGGCTTCGGCCTGTCCATGATCTTCGGCCTGTTCGGTCTGTTCCAACTTTTCTGGCGGAGAAAACCATGAAACAACTGCTCCGTGCCGTCCTGCTGGCGCCGACTTTCATCGTTTTCCCTGTGCTGGCGCACCATGGCGTCGCCGGCGTCGGCGCGGCGGCCCTCGAAGGACCGGGGGCGCCCGTCGAATCGGCCAGTTCCGCGATCTTGCCGGTGGGGAAAACTTTGCTCTACGCCAAACTCGACCATGCCAAGTTCAAGACCTACGATCCTGATCCGACGGCCCCCGAAAGCGATTACGCCAACTACTGGATGGTCGGCGTCGGCCACGGCTTCACGCCCTGGTTCTCGGCCTATGTGTTCGCGCCTTACCACGCCAAGATCGATGAATCCGGCGGCCTCGATTCGAAGGGCTGGGCAGACCTCTCCGTACTCGGTCAGATCGGGTTCAAGTACGACGGCGGCTTCAAACTGATTCCCGAAAAGCAGAGCCTCGACGACCTGGAGGATTGGCACTTCACCGTTTTTGGCGGCGGAACGCTGCCGAGCGGCAACGCCAATCACCGCCTCTCCGACGGGACCATTGACCCGGGAAAAGCGCACGGTTTCGGGAAGAACACCTGGAACCTCGGTTTCACCGCGACCAAGCAGCTGACGCGCGACCTGACCTTCAACCTCGAAGCCTCGACGATCCGCTTCCGGGAATATCGTTACAAGGATGGCAACCAGGTGAAATTCGGCGCCGAGAACCGCTTCAACCTGAGTCTGGCGCAGCGTCTGCACACCCACCCCGACAGTCGCTTTCGCGTTGATGCCGTCATTGAAGCGCAGTATCTCGCGCTCGGTCGCGACATCGAAAACGGAATTGGCGCGAATGCGACCGGCGGCAAGATGCTCTATCTCGTTCCCGGCCTGCGTTTCTACAAGGACAACCTGAGTATCGCCGTCGGCATCAAGAAACCGGTGTGGACCCAGCTAAACGAGTCGAATCAGCAGCAAGGCGCCGAGGGCAAGGAAAAATACCGGTTGATCCTCTCCGCTTCGATGTTGTTCTGATGCATATCCCCGACGGCTTTCTTTCCCCGCAGACCTACCTGCCCGCCGCCGCGTTGGCCGTCGGCGTCTGGGTCTGGGCAGCGCGGGGCTTGCGCAGCCGGCTCGACGAAACGCTGATTCCGCGCCTGGCAATGATGACAGCACTCGCTTACGGACTCGGTCTGATCATGCTGCCGCTGCCCGGCGGCACCAGCGGCCACGCCTTGGGCGTGGCGATGCTCGCATTGCTGTTCGGCTTGCGGCTGGCTTTCCTCGCCTATAGCGGGGTATTGCTCTTGCAGGCGCTGCTGTTCGGCGCGGGCGGACTGACCGCACTGCCGATCAACGCGCTGGCGATGGGACTGGCCGGCAGTGCGACCGCCTTGCTCGTCTTCCGCCTGCTGCGCAGCCTCAACGAAAGTGTCGCCGTCGCCAGCGCGACCTGGATTTCGGTCATGGTCGCCGGCATGCTGGTGGCGCTGGTGCTGGGCATGCAGCCGCTGATCGCAACCAAGCCGGACGGCTCGCCGTTGTTTTTCCCCTTCGGCATCCCCATCACGCTGCCGGCAATTCTGATCCCGCATGCACTCATCGGCATCGGCGAAGCCGCCCTCACCTTGCTGGTGTGGCGCTATGCAAAAGCGCGTAAATGGACTGTGACTGCAATCCGATCCTGAACCTGCCGCTCAGTTACTCCGTGAC
>CAZAWN010000088.1:2619-11060 GCA_964488825.1 uncultured Methyloversatilis sp. | reverse complement strand
ACTTCGCCGAGACCACCAGCATTCGCATCAACGGCATCGACCCGGCGCGCGAGGCGGCGACCGTGCCGCTGCTGCCCGGTCGTCTGGCCGAGGGCGACAAGAAGGCTGCACTGGTCGAGCGCGGCCAGATCGTCATTCCGCAACTGCTGGCGCGCGGCATGAAGAGCCAACTCGGCGACACGGTGGTCGTCGTGGCGACCAACAAGGATGGTTCGGTGAACGGCAAGACCTTCGTCGTGCGCGGCATCCTCGAACCGATCTCCGGACCCGGCGGGCGCGACGGCTACATTCACATCGAGGATGCGCGCGAACTACTGCGCTTGAACGAGGAACAGGTCAGTGAGATCGTCGTGCGGCTGAAGGATTTCGCGAAGATCGAAAAGACCGGCGCGCAGATCAAGGCGGCGGTCGAAGGACTGACCAACAAGGAAGGCAAGCCGATGCTGGAATTCCATGACTGGACGCAGCTTTCGCCCTTTGCCAACATCGCCAAAATGATCGACCTGATGACCTTGTTCATCAAGATCGTGCTGGTTTCGATCGTGCTGGTCAGCGTGATGAACGTGATGATCATGGCGGTGTTCGAACGTATCCGCGAGATTGGCACCATCGCCGCGATCGGCACGCCGCCGTCGCGCATCCTCTCGCTGTTCCTCGCCGAGGGGCTGATGCTCGGCCTGGTCGGTACGCTGGCCGGCGTCGCGCTCAGCTTCGCCGGTATCTTCGCTATCAACGTCTGGCAGCCGACTTTCGATTTCGGCATGCAGAAGGGCTTGGTGATGGCGCCGAGCATTGCCGCCGGGGATGTGCTGACCATTGCCGCGCTGGTGCTGATTGTCGCCGTGATCGCCAGCCTGCAGCCGGCGTGGAAGGCATCGCGCATGGACCCGATCAGCGCGCTGCGCCATGTTTGAGGAAATATCATGAAGAATTTTTTTGTCCTGTTGTCCGTGTTCCTTGCCCTGCCAGTCATGGCGCTCGATGGCATGGAAATCCTCCGCAAGGTTGATCGCAACCTCGAACCGGAATCCTCGGAATCCCTGCGCAAACTCATCAACGTCGAGCCGGATGGCCGCAAGAAGGAGTTCGTCCTCTACACGGTGCGCAAGGGTCGCGATCAGGTGGTGGGTCTGTTCCTCGCGCCGGAAAGCGACAAGGGACGCGCCACGCTGCGCCAGGGCGACAACATGTGGCTCTACATCCCCGAGGTCGGCAAGCCGATGCGTATCACCAGCATGCAGTCCGTCACCGGCGGCGTGTTCAACAATGCCGACATCCTGCGCATCGACTACACCACCGAGTACACGGTCGAAGCGTTGGCCGAGGAGAAGGACCAGCACTTGCTGACCCTTAAAGCGAAAACCGGCGAAGTGGCCTACGACAAGCTCAAGATGTGGGTGGACAAGAAGGCGCTGCTGCCCGTCACCATCGAGTGCTACGCGGCCAGCGGCATGCTCATCAAGACGCTGCACTTCAAGGACATCAAAGACTTCGGCGGCGGCGTCAAGCGTCCGGCCACCGTCGAGACCGACAGCCCGCTCTACAAGGGCTACAAGTCGGCGATGGTCTATGGTCAGATCAAGAAGCGCGAGTTTCCTGATGAGGTATTCACGCTCAACTACCTGCCGCGGGTCGGCGATCTACGCAAGTGAGCCGGAAATGAAACGCCTGCTGCTGGCCGCCTGCCTGTTCGCAACGCTTGTACAGGCTGAGGAGTTCAGCTTCGATGCCAGTGAATTCGAAAAGAAGCCTTTCGAGTTCGGCGGCTACCTCGAACTCAAAGCTGATCGCGCCTGGCTGAATCCGTCCGGCAGCTTCTATAAACTGAATGGCCTCGACCGCAGCACGCTGGATCGCAACACCGCCACGCTCAAGCTCAATGCCAAGCTCACCCAAGGCATCGCCAGCCTCAACCTGCGCGCCAGCGCCGAGGTGCGGCGCGACGCTCTGACGAGCGAGCGCATCGAGCGTTTCGACGAAGCCTACGTTTCATTCAAACCTGATCCTGGATTCACGCTCGATGCCGGCAAGATCGCGCTGAAGTGGGGCAAGGGCTATGCGTGGAATCCCGTCGGCTTCGTCGAGCGCATGAAAGACCCGAACGACGTCGAACTGGCGCGCGAAGGCTTCACGATGGTGACGGCGGACTTCATCCGCAATTTCGACGGCGACTTGAAGACGCTTGCGTTCACGCCTGTCCTTCTTCCAGTGGGCAACGGGCGCAACAGTGATTTCGGTCAACCCAACCACCTCAATGCCGCCGCCAAGCTGTATCTGCTCTACAAAGATACCGATATTGACTTCACCTGGCTTTCCAGCGGCAGCCGCACGGCACGCTTTGGTGTCGACTTCTCGCGAAATCTGACAAGCAATTTCGAAATCCACGGCGAATGGGCGCGGATTCGTGACTTCGAGCTGCGCAGCATCGATGCCGCCGGCAACATCAGCGCCACGACACGCGACGTTACCAGCGTGCTCATCGGCCTGCGTTACCTCACCGAGAACGACACGACCTGGATCGCCGAGTTCTACCGCAACGGCACGGGCTATACGGAAAGCCAACTCGCGGATTTTCACGCGCTCGTCGACAGCCGCAATGCGGTGCTGTTCAACAAGGCCAAACAGATTAGCCCGGCCTACGCGCGCGCCAATGCCGGCGAACGCTACGCCTACCTGCGTGTCAGCCAGAAGGAACCCTTCGACATCGTCTATTTCACGCCGTCGATTACCGTAATCGCCAATCTGGCCGACGGCAGTTATTCGCTGACTCCGGAACTGCTCTACACCGGCATCACCAATCTCGACCTGCGCCTGCGCGCTACCTGGCTCAAGGGTGGCGGCGGCACGGAATTCGGCGAGAAGCAGAATGCGCGACGGCTAGAATTGCTTGCCCGTTTCTACTTCTGAGTGTGCTCACGATACCGCCGGGAGGCGCTTGCTCTAAACTGGAAACATGCAATTTTGAATTAGAGAGGGAGAATCGTGACCATCGTCGAACAAATCACCCATATCGCGAGTACTCTGCCGGATTCATTGGCAAGGGAGGCGCTTGACTTCGTGTGCTTCTTGCAGGCGCGCGAACGCGGTGAGTTGAACGAATGGCAGAACGCGCAGTCAGTCGCGCTCTCGCACATCTGGGACAATGCGGCAGACGAGGTTTGGAATGACGTTCCGCTCCGGTGATATTGTTCTCGTACCATTCCCGTTTACCGATCTGTCCGCCAAAAAACGCCGTCCCGCCTTGCTATTGCGCAGTTTGGGCGAGTATGGCGACTGGCTCTGTTTGCCGGTAACGACACAAAGCGCGCATCCTGCCAGCCTTGCCTTGCAGGCGGACGATTTTGTCGAGGGTATTTTGCCGCACTCGAGTTGGGTGCGTACCAACCGACCGACGCTACTAAGCGAATCGATCATGCTCGGATGCGTGGCAACCCTGAAACAACAGGCGTTGGCCGGGTTCCATCTCGCTATGTGCCGATCCATCGATTGCGGTGCTTACTCGGTGATGGAATCCGGGCCGGTAGCTTACCGGCCTTGACCCACAGCGTGGTGCCGCCCCGGTGTGGCCCGCGGGCGCTACGCCCCCGCGTGCGGCGGGTCCCCCTCCACTACTCGCAACTTCAGGCGCCGACTTTCAGCGGAAATACTGGATCACATATCCTGCAGCCAAGCCTGTCAGCACGAACGCCAGCCCGACTTTGAGGACGCGCTGATTGACGTGCTTCTGCGTGCGCGCGCCGAGGTACATACCGGCCATGCCGCCGAGGCCGAAGAGGATGCCGAGCAGCCAGTCCGGTTGCGCCGGCGCACCTGTCGGCGTCGGCAGGAACTGGTAAAGCGCAACGCCGATCACCGATGTGACGAAGGTGCCAAATAGCGCCGCACCGGCCACCGCATGCACCGAAAGACCGAACACTGCGACTAGCACTGGCGCCATCAGCGAGCCGCCACCGATGCCGTAGGCGCCGCCGATCACGCCAATACCCAGCGACATCAGGAAGATGGCGCGATTCGGGGAGGCTGCGGTGGCGCGGGCAGATGAAGGCTTGGAGAGGCTAAAGAAAAGTTCGCGAAACAGGCGAACGGCGAGCCAGGTTAGTACCGCGCCGACAAACAGCTTGAAAGTCTTAGGCTCAGCGAGCCAGTACAGGCGCAGCCACCAACCGGCGAGCAGTCCGGGCAGTGTGCCGAGCGCGATGATGCGTGCGAGCGGCCAATCCATGCGTCCTTCCTGCGCATAGCGCCAGACGCCGCTGGGGATGGCGACGAGGTTGAAGACGAGGTTGGTGGCCGAGACCGAGGGAGAAACATAGCCGAGCACGCTCATCTGGAAAGGCAGCAGCAAAAAGGCGCCCGAGATGCCTACCATGGAGCAGAAAAAAGCCAGCACGAAACCAGCCAGCGGCGGCAGCCAGAGCGGGGCGACGATGCCGGCGGTGGCGAACAGCATGGAACTGCCGCGCCTGAGTTACCTGATCAGTTTGCTGACCAGATCGCGCAATTCGGTGATCAGCCAGTGACGCTCACCCAGGGCGAGCGTGCGGTTGCGAACGCCGTGAGAAACCGACCCTGGATAGCCATCGGCATCGACCTCCTGGAAAAGGATGGCCGTGCGGTTGCGATTGCTGAATGAAATCAGCGGCACTTTGTAGTCTTCCGGGTGGTCGTAGTCGCGGAAGTAATCCGGCCCGGAGTGAGCGCTGGTCACAACGATGACGTAATCGCCTCGTTTGCGCAGGTCGTCGAACAAGGGAGCGAGGGCGGCATCGGTGCGTGCCAGTTGTTCAAGATATTCCTTGGTGAACTGGCGGTTCTCGTAAATCTCCCAGGGCATGCCGGGAAGCTGCAGGAAGACGAAGCGCTTGCCGGTATCCTTGAAAAAAGCGCGCGTGCGCTCGATGCTGTCTTTGGGCGCATAAGCATGCGTACCGACGGCAGGATTCACCAGGAAGCCGAGCTTGGGTACCGCGTAGAAGTAGGCGGTGCGATAGCCCGCCGCCTTCATGTCGTCGAACAGCGTCGGCCAGGCAACCTGCGCTTGGCCCGGAAACCACTCCTGATCGGTCTTGCTGATATGCCGCGGCGGCAGGCCGGTCAGCATTGCCGTATGGGCGATCAGCGTACGCGGCGGTTCGACGCTGCGGCCTTGCATCGAGTAACGCCCCGGCTGCATCAGGGCATGCAGCGTCGGGGTGGTATGCCCGGCAATAGCGACCGGATGCACGCCGTCCATGGAGACGACCAGCACGCTGTCGGCGGCAAGCGACTTGAGCGCAAGAAATGACAGGATGAAAACGGAAAGTAGTTTGCTCAGTTTCACGATCAGGCTTCCTCACCGATAGATGCACGAATTTCGTGTTTTTTCACAAGTTCTTGCGGCTGATGCCCAGTTGCGCCGCAGTATCGGCAATGCATCCCTGGTTGGCGGCAAGGGTCTCGATGATACGCCGACGTTTGCTGGCGGTGATAGGGTGGACAAGGGTATGCGCGGGCACTCGTCGCGCTACCGCGCCAGTTGCTGGACCAGCGCGCGCAGTTCGGTGACCGGCCAGGTCCCTTGCGGCAGGCGCGGCAGCAGCGCCGCGTTACCCGCCATGATCAGCGGCAGCTTGTAATCCTCGGGATGGCTGGTGCCATGCAGCTTGTCGTGGCCGGCGTGGTCGCTGGTCACGATGATGGCGTGGCGGCCGCGCTGGCGTACTTCCTCGAACAGGGGCGCCAGCGCCGCGTCGATATCCGACAGTTCGTCGAGGTAGGTCTGCGACAGCCAGCCGGAATCCGTTCCTACCCATTCGAGTCCGCTGAAATGGAGGAAGGCGAAGCGTTTCCCCGCGCCCCGGAAGAAGCGTCGCAACGGGGCGATGCCCCCGGCGGGTTCGAGTCCGTGCTCATCGACCGCCGCATTGACCAGATAACCGAGTTTGGGCTTCGAATAGTAGAAGGCGGTGCGATAGCCGGTTTGCTTCGCATCGTCGAACAGCGTCCGTTTCACAATCGTCGGTTCGCCGGGACGCCACTCGTTGCTGAGTTCGCCGCTGCGCTCCGGCGGCTGGCCGATCATCATCGCCGTATGGGCGATCAGCGTCTTGGGCGGCTCCACGCTGCGGCCCTTGAGCGTATACGAGCCCGACTTCATCAGCGCGTACAGCGTCGGGCTGGTTTTCGAGCTCAGGGCGGCAGGATGCAGCGCGTCGATGGAGACGACGAGCACCGTATCGGCGGCCTGCGCCAGCGCTGCCAGCAGTGGCAGGACGAGGCAGGTCAGGGTGTGCTTCAGCTTGATCATCAGTATCCTCCAGGGGAAACAACCAAGAAAAATCGACGAAACCATGTTAGCCGGTTTCGCCGATGGATAGGAGGGGCTGGTAATCAGCGTTCGGGTAGGTATAGCGTGGCACCCAGTCTTGATGTGTGTGCAGTTTCTCCTGAAGCCAGACCTTGATCAGCGACTGGTATGGAACATCCCGTTCAGCTACCCGTCAAATTCACCACGCTTGCAGGCCTGCATAACATTGTTCTGTCCGCCACATCTCCGCAGTGGACAACTGTCGCTTAGTTTATGAATCCGCGAGCCTTCATCACATCGCAGCCATTCTGACGCGGTGGCGCGTAGGGCAGGCCCTTTTCTTTGGCGCGATCAGCCATCACGGTGCGGTGGGCGTCCTGCGTGGCCTTGCATTCCTCGTAGGTCTTGACTTCACGCATTTGGGCCTGCCAAGCTGTCCGTTCTTCGGGCGACATCAACTGCCAGCCCGGGGTGTGATCCTGGCTCCAGGCGAAGCGTCCCTTACCCCCGCCGGGACCCATGCCGCCACCCGGCCCCATTTGTGCGAAGGCGGATGCCGCGAATACTGCGGCGGCTAGGAAGGAAGCAGTCAGTGCAGTCTTTTTCATGATGTTCTCCTTGAGTCTGGTTGTGGTTCCGGCGCTGTGTCGGCTGGTTTCCATTATCGCCAGATCGAAGCGGAGAACAATGCAGTTCGGGTTACCAACTGTAAGTATCCGTGTCGGGTGTAAGCGAATATTTCGGCTTACCCGCGTCGGCCTTTGTTAATGAGCGGGCCGGCGCCCCACAGGGTCGAGGGTTATCAAAATCGGGCATACCCACTTTCAAGCCAGATACACCGGATTATTGAGGGTGCGGAGTTCAGTGCGGTGCGGAAAATACTTCATCACGTCCTTCTTGTCGTTCTTGCTGGGTGAATCGTTGTGAACAAGTCATCATGCTCTGGTTCTCCTTTCGCTGCCGACGTGCAAGGTCTGGGCAACCTTGCCGGGCCGCAGAAAGACCGCGACCGGAATGATCCGGGTCAGGTCTAGCAGTTCCGCCAGGTCAAGGCAGTAGTGGGCCAGTGCGTAGAGATGCCGCACGGTTTCGGCGGCATTGCCGGCGGCGGGTTGGCGGATGTTGCCGATCAGGACGGCATCTTCACCGCGCGGAACGCGCCAGATCGACGATACGCCCGGTCAAGGCCAGCATGTCCTCGAAACCTTTGGCGCGTTGGGCCACCACGTTGTAACGGCCAGCGACGGTCAGGCGCGGTACGGCATCGATGCGATAGCGCTTGACCAGATCGTCGGAACGGGCGAGCTGACTGGCGACGCCGAAGGACGCGAAGGCATCGGCAAAGCGCTTGCGGTCGATGCCCCGTGCGGCGACCCAGTCGATAATGGTCCTTTCCGTGAACAGGTTGGCACGCTCCTTATTCACGGCGGTGAACACCGGATCGTCGAGGCGGGCGAGATCGCCGGTGATTTCCAGCGCGTAGTAGAGCTTCGCCAGATTCGCCCAGGCGGCGCGGCCAAAGCTGACCGGCACGCGGCGCAGCACGACATCGGCGGGCAGGCGAGCCGCCCATGCTTTGAGTAGCGGATTGAGGTCGCCGCAATGCGGACAGCCATAGGAGAAGAACTCCAGCACTTCGATCTTGCCGGCACTGTCGGTCGGCTGGGGCGGATCGACGGGCAGATAGTCGACACCTGCCTGCACGGCGGGCGCGGCGGCATTCGCCGGCAGGCAGGCTAGCAGCAGGCTGGCGGCGGCGAAGCCCTGAAAGCGGCGCCGCGCGGGATCGTGGGATGTTTGCTCGTTCATGTCTATTCCTTTGAAAAATGCCCTCGCCACAGCAGCCAAAGCGCCAGACCAAGGCAGGCTGCGAAGGCTAGCATGGCCGCGTTGGCCAGAGACAGCCCCAGTAGCTCCAATTCCTTGCTCTCGCAAAACCCGGTGGCGAGAAACAGTTCGGGAGACTGTTGGCCGAGCCATTCGACGAATTGTTCGACCAAGCCGGGCTGGCCCGAGCTGCAGGCGATGCTGCCCGGTGGTTGGGCCTGCAGCCAGGTTTGATACGTTGCTGTTGCCAGTCCGGCGCCGGAAAGCATGGTCACGAGTCCGCCGCTGGTCAGGTTCGGTTTTTTTTTTAATGATACGGCGACCACCG
>CAZAWN010000088.1:1844-2609 GCA_964488825.1 uncultured Methyloversatilis sp. | reverse complement strand
TTCGGTCGCCAGGCGGAAACCAGGGCGCCCACCGCGATGAGCATGAACAACAGGCGCTGGAAAATGCACAGATGGCAGGGATGCAGTGACAGCCAGGCGGTCAGCAACAGGCTGCTGCCGGCGATGCCGGCCGATGCGATGGCAAGTGCCAGCCACAGCCGGCGAACGAGCGTTATCTGCATGATCAAAAAGTCGGCGCTGGCGCGACGGCAGAGTGCGTTAAAGCCAGCCGGCGATCTTGTCACGCGCCGGGATGCCGCCCGCGTGCACCACCTTGCCGTCGACCACCACGCCCGGCGTGCTCATCACGCCATAGCTCATGATGTCCTTCAGCTCCTCGACTTTTTCGAGCTGAATCTCGACGCCCTTTTCGCGGGCGACCTCCTCTACCAGCTTGAGCGTGGTCTTGCAATTGGCGCAACCGGTACCGAGGACTTTGACGTTTTTCATGGAAGACTCCTTTCAGTGGTTGATTGTATGGGACTTGACCAGCACAGCAAGGGATTTAGAGAATCGCATTGAACAGGTAGCCCACCACGACGATGCCGGTGGCGACGATGGCGACGTAGATGGCGATCAGGCGCAGCTTGAGCGCCTTGCGCAGGATGATCATCTCCGGCAGCGACAGGGCGACGACGCTCATCATGAAGGCCAGCAGCGTGCCCATGGCGGCTCCCTTGCCGTACAGCGCTTCGACAATCGGAATCACGCCCGCGGTGTTGGTATACATCGGCACGCCGATGCCCACGGCGGCTGGCACCGACC
>CAZAWN010000088.1:0-1834 GCA_964488825.1 uncultured Methyloversatilis sp. | reverse complement strand
CGCATCCTTGCCCATGATCGAGGCCATCAGGTCTTGCGGGACATAGCCGTGGATGCCAGCGCCGATAGCAATGCCCACCATGACGTAGGGCCAGACGCGGCCGACGATTTCCTTGACGCTGCTCCAGGCACTGGCGAAGCGTTCCGGCCAGGTGGGACGGTCAAGATTGGCGCTAACCGCACCGCCGCGCTGGATGGCGACCACCCAGTCCTCAAGATAGGGTTCGAGATTGAGTCGGGTCAGGATCATGCCGGCGATCACCGCTAGCGCGATACCGAAGCCAAAATACAACGCGGCAACTTTCCAGCCGAACATGGCGAAGAGCATGACGACCGCGATCTGGTCGATCATCGGCGCCGCGATGAGGAAGGTCAGCGTAATGCCGAGCGGTACGCCGGCGGAAAGAAAGCCGATGAACAGCGGCACCGCCGAGCAGGAGCAAAAGGGCGTCACGGCGCCGAGCAGCGCGGCGAGCAGATAATTGACCGAGGCCGCGCGTCCGGCGAGCAGTGAGCGTGTGCGTTCCGGCGTGAAGAAGGTATGCACGATGCCCATCACGAACACGATGCCGGTCAGCAGCAGGATCACCTTGGGCGTGTCGTAGAAGAAGAAATGCACCGCCTCGGCGAAATGCGTGCCGCGTTCGAGGCCCAGCAAGGCGACGACCCGGTCGGCAAAGGGGATGAGCTGCGAGTAGACCGCCACCCAGGCGACCACGGCGACGGCAATGCCGACGATCCAGCGCCAGAAAGTCGGCTCTGACGGGACGGCATTGATGTTGGTTTTGTTCATGTAAGACTCCAGATTGGGACTCTTGCAGGTGACGAAGTCGGACGAAAAAAGATGCAGCCGACCCGCGTTACCCGCTCCCGCGCGTGAAGCGCGCTGCCAGAAACGTGACAGCGAGCGCGACGCCGACCAGCAGCGCAGTCACGCCCAGGTTGTTGAGCCATTCGGGCCGGAAAGTCAGCACCAGTCCGAGTTGGAGCATCATCGCACCCGACATCAGCTTGAGCAGACGTCCTTCGCGCTCGGTCAGCTTGTGGGCGGACAGCGTGCCGACGAAGGCGAGCACAATCAGGGTCAGCGGCACGACGTAGATGAAGTTGTAGAGCGCCAGCCAGAGGTAGCGCGCTCCTGCTTCAGGTTCATGCAGGGTGAGAATGCGCGTATAGACCATCGGAAAGCCGGCCGTGCACAACAGTTCGTAGAAGTTGGCGGCCACGGCAAGGAATACCGTCGCGGCCAGCATGGCGGCCGTGTTCTCCGAGTGCAGGACCGCGCGTGCGCGCTTGTAGATCGTCGGTTTGGCCGAAGCGGGAATCGACAGTGTGATGCCTTGTTCGAAAGCGAAGAAGTCCTTGACGTTGATGATGCCGACGAAGACGGCCAGCAGCCCCGCCGCCAGCGTGATCCAGCCGAGCGCGCCGAGCAGTTGAAAGATATTGAGCCAGGCAGCCATGAAGGCGAAATACATCAGGCCCGAGGCGAGGATGAAGATGCCGCCCACAGCCAGCATGCGTCGGCGATCTTTCTGGTTGGCCAGCAGGCTCAGCAGGAACAGCAGCACGAAGAAGGCGCAGGGGTTGAAGGCATCCAGCCCGGCGATGACGACCGTGAAAACGGGGAGCGACAGCGAGGCGGCGTCAAAGCGGCCCAGCAACGGCAGATCGATGGTGCTTGCCTCGTTCGCGGACGCTGCGGCGCGAATATCCCCCGCGTGGCAGGCATCGAGCCCGCGCATCAGCGCCGCGCCGCTGCTCGCTGCGTCTTGCCAGCCGACCGTCATCAGCACGCAGAGCATGATGGTCGGCACCGCCTCGGCGCGCTGGCC
>CAZAWN010000087.1:0-11137 GCA_964488825.1 uncultured Methyloversatilis sp. | reverse complement strand
AACCGGCGCCCGCCAGTTCGACCGCACACGCCAGCCCGGCGTAACCGGCCCCGACGATGGCGACCCGGCGGGCTAGGTCGTCACCCATGTTTTCAGCGCGAGCCAGAGTTTGCGTCCGGGCGGCAGCGACGTGCGGCGGTCGAGAACGAGAAACTCGTCGCGTTCGATTTCTTCCAGCAGCGTGCGATAGACCGCCGCCATCATCAGGCCGGGGCGTTGCGCCTTGCGGTCGAGGGTGGGCAGGGCGGCGAAGGCGCGTTCGTAATGGGCGTGGGCACGTTCCGCTTGAAAGCGCATCAGCGCGACGAATGCGGGAGTGTGGCGCGCCGCCAGCAGATCGCCTTCCTTTACGCCGAAGCGCACGAGCTCGTCGGACGGCAGGTAGATGCGGCCACGCCGCGCATCCTCGCCGACATCGCGGATGATGTTGGTGAGTTGGAAGGCGAGACCGAGCGCATGGGCGTACTTCAGGGTGTTGCGGTCACGGTAGCCAAAAATCTCGGCCGACAGCAGGCCGACCACACCGGCGGCGCGGTGGCAATAGAGTTGGAGTTGCGCGAAATCGGCGTAGCGCGTCTGGTCGAGATCCATCTGCATGCCATCAACGATTTCGCGAAACAGTTCGAGGGGCAGATCGAAACGCTGGCGCGTTTCGCCCAGCGCCTGGATGACCGGATGATCGGCGCGCTCGCCACGTTCCAGCCGGTCGAGTTCGCTGCGCCACCACTGAAGCTTGGCATGAGCGATGGCGGGTTCGCGACATTCGTCGACCACATCGTCCACCTCGCGGCAAAAGGCGTACAGCGCGTTAATGGCGCGCCGACGCTCCGGGCTCAGGAAGCGGAAGCTCGCCGCAAAGCTCGAACCGCTTTGGCGGACTTTCTCGGCGCAGTAGTCGTGCGGGTTCATAGTGCCTGGATAAGAATACGCGGCCAGTCTAGCGCGCCCAGCACCGGGCGACGCGCGAACACGTCGTAATCGACCGCTTCGATCTTGGCGAGAATGCGCAGGCCGCCGGCGACGATGGTGCGAATCTCCAGGCCGATGCGGCCCGGCAAGTCGCGCCCCAGTGAAGCGCCGGACAGCATCAGCGCGCGCGCGCGGTCGACCTGAAAGGCCAGCAGCGCACGAAACTCGGCGCTGGCGCGACGGCACTGGAGAGCGGGTTCGGTCACGGCAAAGCGGGTCATGTCATCCTGCGGCAGATAGATGCGACCGTTTTCGCCCTTGGCGAGATCGATACCGACATCCTGCCAATGGTTGATCAACTGCAAGGCCGAGCAGATCGCGTCGGAGCGGCGCAGGTTATCCGGCGTGGCGGCATCGAACAGGTGCAGCAGCAATCGCCCGACCGGATTCGCCGAGCGGCGGCAATAGTCCATCAATTCAGGGAAATCGGCGTAACGATCCTTGCTCACGTCCTGGGCGAAAGCGTCGAGCAAGTCATAAAACAGTGGCAGCGGCAGCCGGTATTGCTCGATATGCGGCCGCAGGCGCAGGAAGACGGGGTGGTCGGTCGTTTCCTGGTGCGCAATGCGGTCAAGTTCGGCGCGGTAAGCCGCCAATTGGGCAAGACGCAATTCCGGCGGATCGGTGCCTTCGTCGGCGAAGTCGTCCGCCGTACGAGCGAAGACGTAGATCGCCGCCACGGCCGGGCGCAGACGCGCAGGCATCAGCAGCGAGGCAACGGGAAAATTTTCGTAGTGGTCGGTTGGGTCGGGATGGCGCATGGCCCGGCAACGCGGCGTCAAAGAGCGGGTTTCGGCGCTAGAATCGCGCCCTGTGCCCAGGTGGCGAAATTGGTAGACGCAGCAGATTTAGGTTCTGCCGCCGTAAGGTGTGGGGGTTCGAGTCCCTTCCTGGGCACCATTTCCAAAGCAGCGCCGTGGTGCGGAGTTTCATGGCGCTTTTTTACGCAGTTGGGCGCGTTCGAATGCCACGACCAGTGGCAGTGAGATAGCCAGCGGAATCAGCAGATACATCAGCCGCCAGATCAGCAGCGCCGCAATCACGTCGGAAGGCGCCACGGTCGGCATCGCGGCCAGGAATACGGCCTCCATGACGCCGATACCCCCCGGCGTCTGCGACAAGAGACCCGCCGAAAACGACAGCAGGAAAGCGCCCAGCACGGTGACAAAACCGGGATTCCCGGCTTCCGGCAAGACGAAGTAGATGATGCCGGCAGCGGCGATCAGTTCCAGCGGCGCGGCCATCAACTGGCGCGCGACGACCGGTAGCCGCGGATAAACAATGTGCACCGAGCGAAAATGCACCGGCTTGAAATGACGCCACGAACCCAGTACGTAAAGCGCGCAGACGCCGACCATGGCTGCCCCGATTGACCTGACGAACGGGGCGGGCAGATCCAGGCGGGGAATCAGTTCCGCCAACGGTTGCACGATCTCGGGCTGCAAGAGGAAGACCAACCCCAGCAGCAATACTGTTCCGTAGGCGAAGGTGAAGGAACAGAGGGCGACCAGGATCGCCACCTCGGCGGCGTTCAGGCCGCAGGCGCCGTAGGCGCGCAGCCGCACCAGGCCGCCGGAGAGGACGGAAGCGCCGAGATTGTGCCCCAGCGCATAGGTGACGAAGGAGCACGAGGCGATGAAGGGCCAGGAGATTTCCCGATGCCGGTTCAGGTGAATCAGGGCAATGCGGTCATACCAGGCCAGCGCGATATAGGCCAGCAGAGCCGACAAGGCGGCCAGCGCATAACCCTTCGCCGTCACGTCGCCGATGCTGCGACCGATCGATTCGGCGATGATCTGTAGACTGAGCCAGAACCCCCCGGAAGCCAGTAACTCGCGGGCGACCGGATCGGTGGCAACTTCGCCACGAAGTTTGGCGTAGAGCAACCAGAGCGACCAGGCGATGACCAAGCCTACCCCGACGAGCCAGAGCGTCTTTTTGGCGTGCTGAATCCAGGGGCGAGGAGTCGAAGGGGTCGTCATGGGCTGCGGGTTTATAGCATGAAAGCCACTTATCACTTAGACAGCCGGGCGCCTGCCGGAGCGGTTGAACGAATAGGGCAAGTGAATCAATCGGCCCCCTATCAAGCTTTCTTATAATACGGAATTGTGCTTCAATAGCACACAACATAATCCATAACCATATTAAGGGGCGAGATCATGGCTGATCGCAGGTTGCAGGTATTTCACGCCGTTGCCAAACAACTTTCCTTCACCAAGGCGGCGGAAGTGTTGTTCATGACGCAACCCGCCGTTACTTTCCAGATCAAGCAGCTCGAAGAGCATTTCAATACTCGCCTGTTCGATCGCGGCCATGGCCGGATATCGCTGACGCCTGCCGGCGAACTGGTGCTGACCTACGCCGAAAAGATTCTTGGGCTATCCGGCGAAATGGATGTGCGACTCGCCGAAATGACCGGTGAAGTCGGCGGTTCCTTGCTCGTCGGCGCCAGCACGACGATCGCCGAATACCTCCTGCCGCGTATCCTGGGCGAATTCAAGACAAAGTATCCGAACGTACGTCCGCGTCTCGTCGTGGGCAATTCGGAAAGCATCGAAACGCGCGTCGCCGAGCATACCCTCGATATCGGTTTCATCGAATCACCTACTCATCACCCCAACTTGCAGTCGGAAGTGTGCTGTGAAGACGAAATGCAAGTGGTCTGCTGCCCCAAGTTTCCCCTCGCGCGTCTCAAGGAAATCACTCCGCAGGATCTGGTCGATCATCCCTTCGTCTCGCGCGAGCCGGGTTCGGGCACACGCGAATTCACCGAGGTCTATCTGCACAAGCATGGTGTCGATACCGAACGGATGACCCCGGTGATGGAACTCGGCAGCCCCCTGGCCTTGCTTGAGGTGGTAGAGACGGGTCTGGGCTATGCGATCGCCTCGCGCGCCTCGGTGATGAATGCCTTGCGCCTCGGTTTGCTGGTGTCGATTCCGCTCAAACCACGCCTGGTGCGCAAGCTGTCGATGGTCTATCCGAAGGAGAAGTTCCGGTCGCGTCTCGTGACGACCTTCGTCAACTTCGCGACCGATAAGCTGAAGGAGCATAAGGCTGCTTAGCGGGCTGCTTAGGGCTGTCCAGAGTCGCCTGCAAATAGCGCCGCACGATTCCTGCGTGTGACATGGCGCGCCCCATTCAAGCCAGCATCGATCTTGCCGCTTTGCGGCACAACTTCGGCCTTGCCCGTCGCCATGCCGGTGCGGCGAAGCTGTGGGCGGTCGTCAAGGCGAATGCCTACGGCCATGGCCTGAGACGGGCTGTTGATGCGCTGGCCGAACTGGCCGATGGCTTCGCCCTGATCGAGCTCGAAGGGGCTGTCGCCCTGCGCGAAGCGCAGTTCTCCCGGCCGATCCTGTTGCTCGAAGGTTTCTATCGCGCGGCCGAGCTGCCTCTGTTTGTCCGCCATCGGCTGATTCCTGTCGTGCATTGCCTTGATCAGGTGCGCCTGTTGCTTGATGCGAACTGGCCTGCCGACCTGCCTGTTTACCTCAAAATCAATACCGGCATGAACCGGCTCGGCTTCGATGCCGCCGGATTTTCCGTCGCGCAGGCCGCCTTGAGCGGACGCATGCCCTGGGTGTTGATGACCCATTTTGCCGATGCCGACGGTCCGCGCGCTGTGGACTGGCAGATGGCGCGCTTCGCCGCGATGACCGACGGAGTCGACGCGCCCTGTTCCCTCGCCAACTCCGCCGCGCTGTTGCGTCATCCCCAGACCAGCGGCGACTGGGCGCGACCGGGCATCATGCTGTATGGCGGCTCGCCTTTCACCGACCAGTCGGCGGAGGCGCTGGGACTCAAGCCGGTGATGAGCTTGCGCAGTGAAATCATTGCCATACAGGACCTGGCGGCGGGCGAGAGCGTCGGCTACGGCTGCACCTTTACGGCGGATAAACCCATGCGTGTCGGCGTGGTCGCCTGCGGCTATGCGGATGGCTATCCGCGTCATGCGCCGACGGGTACGCCGGTACTGGTCGACGGCCGGCGCACGCGTACGCTTGGCCGCGTGTCGATGGACAAGCTCTGCGTCGACCTGACCGACTTCCCTGAAGAAGTCGGCGCTGGCGCGACGGCAACCCTGTGGGGCGAAGGCCTGCCCGCCGATGAAGTCGCGGCCGCAGCGGGTACGATTTCCTACGAACTGTTCTGCGCGCTGGCGCCGCGCGTTCCGGTCGTCGAGCAAGGCTGACATGGCGAAGCCGAAGTCACTTTACTCGTGTACCGAATGCGGGGCGACCGCGCCGAAGTGGCAGGGGCAGTGTCCCGGTTGCGGACTGTGGAACACGCTCGTCGAGGTCGCCGCCGAAGCAGCCTCGCCAGGCAGCAAGCGCTTTGGCGCGAACTTTGCCCCTCTGGCCGAAACCGGCAAGCCGCAGGACCTGGCGTCGATCCGTCCGCGCGACGAACCACGTCTGCCGACCGGCATCGAAGAGTTCGACCGCGTGCTGGGTGGCGGACTGGTTCCGGGCGGCGTGGTGTTGATCGGCGGCGATCCGGGCATCGGCAAATCGACGCTGCTGTTACAGGCGCTTTCCCGACTCGCCGAGAGCGGCCACCCGGTGTTGTATGTTTCCGGTGAGGAATCCGCTGAACAGGTCGCCCTGCGCGCGCAGCGCCTGCAGCTGCCGGCGGCGGGGCTGCGTCTGCTGCCCGAAATCAATCTGGAAAAGATCATCGCCTGCCTTCAGGAAGAGAAGCCGCTGGTTGCCGTGCTCGACTCGATCCAGACGCTTTGGTCGGACGCCCTGCAATCGGCGCCCGGCTCGGTCGCGCAGGTGCGCGAGTGCGCGGCGCAGTTGACGCGCTTCGCCAAGCAGACCGGCACCGGCGTGATCTTTGTCGGCCATGTCACGAAAGAGGGCGCGCTGGCCGGTCCGCGCGTGCTCGAACACATTGTCGATACCGTGCTGTACTTCGAAGGCGATACGCATTCCAGCTTCCGCCTGGTACGCGCCTTCAAGAACCGCTTCGGCGCGGTGAATGAGTTGGGCGTATTCGCCATGAGCGACAGAGGCCTCAAGGGCGTGTCTAACCCCTCAGCCCTCTTCCTCTCCCAGCATGCGCAGGATGTCCCGGGGAGTTGCGTACTGGTCACCCAGGAAGGAACGCGGCCGCTACTGGTCGAAATCCAGGCACTGGTTGATAGCGCGATGGGCGGCAATCCGCGCCGCCTGACCGTCGGCCTCGAAGCCCAACGTCTGGCCATGCTGCTGGCCGTGCTGCATCGTCACGCTGGGGTGCTGTGCGGCGATCAGGATGTGTTCGTGAATGCCGTGGGCGGCGTGCGCATCCAGGAACCGGCGGCCGATCTGGCCGTGCTGCTGGCAATTGTCTCCAGTCTGCGCAACAAACCCCTGCCGGCCAAGCTGGTGGTGTTCGGCGAAGTCGGTCTGGCCGGCGAGATTCGTCCTGCGCCGCGCGGCCAGGAGCGGCTCAAGGAAGCCGCCAAGCTCGGTTTCACGCGTGCGCTGATTCCCAAGGCCAACGCGCCCAAGCAGCCGATCAAGGGCATTGAAGTGATCGCCCTGGAGCGCGTCGAGCAGGCCATCGAAACCCTGCGCTCGCTATGAACACACTGCGCCTCATGTTTCGCATGCTGGCGCGCGACCTGCGCGCCGGCGAGCTCACGGTGCTCTTCCTCGCGCTGATGTTGGCCGTCGCTGCGCTGACCAGCGTCGGCTTTCTGGCCGACCGCGTGCAGCGCGCGGTCGAGCGCGAGGCACATCAACTGCTGGGCGGCGATCTGATGCTTTCTGCCGACCATCCCTGGTCGGAGTCATTCCGCGAGGCCGCCCGACGGCATGGCCTGCGACTGGCCGAAAGCGTCAGCCTCGTCAGCATGGTGAGCAGTGCGGGAGCGCAAGGGGGAATACAGCTTACCGAGATCAAGGCGGTATCGGAGGGTTTTCCGCTGCGGGGTGCAATGCGTATCGCACCAGGCTTGAAACTCGGCGATGGCGCTACGGCATCCGTGCCTGCGCCGGGGTCAGTCTGGCCCGACGCGCGCCTGGCGGAGTTGTTGGGCGTTGATCGCAGCGCGCAACTGCGGGTCGGCGACCTCGCCGTGGGAGTGGCGGCCATCGTCACCCACGAACCGGATCGCGGCATCAACCCCTTTGCCCTCGCGCCGCGCCTGATCATCAACCTGGCCGACCTGTCGGCGACGGGATTGATCCAGCCCGGCAGCCGCCTGCGCTGGCGTCTGCATGTTGCCGGCGAAGCGGCAGAGGTCGAACAGTTTCGTCAATGGGCGAGCGCTCATCTCGGGCGCGGCGAGAAGCTCGAAGGCCTCGACAATGCCCGTCCCGAAGTACGCAACATCATCGAACGCGCCCAGCGCTTCCTGCGCCTCGCCGCGCTGCTCACCGTGGTGCTGGCCGCCGTGGCAGTGGGCATGGCGGCGCGCCGCTACATGCAGCGGCATCTCGATGCCTGCGCGGTCATGCGCTGCCTCGGCGCCAGCGAACGGCAGATTCTGCTCATCCACGGGGGCGAGTTCGTCGTGTTGGGCCTGGCAGCAACCGGCGCGGGCGCCCTGCTCGGCTATCTGGTCCAAGGTCTGCTGCATCTGCTGCTCGGCGGGCTGATTGCCAGCGATCTGCCGGCGCCCGGCGTCTTGCCCTGGTTGCATGGCCTGGCCGTCGGCCTGGTGCTGGTGGTCGGCTTCGTCGCGCCCCCCCTGCTGCGCCTCAAATCCGCGCCGACGGTGCGCGTCCTGCGCCGCGAATGGGGCGGCGTCGAACCCTTGTCTTCCGCTTCCTACCTGGTTGGCATCGGCTGTCTGGCCGCCTTGATGTTCTGGATTGCCGGCGAGTTACGGCTCGGCAGTGTGGTGCTGGGCGGCTTCATGGTCGCCATTGCCGTGTTCGCTGTGGCCGGTCAGTTGCTGCTCGTGGCGACGGCCGGGGTAGCGACGCGTTTCGCCTCCGGCGGCTGGCGCATCGGCCTGGCCGGACTGCGCCGGCGCGGCGGCGCGTCGCTGGTGCAGATGGTCGCCTTGTCGCTGGGATTGACCACCCTGCTGCTGCTGACCCTGGCGCGAACCGATTTACTGGCCGCCTGGCAGGCAAAGATGCCACCCGATGCGCCCAACCGTTTCATCATCAACATCCAGCCCGAGCAGCGCGCCGAACTATCCGCCTTCTTCACGCGTGCCGGACTGCCCGCACCGCGCATCGAGCCAATGGTGCGCGGCCGCCTGACCGCCGTGAATGGCCAACCGGTAGCGCCGTCGGACTACGCCGATGACCGCCCGCGCCGTCTGGTCGAACGCGAATTCAACCTGTCGAGTCGCGACGATCTGCCGGAGGGCAACTCCCTGGTGGCCGGGCACTGGCATGCAGCGGGCGGCGTGATGCAGTTTTCCGTGGAAAAAGGCTTGGCCGATGCGCTGGGACTCACGCTGGGCGACGAACTGAACTAC
Organism: uncultured Methyloversatilis sp.; assembly: GCA_964488825.1. Taxonomy (GTDB): domain Bacteria; phylum Pseudomonadota; class Gammaproteobacteria; order Burkholderiales; family Rhodocyclaceae; genus Sulfuricystis. The sequence goes on along the minus strand of CAZAWN010000087.1, from coordinate 2,739 downwards.
GTCGTCGCCGGACAATCCTTTGCCGGGCCAATTACCTCGTTGCGCAAGCTCGACTGGGATTCCATGCGCGTCAACTTCTTCGTCATTGCGCCCGCGGGGACGCTCGACGGCCTGCCGACCAGCTATATCACCAGCTTCCATCTGCCGAGCGAGCGGGCTGCGCTGGCGGGTGACCTGGTACGCGCCTTTCCCAACCTCACCCTGATCGATGTGGCAGCCGTCATGCGGCAATTGCAGGACACCCTCGATCAGGTAGCACGGGCGGTGCAGGTCGTCTTTCTGTTCGCCCTGCTGGCCGGCTTGGTCGTGTTGTATGCCGCCATCCAGGCCGGCAGTGGCGAGCGCAGTCACGAACTGGCGGTATTGCGTGCGCTGGGCGGACGGCAGGCCCAGGTGCGTCAGGTGCTGCTTGCTGAATTCGCCGTGCTGGGTTTCCTCTCCGGCCTGCTCGCCGGACTGGCGGCCAGCGCCATCGGCACGGCGCTGGCGCGCTGGGTGTTCCAACTCGATTACCTGCCCTCGGCCAGCTATGTATTGATCGGCATTGCCGCCGGTCTGGCCGGCGTCAGTCTGGCCGGGCTGGCCGCGGCGCGGCGCGCTTTTTCGGGGCGGGTCGTTGATCGTTTGCGCAGCGCCTGAGCCGTTTTCTCGCTATCGAAGCCAACTTTGCCATAATGAGACGATGAACGAGACAGGTATCTGCATGTGGTACTGGCCGATTCTTGCAGCAGCGCTGGCGGGCGCAGCGGTGTTGGGTATGTTCTGGCGCCGGCAGTTCCGGCGTACCGAGCGCGAGCACCGTGCCTTGCAGGAATTGACAGCACATCTGGAAGCGACGGTCGCCGATCGCACACGCGAGGCCGAGGAACGCAGCACGGCACTGCAAAATGCCTTCAATCTGGCCAGGCAGCGCGAAGACGCCTTGCGTGTCGCCGATGCGGTGTTTGAAAGCACCGCCGAGGGCATCATCGTCACCGACGCCGACAATCTCATCGTGCGCGTCAATCCGGCATTTACCGCGATCACCGGCTACAGCGCCGGGGAAGTCATTGGGCGCAACCCCAGTCTTCTGAAATCGGGCCGCCACGGCGTCGAGTTCTACCGGGAGATGTGGGACTGTCTCGAGCGTCGCGGTCGCTGGGAAGGAGAAATCTGGAACCGCTACAAGAACGGCGACATCCGCGTCGAATGGCTGTCGCTTGCCAAAGTTCGCGATGGCTCAAGGGATGCCCATCATCTCGCCGTGTTCCATGACATTACGCGACGCAAGGAAGCCGAAGATCTATTGCGGTTCAAGGCGCATCACGACGCCCTGACGGAATTGCCCAACCGTGCCTTGTTCATGGATCGCCTGCAGGCCGCCCTCAACCAGGCGCGGCGCTATCGGCGCAATTTTGCGCTATTGCTGATTGATCTCGACCACTTCAAGGATGTCAACGACACGCTGGGCCACACCGCCGGCGACCAGTTGCTGGTTGAAGCAGCCCGACGCCTGGGTAGTTGCGTGCGCGAAGCGGATACGGTGGCGCGCCTCGGCGGCGACGAATTCGCCATCATCCTCTCCGAAATGCGCACCGACGACGAGGCCGAACAAATCGCCCGGCGCGCCGTAGGTCTGCTGGGCGAGCCTTACCATCTCGATGCCGGCACGACGCGCATCTCCGGTTGTGTGGGCATCGCCCTCTACCCTGTGCATGGTCGCGAGACTGATCTCCTCCTGCGCAACGCCGACAGCGCCCTCTATGCGGCGAAAAATGGCGGCCGCAATACCTGGCGCATCTATGCCCCGCCGAACGGCAAGGCGCAGGGTGAGCTTTTACGTTAATCTGCTCCACTCTCCCAACTCCCGGAGGCCACATGAAACAGAAGACCATTCTCGCTGCCACGCTGCTGTGTTTTTCCACCGTCCCCCTGGCAGCCGCGCCGGCCTGGCTGGCCGATTTCAACAAGGCCGATCTCAACGACAGCGGCGGCTTGTCGAAGCTTGAACTCGGCAAGACGAGTTCCAGGCAACTGGATGCCTTGCGCACGCATTTCGAATCGATCGATGTTGACAAGGACGGCCATGTCACCGACGCCGAGTACGAAGCCTGGCAGGCACGGAATGCCGCCCGACTGTCCGAGAAACAGTTTGTCCGCGCCGATCTCAACGATAGCGGCGGCCTGTCGCGCGTCGAAATCGACAAATCGTCCGACAGGGCGCTCGATACACTGCGGCAGAATTTCGACCGCATCGACCGTGACCGCGACGGGCACCTCACCTATGCCGAATACACGGCTTATGCAGACGCCAGCGGCGCAACTCATGCGATCCAGCCCGCCCCGCCGACCCAGTACCCCCAGACTCACTCTAATGATCAATGCCAACCCAACTGCGGCATGGTGCAGATGGTCGACTACTACCGGGTCAAGGGCGAGGGATCGGCGCTGGGTACGATTGCCGGAGGTGTCGCAGGCGCGGTGCTGGGCAATCAGGTCGGTGGCGGTACCGGCAAGAAAATTGCCACGGTCGGTGGCGCGGCCGGCGGCGCGTATTTGGGGCACCGGCTCGAAGCCCAACTGAAAACAAAGAAAATGATCCGGGTTATCGTGCGCTTCGACAACGGCGAACAGAGAGATTTCGATTTCGAGGGCGAAACCAGCCCCGTAGCCGTGGGAGACCGCGTGCAGATCGTCGAAGGCAAGCCGGCGAAGTACGTCGGGCGGTAAGCCCTCGTTGCGGCGGCTGCGCTGGCCAGG
>CAZAWN010000086.1:0-11515 GCA_964488825.1 uncultured Methyloversatilis sp. | reverse complement strand
CGGGGGGCGTTTGAATAATGCTGGAACTCGACCGCGTTTCCTTCGCCTGGCCTGACGGCCCGACCATCATCGAAGCACTTTCGCTGAAAATCCGGGAAGGCGACAAGGTCGTCATTCTCGGGGCCAATGGCTGCGGCAAGTCGACGCTGCTCAAGCTGATGAATGGCCTGATCTTTCCGCAGTCCGGCGCGCTCCGCTATCGGGGCGCGGCGCTCGAAAAGTCGGCGCTGGCGGGACGGCAGTTTGCACGAACATTTCGCCAGGAATGCGCGCTGCTGTTCCAGCACCCCGAGGCGATGCTGTTCAATCCGACGGTGCGCGAGGAAATCGCCTACGGGCCGCGCCAGTTGGGATTGGCGGATATCGACGCCCGCGTGGCGCACTGGGCCGAGGCGCTCAAGCTCGGCTCACGACTCGAACAGCCGCCCTTCCTCATCTCCGGCGGCGAGAAACAGAAACTCGCCCTCGCCTGCCTGCTCGCCATCGACCCGCAACTGCTGCTGCTCGATGAACCCTCGGCCAGCCTTGATCCGGCCACCGTCGGCTGGCTGATCGACACCCTGCTGGACTCACCGATGACCGTCGTGGCCGCCACCCACAATCTGTCGCTGGCGGCGGAACTCGGCAGCCGCTGCCTGGTGCTGGGCGAACGCGGGCGATTGCTCTACGACGGCCCCGTCGCCGCTGCACTGGGTAATCTGGCACTCCTGGAAGAAGCGCAGCTGGCGCATCGCCACCGGCATCGGCACGACGGTAAAACGCACACGCACCTGCATGTGCATGACTGGGAAGGCGTCTGATCAGGGTGCGCCGCGTCCGGGCCGACGCGGATAGTGCTGCCCTGCGTCGCGAATATCGCGCCTGAGCTGATGGCGCTCCTCGGGACTCATCTCACGCCAGGCTTCGCGGCGTTCGCGCCGCTCGGCGCGCCACTGCTCGCGCTCGACCGGATTCATGTCGCGCATCTCGTGACGCGGCGACCCGAACCCGGCCGGGAAATCCGGCGGCGGCAAGCCGCCCTGCGCTGCGGCGACACACGCCGTTGCAGCGAAGACGAGCGGAACGAGAAGACGGGCAGACGAGAACATGGCTGCATTGTAGGACTGCGCTCCCGCCCGTGCGGCAGCGCTTTGTAACAATCCTTTACGCTGCGACCCGCCAGACATATCCGGCAACGACCTGGCGACAACGTGCCAGCGCAATCGGCAGTATCCTTCGCACCATGAATACCGAAACCCGCAAACCGAAAATTCTCGTCGTCGACGACGACCTGCGTCTGCGCAGCCAACTGGAACGCTACCTCGTCGAGCAGGATTTTGCCGTCAAGGCGGTCGCCGATGCTCCGGCCATGGATCGCGCCCTGGAACGCGAACTCTACGACCTGATCGTGCTTGATCTGATGCTGCCGGGCGAAGACGGACTGTCGATCTGTCGCCGCCTGAGGAGCGGCAGCGGTACGCATAACGCCATCGCCATTCTCATGCTGACGGCCAAGGGCGACGATATCGACCGCATCGTCGGCCTCGAACTGGGCGCGGATGACTATCTGCCCAAGCCCTTCAACCCGCGCGAACTGGTCGCACGTATCCATGCCGTATTGCGCCGCCGTGCTTCGCCGCCACCCGCCGGGGCGCCCGCCGCGGCGCCGGAAGTGGTGCATTTCGGTCCGGTCGAAATCAATCTCGCGACGCGCGAACTACGGCGCGACGGGGCAACGACCATGCTCACCACCGGCGAATTCGGCCTGCTGCAGGTGCTGCTCAAGCATCCGCGCCAGCCGCTATCGCGCGACAAGCTGATGGAACTCGCGCGCGGTCGGGAGCATGGTGTGTTTGATCGCGCCATCGATGTGCAGATCTCGCGCCTGCGCAAACTGGTCGAGGTCGACCCGGCCAAGCCGCGCCACATCCAGACAGTGTGGGGGTTCGGCTACGTGTTTGTCCCCGACGGCAAGGATGCTGCTTAAGCTCTGGCCGCGCAGCCTGCTCTGGCGATCCTTCTTTCTGATCGCCGCCTTGATGCTGGCCGCCGTCGTCGCCTGGCTGGGCATGTTTCGCGAAGCCGAACTGGAGCCCCGCGCACGCATCCTGGCGCAGACCATCGCCAGCGTCACCAACCTGACGCGCACCGCCTTGCTCACCGCCCGACCGGAGAGCCGCCTCGACCTGCTGGCCGAACTATCCGACAGCGAAGGCGTACATGTTTACCCCGCCGACGCCGACGACCGTATCACCCCCCCGCCGCCCACCGCCCTGACACACCTGCTGGAACGCGAACTGCTTGAACGGCTCGGTCCCGAAACGCGCCTGGCCTTCGTGCTCAACGACGAGCCGGGACTGTTCGTCAGCTTTCGCATTTTTAGTGGCGACGAAGGTGAATTCTGGCTCGCCATGCCGCGCGAACGTATCGAGCGCCGCCTGCCGCTGCGCTGGTTCGGCTGGGGAGCCGCGGTATTGCTGTTGGCGCTGGCCGGCGCATGGCTGATTGTCTATCGTATCGTTCGGCCCCTCGAAGAAGAGCGCGCGCTGCTGCTCGCCGGCATCTCGCACGACCTGCGCACACCGCTGACACGCCTGCGCATGGAAGTGGAATTGAGCGTCACCGATGCCGCGGCGCGCGCCGAGATGGCGGCCGACATTGCCGAGATGGATGGAACCATTGGTCAGTTTCTCGACTTTGCGCGCCCGCAAGGGCTCGCTGGCAAGACCACGGAAAACGGCGAGCTGGCTGAGCTGCTGGGGGAAATTGCTCAGCGCTATGGTGCGAAAGTTCAGTGCCGTATCCCCAGCGCCGAGTTTCATTTGGCCATGCATCGCGAACCGCTGCGCCGCGCCATCGTCAATCTGATCGAAAACGCCCTGCGCCATGCGGGTGCGGAGCAAGCGGTGGAACTGGAACTGAAGCGCACCGGCAGGAAGATTGTCATCGCCGTGCTCGACCGCGGCCCCGGCATTGCGCCCGCCGATGCCGAGCGGCTGAAGCAGCCTTTCACGCGCGGTGAATCGGCGCGTACCGGCGCCGGCGGCGCGGGCCTCGGGCTGGCCATCGTCGACCGCATCGCGCAAGCCCACGGCGGGCGGCTCGAACTGCACGCACGCCCCGGCGGCGGCTTGGCTGCGCAGCTCGTACTGCCGGCTAACTGACGGCGGTCTTGCTGATCCGGTCCAGAAATGCGCGGGCCTGGGCGTGCCCATGTCCGGCCGCCAGACGCAACCACTTGATCGCCTGCCGCAGGCTTTGCGGCGTACCGGCGCCGCGATAGCAGGCCCGGCCGAGTTCGTATTGCGCCAACGGTTCGCCCAGCACGGCGGCGCGACGCAAATACTTCACGGCGCGCTTTGCGTCGCGCCGCGCGCCCTGGCCATGCAGCAGCATGTAACCCAGCGCGGAGAGGGCGTAGGCATCCTCGTGCTGCTCGGCCGCCTGTTCGAACCACCGCAGGGCCTCGCGGTAGTTCCGCGTCACCCCTTCGCCGTGGTAGTAGAGATCGGCCAGCGCCAGCTTGGCGTCAAACAGGGTCGCGGCGCGGCGGTACCAGGTCACGGCCTGGGCGATATCGCGCTCTCCGCCCAGCCCATGTCGCAGGCATTCGGCCAGTATCCAGGCGGCGCGGCGATGCCCCAGTTCGCCCGCCTTGCGGTAGCACAGGCGCGCCCGCGCCTGATCCGCCACCACGCCGTGGCCATGATAATGACGCTCGCCCTCGGCGAACCAGTACTTCTGCAACTCGTCGAGCGCCGGCTGCCAACCGCTTTCTGCCGCTTCCAGCAAGGCGGCTTCACCGCGCTCGATGTCGACCTGACCACCGCAGCCATACAGCAGGCAGCGGCCCAATTCGGCCAGGCCATGAGCCAGCCCGGCATCCGCCGCTGCACGGTAATGGCAGCGCGCCGCTACTGTGTCCGCCGCAACGCCTTCGCCATGTTCGCAACACTCGCCCAACCAGAGGTGAGCAGAAGTTTCGCCCCCCTCCAGAGCGCGCTGGTACCAGGCCAGCGCGAGCGTCTTGTTCTGCGCCACTCCTTCGCCCCACCGATGGCAATGTCCCAGCTTGAGCTGCGCCCGTGCATGCCCGCGGGTGGCCGCCTGTTGCCACCATTCCGCCGCAGCAACCAGATCACGCGGTTGGTCGTCGCGTCCGGTGACACACGCCTCGCCCAATTCGTAGGCCGCCTCGCGACTGCCTGCCGCAACGGCGCGACGATACCAGGCCAGCCCCGCCGCCGGATCGGGCGTCACGCCGTAGCCGCAGGTGTAACACTGGCCAAGCAGGGTCATCGCTTCAGCGACCCCGTGGCGCGCGGCAGCGCGCAAGCAATCAACGGCCTCGCCATGATCCGCAGTCACTCCCTCGCCGGCATACAGACAAAGCCCGAGACTGAACATTGCGGTCACCACCTCGTCGGCCGCGGCTAAACGCCACAGACGCACCGCTTCCGACCTGTTCTGCGTCACGCCACGACCGAAGAAATGACAGCGCGCCAGCAGATCAATGGCTGGCGCGTGACCGGCCGCACTGGCCTGACGCAACCAGCCGACCGCCTCCTGCGCGTCGGCCGGCAGATGCTCGCCGGCATAGAGCAAACGGCCCAGCCAGTATTGCGCCAGTACGCCCCCTCCCGTCGCCGCCGCACGCAGCAACGCGGCCCCGCGCTCGACATCGGAGGCCACCCCGTCACCCCGCAGCAGGCACAGCGCAAACCAGGCCATGCCGCGCTTGTCCTGTTGCGCCGAGGCCTGCTCGAACAAGCGCGCCGCCTCGGCACCATCGGTCGGTACCCCGATACCCCGATACAACAGCCAGCCCAACACGGCGGCGCCGGCAGGGCAATGCTGTTCCGCACTCTGCGTCGCCCAATGCACCGCCTCGCGCGGCGCAACGGCCATGCCGATGCCGCTGGCGGCGCGCCAGGCCAATTCCGCCTGGGCCAGCCCATTGCCGCCTTGCGCCATGCGCTGCAACTCGGGCAGGGAGAGCTGCGGCCAGAAGGCATCCGCATCGCCAAGCAAGGCCATCCCTTCGACCGCGCCGCGTTCGACGAGACTGTTTTCCAGCGCGGCGCTGAACAAGCCCAACAGCGCCGGCGTAGCAAGGGGGATCAACTGCATGCGGAAGGGCCAATGTAGATAGGCGTCAAGGATACGTTGCTCCGGCCTGCTGCTTATCCACAAAAACTGTGGAAAACTCTGTGAGTCTCTTGCACATGAAGCCGCTAAGTGACGAAGCGGAAAAGGTTTTTTACACTTTGTCGCAAAACTGCACAGAACACTATTTGTTATATATCAATTAGTTACACCACACTTACTGGCTCTCAAGGCCAGCAAATCCCGTTTTTCAGCAATTATTTGACACCGGGCGCCGGCTGTGGATCAGGTAACATCTTTTGCCTTTGCTGGCCTACCTGCCAAGCTGTCTCTTGCCGAACCTTTCCCTTCGCGCATTCTGCCCTGCCGGGCAACCCATCGATCAAGCACGCGTACTGCCTTGCCTCCCGAAATCATTACCGTCGCCGAACTGAACCGCAGCGCCCGCCGCTGGCTGGAACAACGCTTTCCGCTGCTCTGGGTCGCCGGCGAGATTTCCAACCTGACACGCGCCGCCTCCGGCCACCTTTATTTCACCCTGAAGGATGCACAGGCCCAGGTGCGCTGCGCCATGTTCCGCTCGCGCGCCCAACTGCTGCCCTGGCAGCTCGACAACGGCCAGCAGGTCGAGGTGCAGGCGCTCGTCACCCTCTACGAAGCGCGCGGCGACTTCCAGCTTAACGTCGAAGGAATGCGGCGCGCCGGCATCGGGCGCCTTTACGAGATGTTCATCAAGCTGCGCGACCAGCTTGCCGGCGAAGGTCTTTTCGCCGCAGAACGCAAACGTGCGCTACCGCGCTTTCCGCGCCGCGTCGGCATCGTCACCTCGCCACAAGCCGCCGCCCTCGCCGATGTGATCGCCGCCTTCCGCCGTCGCGCACCTCAGATCGAACTGATTGTCTACCCGACATTAGTGCAAGGCAGCGCCGCGCCCCCCGCCATCGTCGCCGCGCTGGCGCAGGCTTACGCCCGCAGGGAATGCGACTTGCTGCTCGTGGTGCGCGGCGGCGGCAGCCTCGAAGACCTCTGGGCCTTCAACGACGAGACCGTGGCGCGCCAGCTTGCCGTCGCGCCAGCGCCGACTCTTGCGGGCATCGGCCACGAAACCGATACGAGCATCATCGACTATGTCGCCGACCGGCGCGCCGCCACCCCCACGGCAGCCGCCGAACTCGCCAGCGCGGGCTGGTTCGCCGCACGCACCGAAGTTGCATCGCTTGCCTTCTCCCTGCAGGACGCCATGCAAACCGTTCTGGAAATCCGCATGCAGGCGCTCGACCGCCTTGCCCTGCGCTTGATTCATCCTGCCCAGCGCCTCGCCGCCAGTCGCCAACAACTCGAACTGCTCGCCCGGCGCCTGCACAGTGCCATGCGGCAAAGCCTCACTGCCCAGCCGCGTCTCGACCGCAGCATGCATCGTCTGCGCCAGGCGATGACCGCCCAACTGACGCGCCGCCAACAGCAACTCTCGCGTTGTCAGGGTGCGCTCGCCGCGCTATCGCCCCATGCCACGCTGGAGCGCGGCTACAGCATCGTGCGCAGCCCCGACGGCGCCATTGTGCGCGACGTCGGCGCCCTGGCGATCAACCAGACGCTCGGTATCCAGTTCGCTCGCGGCCAGGCAAAAGCCCGTGTGGAAAGCATCGTCCGCGATTGCGACCAATGCGACTAATGCGACTTGTAAAATCCGCCTGCATCCCAATTTACTTTGCGTAGCTTTTCCCCATCAGACCCCACCGGAGAACACCATGGAACACACCCTGCCCGCCCTGCCCTATGCCAAGAACGCCCTCGCGCCGCACATGTCCGAGGAGACCTTCGACTACCACTACGCCAAGCACCATCAGGCTTACGTTACCAACCTGAACAACCTGATCAAGGGCACCGAATACGAAGCCCTCGACCTCGAAGCCATCGTCAAGAAGGCCCCCGCCGGCGGCATCTACAACAACGCCGCGCAAGTGTGGAACCATACGTTCTTCTGGAACTGCATGAAACCGAACGGCGGCGGCGCCCCGACCGGTGCATTGGCCAATGCTATCAACACGAAGTGGGGCTCGCTGGACGAGTTCAAGAAAGCTTTCCAGGCCTCCGCCGTCGGCAACTTCGGCTCCGGCTGGACCTGGCTGGTGAAAAAGGCCGACGGCTCGGTTGACATCGTCAACATGGGCGCCGCCGGCACCCCGCTGACCACCGGTGACAAAGCCCTGCTGTGCGTCGACGTCTGGGAACATGCCTACTACATCGACTACCGCAACCTGCGCCCGAAGTTCGTCGAGACCTTCCTCGGAAATTTGGTCAATTGGGAATTTGCCGAGAAGAACTTCGCCTGAGGAACAAGCAACTGTTTCGCTAGACTCAAGTCGTCTTCGAGAATGGGCACCCACGCGGTGCCCATTCTTTTGACTGCTCGGCGGGGCCTATTTCTCCAGCGCTACGTTCGCCGAGCCTTCCGCACCGATATACACGGCAAGGAGTTTGACGATGCTGTTGGTTTCGTTCGTGCCGCGATGCGGAACGTCCATCGCTTCGACCAGCGCATCCCCTGCCCGGAAGACTTTTACCCCCTTGGCACCATAGTCGACCGTCAGTTCTCCTTCCAGGATGTAAGCAACCAGCGGAACCGGGTGGCGATGAAAAGCGGCTGGCGCGCCTGGCGCGACGGTGACGATCGCCACCGTGATTTTTGGAGAACCCGTGGTGGGATAGCGGATATCCTCGCCGACGACGGTTTTCCCGGTGACGATCAGTTCCTGCACAGGGTAATAGCCCTGGTCACGCGCAAGCACACTGCTCGGCGTGAGCGCAAACGCACACAGGAAAGGGATGATGGAAGAATTCAGGTGGTGACGTAAACCACGTCCAGAGAAACAAAGCATCGTCTGCAATTCCTGATAAGCATCTGGTTGGATAATCGCGCAATTCTAGCGAAGTATCAGTCATCTCCAGAAACCACTTAGACTGCAAGACATTCCTTCGACTGTTTCGCGACAACCAGCACGCAATAAAGCCTTTCTTTACCTGAAACCGGCGATCCTTCCAGTGACTCTTCCCCCCGCCCTCGCCCTCATCGGCCCGACCGCCAGCGGCAAGACCGATCTCGCTCTGGCCCTCGCTGCCCGCTTTCACGCCGAGATCGTCAGCCTCGATTCGGCCCAGGTATTCGTCGGCATGGACATCGGCACGGCCAAGCCGGACCCGGCCACGCTGGCGCGCTTTCCGCATCATCTGATCGACCTGATCACGCCGGAGGAACGCTATTCCGCTGCGCAGTTTCGCGCCGACGCCCTGCGCGTCATGGGCGAAATCTCGGCACGCGGGAAGACTCCCCTGCTGGTCGGCGGCACGATGCTGTATTACAAGGCACTGGTCGAGGGATTGGCCGATCTGCCACCCGCCGATCCGGCCATGCGATCTGCTATCGATGCCGAAGCCGCCGTGCGCGGCTGGCCAGCCTTGCATGCCGAGTTGGCGCAGGGCGACCCGGAAACCGCCGCGCGTCTCGCCCCCAACGATGCGCAGCGCATCCAGCGCGCCCTTGAAGTGCTACGCCTGACCGGCAAGCCGCTCGGCGCTTTTTGGGGAAACCAGGAAACGGTCGCGCTACCGTACCGCTTGCTGACCATCGCACTGGCCGCGCCGGAACGCAGCATCCTGCATACGCGCATTGCGCAGCGCTTTCACTGCATGCTATCCCGTGGTCTGGTCGATGAAGTCGCAGGGCTGCGCGCGCGTTACCGGCTGACGGCCGAACTGCCGTCGATGCGCTGCGTCGGCTACCGGCAAGTCTGGGAGATGCTGGAAGGAAGTTTGCCGCGCGCAGAATTGGCCGACCGCGGAATATTCGCCACGCGGCAGTTCGCCAAGCGCCAGATCACCTGGTTGCGCGCCCTGCGCGAGCAAGGCCGAATCGATAGCGAGATTGCTTTAGAGAAGGTTAATGATATGGCACTGATGTCGCGCATCGAGCAACATCTGGCATAAGCTACGACACGCTCAAGCGTCCAGCGCCCGCACCTTCACCGCATGGCCCTTGAGCTTGCCCGCAGCCAGCCGGCGCACCGCCTCTTGGGCGATGTCGCGGGCCACCGCCACATAAGTGGTCTGATCGGTCACCGTGATTTTGCCGACCTGTTCGCGCGCGAAGCCCGCCGTGCCGGTGAGAGCGCCCAGGACATCGCCGGGACGAATTTTCGCCTTGCGCCCGCCGAGCAGTTGCAGCGTCACCATCGGCGGTATCAGGGGAGAGTGATCACCGCCCTGCAGTTCGCCGAGACCATGCCATTCAGGTTCGCCGCCCAACATCTGCGCGATGCCGGCGACACGGCGCTTGTCGGCCGGGCTGCACAAACTCAGCGCCCAACCGTCCGCGTCGGCACGCCCGGTGCGACCGATGCGGTGGATGTGAATTTCCGGGTCGGGGGTGATATCGACGTTGATCACGGCTTCCAGTTGCGCGATATCGAGGCCGCGCGCCGCCACATCGGTAGCCACCAGCACCGAGCAACTGCGATTGGCGAACTGGATCAACACCTGGTCGCGTTCGCGTTGTTCCAGTTCCCCATGCAGCGCCATGGCGCGGAAGCCCTGCGCGCGCAGTTCCTCCAGCAGCTTGCGGCATTGCTCGCGGGTATTGCAGAAAGCGAGCGTGCTGACCGGTCGATAGTGCTTGAGCAGCGCGCCCACGGCCTGCAAGCGTTCGTTATGCTTCACTTCGTAAAACCGCTGGCGAATCTTGCTCTCCGCATGCTGTTCCAGCAGCTTCACTTCCTGCGGTCGGCGCAGGTAACGACGCGCCAGGGTGGCGATCCCCTCGGGATAGGTGGCCGAGAACAGCAGGGTCTGGCGCGAGGTTGGGCAATGCTTGGCGATGTAGCCGATGTCGTCGCCGAAGCCCATGTCGAGCATGCGGTCGGCTTCATCCAGCACCAAGGTATTAAGTGACCCCAGTTTGAGGCTCTCACGCTGTAAATGATCGATGATGCGGCCGGGTGTACCGACAACGATGTGCGCGCCATGCGCCAGACTCGCCATCTGCGGACGCATGATCGAACCGCCCACCAGCGCCAGCACCTTGATGTTGTCCTCGAAACGCGCCAGCCGGCGGATTTCCTGCGTCACCTGCTCGGCCAGTTCGCGCGTCGGACACAGCACCATGGCCTGCACGGCGAAATAGCGGGGATTCAGGTTGGTCAGCAGCGGCAGCGCATAAGCCACGGTTTTCCCGCTACCGGTTTTGGCCTGGGCAATCAGGTCATGTCCGGCCAGAGCGACCGGCAGGGAAGCCGCCTGAATCGGCGTCATCGTCAGATAGCCGAGCTGCTGCAACACCGCCCGCAGGCTGGGCGACAAGCGGAGTGCGTCGAAGGACGATGCGACCAGTGGCGGATCAGCCGCTGGCCGGGAGGAGGAAGTATCCGACAAACGCTTCAGACGATGAGCGTCTGTTCCTGACCGGCCTGCCGCGCCGCGACTCGTCCCAGCGTGTAAACCATCTCACCCTCATCCGCGAGCAAGGCCGCGGCCCGGGCGGCATCGGCGGCATCGACGATCACCACCATGCCAATACCGCAGTTGAAGACACGATGCATTTCTTCGTCGGCCACCTGCCCCTGCGCCTGCAGCCACTGGAACAGGGGCGGCAGCGTCCAGGCGGATTTTTCGATGACGGCCGTCACGGTGTCGGGTAACACGCGCGGCACGTTACCGGTAATGCCACCGCCGGTAATGTGGGCCATGCCCTTCACCGTCACGCTCTCCATCAGTTTGAGCAGGGACTTGACGTAGATGCGCGTCGGCGCGATCAAGGCGTCGGCGAGCGGCTTGCCGTGAAAATCCGCGGCGAGGTCTGGTTTGGCGCGTTCAACGATACGGCGAATCAGCGAGTAACCGTTGGAATGCGCACCCGAGGAAGCAAGACCGAGCACCACATCGCCCGGCACGATGGACTTGCCGTCGATGATTTTCGCCTTCTCGACGGCGCCGACAGCGAAGCCGGCAAGATCGTATTCGCCGGCCGGATACATGTCGGGCATTTCGGCCGTCTCGCCGCCGATCAGCGCGCAGCCTGCCAGTTCGCAGCCTTTGGCAATGCCCTCCACGACCGTCGCGGCCGTGGCGACGTCAAGCTTGCCGCAAGCGAAGTAATCGAGGAAGAACAGCGGCTCCGCCCCCTGCACGAGAATATCGTTGACGCTCATGGCGACCAGATCCTGGCCCACGGTATCGTGGCGATCCAGCATGAAGGCGAGCTTGAGCTTGGTGCCCACGCCGTCAGTGCCGGACACCAGCACCGGTTCCTTGTATTTCTTCGACACCTCGAACAACGCACCGAAACCACCAATACCGCCCAGCACTTCGGGGCGCAGGGTACGTTTGGCCGCCGGCTTGATGCGTTCGACCAGCGCGTCGCCGGCATCGATATCGACAC
>CAZAWN010000085.1:9401-11749 GCA_964488825.1 uncultured Methyloversatilis sp. | reverse complement strand
CTCGTGCACCGCCTTGTGCGCCAGCATCGGATTGCCGACGATGTCGCCGATGGCGTAGATATGCGGCACGTTAGTGCGCATCTGGCTATCGACGGAGATGAAGCCGCGTTCGTTGACAACGACGCCGGCCTTTTCCGCGGCGATCTTGCGGCCGTTCGGTGCACGACCGGCGGCTTGCAGGATCAGGTCGTAGCGCTGGGGTTCCGCGGGTGCCGCCGCGCCTTCGAAGCTCACCCACAGCCCATCCTCCCTGGCTTCGACCGCGGTGGTTTTGGTATTGAGCATAACTTTGCCGAAGCGGGGCAAGTTCTGCTTTTCCCAGACTTTCACGGCATCGCGGTCCGGCCCCTGCATCAGGCCGTCGAGCATTTCGACGACATCGACCTGCGCGCCCAGCGTCGAGTACACCGTCGCCATTTCCAGACCAATGATGCCGCCGCCGATGACCAGCATTTTTTGTGGGGTTTGCCGCAACTCCAGCGCGCCGGTGGAATCGACGATGCGCGGATCGCGCGGCAGGAAGGGCAAATGCACGGCGGCGGAACCGGCAGCGACGATGCACTTCTGAAACCGAATGACTTTCTTCGCGCCGCTTTTCTCTTGCGCGCTGCCTGCGGTTTCCTCGACTTCGAGGTGATGCGCATCGAGGAAATGGCCGTAGCCGCGCACGACCTCGACTTTTCTGGCTTTCGCCATGCCGGCCAGTCCGCCCGTCAGCTTGCCGACGACTTTTTCCTTGTGTTTGCGCAGCGCGTCGATGTCGATCTGGGGCGCGGCGAATTTAATGCCCGCGGCCTCGACATGCTGCGCCTCCTCGATCACGGCGGCAACGTGCAGCAGCGCCTTGGAGGGAATGCAGCCAACGTTGAGGCACACACCACCCAGTGTGGCGTAGCGCTCGACCAGCACCGTCTGCATGCCGAGATCGGCGCTACGGAAAGCCGCCGAATAGCCGCCCGGGCCGGCGCCGAGGACGAGCATCTCGCACTCGATATCGGCACTGACGGAAGTCGGCGCACGCGGATCGGCACTAGCCGTCTCCGCTTGTTGGGTTTGGACGGCAGGAACGGGCGGCGGCGCGGCGGGTGCAGAAGTTGGCGTTGCGGCCGCTGCGCCAGCAGCGGTTTCCAGCAACAGAATCAGGCTGCCTTCGGCAAGTTTGTCGCCAATCTTGACCTTCAACTCTGTCACCGTGCCCGCCGCCGGACTTGGCACGTCCATCGTCGCCTTGTCCGATTCAAGCGTCACCAGCGAATCATCGGCCTTCACCCTATCGCCCGGCTTGACGTGAATCTCGATGACAGGGACGTCCTTGAAATCGCCGATATCCGGAACCTTGACTTCGAACGTCATAGCATGACCCTCCGGAAGTCGGCCAGCAGTTGCGCGAGGGTGGCGTTAAAACGCGTCGCCAGCGCGCCGTCGATGACGCGATGGTCAGCCGACAGCGAGAGCGGCAGCATCAGGCGCGGCACGAATTGCTTGCCATCCCAGACCGGCTTGATGGTCGACTTATTGACGCCGAGGATGGCGACTTCCGGCGCATTGACGATGGGCGAGAAGTAGGTGCCGCCGATGCCGCCGAGGCTGGAAATGGTGAAGGTCGCTCCCTGCATCTCGGCCGGACCGAGCTTGCCGTCGCGCGCCTTCTTCGACAGTTCGGCGGTTTCCTGCGCAATCTCGATGACACCCTTCCTGTCGGCATCCTTGAGCACCGGCACCATCAGGCCGTTGGGCGTGTCGGCGGCGAAGCCGATGTGCCAGTAGTTCTTGTAGACAAGATTGTCACCGTCGAGCGAGGCATTCAGTTCCGGGTATTTCTTCAGTGCGGCAACCACGGCCTTGATGAGGAAGGCCAGCATCGTCAGCTTTACGCCGGACCCATTGTTACCCTGATTCTCCTTGTTGAGTTGAACCCGGAGCGCTTCGAGCTCGGTGATATCGGCGTCCTCGTGGTAGGTCACCGCGGGAATCATCACCCAGTTGCGCGCCAGATTCGGGCCGCTGATCTTCTTGATGCGGGACAGCGGCTTGACGTCGACCGGGCCGAACTTGGCGAAATCCACCTGCGGCCAGGGCAGCAGATTCAGTCCGGCTCCCGTGGAAGTCGGCGCTGGCGTGACGGCACTGGCGGCGCTTTGGCCGCTCATCACGCCTTTAACGAAAGCCTGCACGTCCTGATGGGTGATGCGACCCTTCGGCCCGCTGCCTTTCACCTTGGCCACATCGACGCCCAACTCGCGGGCGAAGCGACGCACCGAAGGCGAAGCGTGCGGCTTGATGCCATCCATTGCGGCAACGATTTCCGCCGGCGACGGCATATGCACCGCGGGCGGCAGCATGGCGAT
>CAZAWN010000085.1:0-9301 GCA_964488825.1 uncultured Methyloversatilis sp. | reverse complement strand
GCCCTCCCCTTGTCAGGGGAGGGGGAGACGGCTGGAACCTGTGGGGCGCTCGCTCCCTCCCCTGACAAGGGGAGGGCCGGGGAGGGGTTAACAAGCGCCGGAGAAAGCTTGTCGCCCGCCGCCTCCAACACGACGATCAAACTGCCTTCGCCCACCTTGTCGCCCAATGCGACCTTGATTTCCTTCACCACGCCGGCCACCGGCGATGGCACATCCATCGTCGCCTTGTCGGACTCGAGGGTGACGAGCGAATCGTCAACCTTCACCGCATCGCCCGGCTTGACGTGTATCTCGATGACCGGCACGTCCTTGAAATCGCCGATGTCGGGGACCTTAACTTCCACCAAGGTTTCCATCATGATCACACCTTCACCGGATTGGGTTTGTTCGAATCGAGACCGTATTTCGCAATGGCCTCGGCAACCATCTTCGGCTCGATGGCGCCCTCGTCGGCGAGCGAGGAAAGCGCGGCCAGCGTCACCCAGTAGCGATCCACCTCGAAGAAGCCGCGCAAGGCTTCGCGCGTATCCGAGCGGCCGAAGCCGTCCGTCCCCAGCACCGTATAACGCCGGCTGCCCTCCGGCCCATCGGTAATGAAGGGACGAATCTGCTCGGCGAACATGCGTGTGTAGTCGGTGGCGGCAACGATCGGGCCGCAGGTGTCGGCCAGCAGACGTTGCGCATGGCACTGCGGGCGCGGCTCCAGCGGGTGAAGCAGATGGAAGCGGATGCACTCGTGGCCGTTGCGCGCCAGCTCGTTGAAACTGGTGCAACTCCACAGGTCGACGCTGACGCCCCACTCCTGTTCGAGCAGATCGGCCGCAGCAATCACCTCGCGGAAAATCGTCCCGGAACCGAGCAACTGCACCTTGGGGCCGATCCCCTCGTCATCCCCCTTGCGGAACAGATACATGCCTTTGAGGATGTCCCTTTCCACCCCTTCCGGCATCGCCGGGTGTTCGTAGTTCTCGTTCATCACTGTCAGGTAATAGAACACGTCCTCCTGCTCTGTCACCATGCGGCGCAAACCATCCTGGACGATCACCGCCAGCTCGTAGGCGAAGGTCGGGTCATAGGAGATGCAGTTCGGGATGGTCGCAGCGAGGATGTGCGAATGACCGTCCTCATGTTGCAAGCCTTCGCCGTTGAGGGTAGTGCGCCCGGCGGTGCCGCCGACGAGAAAACCGCGCGCACGCGAATCGCCCGCTGCCCAGCACAAGTCCATGGTCCGCTGCAGGCCGAACATCGAATAGAAGATATAGACGGGAATCATCTGTACGCCGTGCGTCGAATACGAGGTGCCGGCGGCGATCCAGTCGGCCATCGCGCCGGCCTCGTTGATGCCCTCCTGCAGAATCTGGCCGTCTTTCGATTCCTTGTAGAACATCAGCTGGTCGGCATCCTGCGGCACGTACTTCTGGCCTTCCTGGTTCCAGATACCGACCTGGCGGAACAGGCCCTCCATGCCAAAAGTTCGCGACTCGTCCGGCACAATCGGGACGATGCGCCGGCCGAGGGTCTTATCCTTGATCAGCAAGTTGAGAATGCGCACGAAGGCCATCGTTGTCGAAACCTCGCGTCCTTCCCCGCTGGCCTTGAGCAGGGCATCGAAGGCGGAGAGCGGCGGAATCGGCAGCGGCTCCACCTTCTGCCGGCGCTGCGGCAGGTAGCCGCCCAGCGCCTGGCGATGGCTGCGCATGTATTCCAGCTCGGGCGAGCCCTCGGCAAACTTGAGGTAGGGCAGCGTCTCCAGTTCTTCATCGGTGATCGGCAGGCGGAAACGGTTGCGAAAGGCCTTCAGCGAAGTGGTACCCATCTTCTTCTGCTGATGGGTGATGTTCTGCGCTTCGCCCGATTCGCCCATGCCGTAACCCTTGATGGTCTTGGCCAGGATCACCGTCGGCTGGCCGGTATGCACTGCAGCAGCGGCATAGGCGGCGTACACCTTGTGCGGGTCGTGGCCGCCGCGGTTCAAGCGCCAGATGTCCTCGTCCGACCAGTTGGCGACCATCGCCTTGAGTTCCGGGGTGTTGAAGAAGTGTTCCCTCACATACGCGCCATCCTTCGAGCGGAAGGTCTGGTAATCGCCATCGACACATTCGGCCATGCGTTTTCGGAGCAAGCCCTTCTTGTCCTGTGCCAGCAGGGAATCCCAGTAACTGCCCCAGATCACCTTGATGACGTTCCAGCCCGCGCCGCGGAAATCGGCTTCGAGTTCCTGGATGATCTTGCCGTTGCCGCGCACCGGACCGTCCAGGCGCTGCAGATTGCAGTTAATGACGAAGATCAGGTTGTCGAGCTTCTCGCGCCCGGCCATGCCGATGGCGCCCAGGCTTTCCACCTCGTCGGTCTCGCCGTCGCCCATGAAAGCCCACACCTTGCGGCCGGCGGTCTGCGCCAGCTTGCGGTCGTCGAGATACTTCATGAAGCGCGCCTGATAAATCGCCTGCAAAGGGCCGAGGCCCATTGACACGGTAGGGAACTGCCAGAAATCGGGCATCAGCCAGGGGTGGGGATAGGAGGTGACGCCCTTGCCGCCAACGTCCTGGCGGAAGCCGTCGAGTTGTTCCTCGGTAAACCGCCCGAGCAGGAAGGCGCGCGCATAGACGCCGGGCGCGGAGTGGCCCTGGACGAAGACCAGATCACCCCCATGACTCTCCGATGGCGCATGCCAGAAATGCTGGAAGCCGACATCGTAAAGCGTGGCGGCAGAAGCGAAGCTGGCGATGTGGCCGCCGAGATTTGAATCGCCCTGGTTGGCGCGCAGCACCATGGCTAGCGCATTCCAGCGAATATAGGAGCGAATCTTGTTTTCGAGAGAGTAATCGCCGGGGGCCAGCGGCTGGCGATCCACCGGGATGGTGTTGATGTACTCGGTGTTGGCGGAATACGGGATGTTGATGCCAGCGCGATGACCGAGCTCGATGAGTTTTTCGATCAGGAAGTGGGCGCGCTCGGGGCCGACCTCTTCGATGACCGCTTCGAGGGCATCGAGCCACTCGCGGGTTTCCTGAGGGTCGGCGTCATGGGCGAGGGCGGCGGAAAGGTTCGCCGCGCCGGGGTGTATCTCCGACATGTCTGCTCCTGTGGGAGTTAAATCGCATTGTTTTGGACTGCACCGCACGGGTGACACGCGGTGCGCTGAATGGCCCGCCGGGTAGACGGACAGGCGCATGGTAAAGCCTTAACTGCAGTGCCGCAATCATGCGGTGCAACGTAAGGTGGGGGCAATTCCGTTAGGTCAGCATGGGGAAAAGCAAACTCGATACCTTTTGATTAACTCTCAGCACTGTCCCTGCCGGCCGCATCCGGCCTGGCGGTCGCCCTTCTGGCAGGGCGGCTGGACGCGTAAAGCCGCAACTGGTCGGCGAAACAATCGGCTGCGTTCGCAGCCAGTTTGCGCCGGCGAAAAGTACGCGACTTTTCCTGTGAGCTGAGCGCGTCCGGGCGCGGGGCGTTTGCGCCGGGGCCGGCCATAAACAGCGCCCTGGGCGGGCCGCGCCGCCCACGCAGCCAGGACTCGATATGGATGCGCTGTTGCGCCAGAAGAGCATCCAGATAGCCGGCATTCTTTACCGTGTTGGGCGACAGGGCTGCCGCAGCGGCGGCTTGTCGGTAATCCAGCGGACCGCCGCTGCGGATGGCCTCGACCAGACGTTCCATGCCAGCCGCCGCGCGATTGGACAGATTAATGGTCGGGCGCGGGAAATCCGGGCCGCCGCCGAGCGAGAATTGCGGCATCGAGAACGAGCCCGAAGCGCTGCGCCGCCAACCGGAGATGTAGATCAAACCCTGCTGGCGCAAGCGTTGCAAATAACCGCCGCCAGACAGGGTGGCCATGCTCACGTAAGCGGCACGGGAAAGCTCCTCGCGCGTCAGTCCGCCTTGCCGGGTCAAGGCGGCAAGAATGCGGCTATAGGCCGGCGATGCCGGCAGGTCGTCGCTACGGATTGACTCAGTCATACCCACCCTGTTCAAACCCTGAACCGGCCCACCGCCGTTCGCAACTTGTCAGCCAAACCATCCAGTTGTCGCGCCGTGTCGGCGGCATTGGCAGCGGCGGCCGTATTCTCCTCGGTCATCTGGGAAATCTGCTCGATGCGCCGGGCAACTTGCTGAACGGCCACATCCTGCTCGTGTACCGCGTCGGCAATGCTGCGCACCGAATCGGTTACCCGGTCGGTATCGGCGCTGGCAGCGTCGAGTGCTCCGGTCGAGTCGACGACGTGATCGCGGGTTGTTGCGGCCTTCTCGTTGGCTTCCTGCATGCGGGTGACGGCGCTATCGACTTCGGACTGAATGCCGCCGATCAGGCCGGAGATTTCGCCGGTCGCCTTGGTGGTGTTTTCGGCCAGCTTGCGCACCTCGTCGGCCACGACGGCGAAGCCGCGGCCCTGTTCGCCGGCGCGTGCCGCTTCGATGGCGGCATTGAGTGCTAACAAATTGGTTTGGTCGGCAATATCCTTGATGGTGCGCACAATGCCATCGATCTGACGCGAGCTATCGGCCAACCGGGCGACATCGTCGCTGGCTTCCGAGATCTTGCCAGCCAGCGTATCGACGTTATTGGCGGTTTCGCGCACGGCAGTGAGCGTCTTTTCGATGTCCGAGCGCGCGCGCGTCACCGTTTCATTGGCTATGCGGGCGTTGCTGGCGGTCTCGGAGATACTCAGGGAGGTTTGTTCAACCGCTGCGGACACGGCCGCGGCGGATTCGGATTGCGCGCCAGAACTTTTTTCCACCTGCGCCCCGGCAGCGGCCATCGACTGCGCGGCGCTAGCGATAGCATCTGCGGATTGGCGAGCTTCGCCGATCATGGCACGTAAACTGGTCTGCATATGGCTGAAAGCGGCAACCAAGCTGTTCTTGTCGCCCATGGCCACCGGGATGCTGGCGGATAAATCACCATTGGCGACGCTTTCCGCCAGTTTGGCAATATCGGCCGGTTCGCCGCCGAGTTGGCGGAGCAGATTGCGGGCAATCGCCACGGAGATGAACAGCATCATCAAAACCGCCACGACAGCGACGGCAATGATCTGTAGCTGCTTGTTCCTGCTTTCCATCGCCAGTTGCTGCTCGGACTGTTTTGCTTCGCGATCAAGCAAGGCGATGCCGTCGAGCAGTTCTTTCCTGAGCGGACGCCAGACAGGGATTTCCTCCTTGTTGATTCGATTTCTGGCCTCTTCCAGATTTCCGGCATCGATTTCCGCCAGGATGGAAACGCGCACAACCTGGTTCTTTTGCGCAAGTTCCTCGATTCGGGACAGCATGCCCATCACCTCCGGTTTCGCTGCGCTGAGTTGCTTTGCTTTCTGCAGCGCAGCGTTGAAGCTGGCCACTGCCTCATCAAGAAAGCCGCGTGCATTTTTATTGCCCGGATTGAGCTGGATATTCCGCAACGATTGGCCGCTTTGCAGGCCTTGCGCGTACATCTCGTTGAAGGCGGCCAGACGTACCGCATCGCGGTCAATGTATTCGTGAAAACGGGACTGACTGGCCTGGAGCGCAAAGAGGGCAACCAGCAGGGCAACCGCAAATAACGAGAGACTGACCCCAAGCAATAAAAGCAACTGGGAACGAACTTTCAAAGCGGCAAGCATGACACTCTCCTGTCGGCGGACGCGCACGTAGTTGGAATGGGGGGATTATGCGCTTGCAATCGCAAGCCGGCTTCGTCTGCCGGATTCAGGCAGCCGAAGTCATCGCAAAACCGCACTCACACGAAATACGGTTGCGCCATGAGTCCGGCAACTGCCTGGCGGTCTTCGCCAGGGCTTGCTTTTCCTGCCGGCGAAGGGATTTCGCCGGCTTTTCGTGGGAACCCGCCTTGCGGAACTTGGCGAGTGCCACGAAGGGGTTTCGTGGCTTGATTTTGAGTTTCATGGCATGACTCCTTGGATTTATCAACCGGCAACATTACCGGCAAAACATGTTACGACAAAACTTGATGTATGTTTTGTTTTAGCATATTGTTCATATAGTTGAATCATTGCTTTGATCGGATTAACAACCGGCAACATGACTTCTGAAACAATCCCCCAATACACACAACCACACCAGTTCGAGCCGCTGTTGCCTCAGCGACGTGTTGAGGAGTTTCGCCAGCGCGCACGCTCCGTGGTTGAACGCTCGTTACGCTTATCCGGCAGTGCACATCCCGCGACAATAGCGAGTTTGCGGGAACTGGTGCGGGAGATGAACTCCTACTACTCGAACCGCATCGAAGGCCAGAGTACGCACCCTCTAAATATTGAGCGGGCCTTACGGCGGGATTTTTCCGACCAGCCGGATGTAGCCAGAATGCAGCGTCTCGCTCTGGCCCATATTGAAGCCGAGCGCGAGCTTGAGCAGTCAGTTGTCGCCGGCGAATCCGCATTAACCTCCGCCTTTCTGCAACAATCGCATGCCGCGCTGTATGGTCGCCTGTCGGTCGAGGACCGCACGACGGCGGAGGGTCGCATCATCGCGCCGGGGGCCTGGCGACGTGAGCAAGTTGCCGTGGGTCGCCACGAACCGCCGCTGTGGTCTTCTCTGCCCGCATTCCTTGTCCGGCTGGATGTTGTCTATGGAGCGGACCCCGCACTGGACGATCTCCTGCTGAGTGTCGCAGCCGCCCATCACCGCACGGCCTGGGTGCATCCATTCCTCGACGGTAACGGGCGCGCCGTGCGGCTGCAAACGCACTGCGCACTGTGGCGTCTGAGTTCCGGACTATGGTCGATGAATCGCGGGCTGGCGCGCAACCGTGACGCCTATTACGAGCTGCTCGACGCAGCCGACAGCCATCGGCAAGGCGATCTGGACGGCCGTGGCAACCTGAGCGAGAAACGGCTGGGGGACTGGTGCGACTGGTTCATTTCCGTTGCTGACGATCAGGTCGGATTCATGAGCAAGATGCTCAAGCTCGATGCGATGAAAACGCGCATCGCGGCGCTGATCGCATTTCGTTCCCAGTTCGACAAAGGCATTCGCGCGGAGGCAGCCTTACCCCTCTATCACCTGTTCCTCGCTGGCCCGACGCCGCGCGGCGAATTTCAGCAGATGACCGGACTGGGCGAACGCACAGCGCGAGCGCTGCTCTCCCGGTTGATCGAAACCCGATTGGTGACCAGCGCAAGCCATACCGCACCGGTTCAACTGGCATTTCCGCTGGATGCGCTTCAGTTCCTGCTCCCGGAACTGTATCCGGAGGCCGCAACAGCCCCTTGAGTTGCCGCTCCCGGCAGTCGGGTTGCGGTAGCTGCCGTCCCGCCAGCGCCGACTTTCACCTTCCGACGCGAAACCGTTACGCCAAAGCGCTACACTGTGGCCCGCAATCGGGCGCTGCGACAGGCGAGCCAGGAATGCCGGCCAGGATGACCCGAAACATATAAGAGGAGAATGCAATGTTCCAGGTCCGTATTCACGGCCGGGGCGGACAAGGCGTGGTTACCGCCACCGAGATGCTGTCCGTCGCGGCCTTCGACGAAGGGCGGCACGCGCAGGCCTTTCCCAGTTTCGGCTCCGAGCGCACCGGCGCGCCGGTAGTCGCCTTTTGCCGCATCGACGACAAGGAGATTCGCCTGCGCGAACCGATCATGGCGCCGGATGCCCTGATCATCCAGGACCCGACCCTGCTGCACCAGGTCGATTGCTTTGCCGGTCTCAAGGCCGATGGCTACATCCTGATCAACACCAACAAGACCTTCGAGCAGTTGGGACTGGCGGATTTCGTCGCCAGTCATCGCGCCGAACGCCTGTGTACCGTACCTGCCACCGAACTTGCGCTGCGGCATGTTGGCCGTCCCGTGCCGAACGTGCCGCTGTTGGGCGGCTTCGCCGCGGTCTCGGGCGTCCTCAAGCTCGAATCCGTCATCAAGGCCATCGAGGATCGATTCTCCGGCAAGGTCGCCGCCGGCAACATCGCCGCCGCGAAAGAAGCCTACGAGATCGTTCGCAAGGAAATGGAGGAGGTCCGCCACCATGCTTAAGCAAATGGAAGGAAGCCGTGCGGTTGCAGAGGCCGTGGCACTCTGCCGACCGGAAGTAATCTGCGCCTACCCGATCTCGCCGCAGACACACATCGTCGAAGCGCTCGGCGAAATGGTCAAGGACGCGACGCTGACGGACTGCGAGTACATCAACGTCGAGTCCGAATTCGCCGCCATGTCGGTGGCCATCGGCGCCTCGGCGGCCGGCGCGCGCAGCTACACCGCAACCGCCTCGCAGGGCCTGCTGTACATGGTGGAAGCGGTATTCAACGCGTCCGGACTCGGCCTGCCGATCGTGATGACCGTGGCCAATCGCGCCATTGGAGCGCCGATCAATATCTGGAACGATCATTCCGACTCGCTCTCGCAGCGCGATTCCGGCTGGCTGCAACTGTTCGCCGAAACCAATCAGGAAGCGCTCGACCTGCACATCCAGGCCTTCAAGCTGGCCGAAGAATTGAGCCTGCCGATCATGGTCTGCATGGACGGTTTCATCCTCACCCATGCCTACGAACGTGTCGACATGCCGACGCAGGAACAGGTCGACGCCTACCTGCCACCCTACGAGCCACGCCAGGTGCTCGACCCCGCCGAACCGGTATCCATCGGTGCGATGGTCGGTCCGGAAGCCTTCATGGAAGTGCGCTATCTCGCCCACGCCAAGCAATTGCAGGCGCTCGAACGCATCCCGGAACTGGCGGAGGAGTTCAAGCAGGTGTTCGGCCGCGAATCCGGCGGCCTGATCCGCACCTACCGCTGCGAGGATGCCGACACCATCGTGATTGCCATGGGTTCGGTGCTCGGCACGATCAAGGACACCGTCGATGCGCTGCGCGAACAGGGTAACAAGATCGGCGTGCTCGGCATCGTCAGTTTCCGCCCCTTCCCACACGAGGCTATCGCCGCCGCGCTGCAGCACTGCACACGTTTCGTCGTGCTGGAGAAAAGCCTCGCCGTCGGCAGCGGCGGCATCGTCGCCACCAATGTGCGCATGGCCGTCACCGGCATGGGACTGAAGGGCCACACCGTCATCGCCGGCCTGGGTGGGCGGGCCATCACCGTCAAGTCGCTCACCGCACTGTTCGAAAAGGCCTGTAGCGGTGAACTGGAATTGATCACCTTCCTCGACCTCGACTGGAAGGCGGTGAACAAGCAGCTCGAACGCGAAAAAGCCATGCGCCGCTCCGGCCCGATCGCCGAAAACCTGCTGCGCGACGCTGGCATTGTCGCAGCGCGCAATTACTGATCGGGAGGCTGACCATGAGTTTTCAACCCATCAAGTTCTACCAGACCGGCACCTTCACCGTCGGCAACCGCCTGCTGGCGCCCGA
>CAZAWN010000084.1:9252-11752 GCA_964488825.1 uncultured Methyloversatilis sp. | reverse complement strand
AAAATAAAAACAGAATAAAACACACCAAACAATCCAGAAATACTTACTGTTTCTCTATCGATGTTTTATCGTGGCACACACTGACTCATCGTAAAAATTGACAGCTCATGTCGTTACATTCGATGAGTAAGATGTATCTATTACCCCTAACATTCTGCTTGCGGTCAACTCTGGCGGGTTATCTTTCAGGCGGGACGACATCAATTCCAACGAACAGCAATAAGTAGTCGCGGCATCTGCGGCGACCGTCGTGCAGCGAATACCGTCCTTCGAAAGAATCGCTCATACGAAATTGAAGAGAGACACATGCAAACCGATTCCCTCACCGCCTGGCACGCCCTCCCGCCCGATCAGGCCATCGAGCGGCTTTCCAGCAATCCGGCACAGAGACTAACCGCCGTAGACGCAGCGCAGCGCCTGGGCAACCATGGTCCCAACCGTCTCGCCGAAAAGCCACCACGCCCGGCCTGGCTGAAGTTCCTCGACCAGTTCCGCGACACGCTGGTGCTGATCCTGCCCGGCGCCGCCGTGCTGGCCGCCCTCAAGAACATGCTGGCGCCGACGGCGGTTTTCTCACAGGTATTGGCATGAGTGCGAGGGCGACGGAAGCTGATCGGCTGCTAGCACTCGTCCGAGCGTTAGCACAGGAGATGAAACCCTCCGCGCGCGACTTCTCCACTTTCGGAGGGGATCGACATCTGGAGCGCGATTTCGGTCTCGATAGTCTGGCACGCGTCGAGTTGTTTACCCGCATCGAGCGCGAACTGGGCGTGCGGCTGGGCGAGGCGGCCTTCGCCGCCGAGACGCCCGCCGACCTGCTGACGCTGATTGGCGCCGCGCCGCAGCCGACGATGCCGGTCACAACTGCCGTCCCGCCAGCGCCGACTTTTGCAGACTACGTGCCGCCGCCGGACACACTGGTCACCCTGACCGAGGTGCTCGACTGGCATGTCCGCCACCAGCCCGAGCGTCGTCACATCATCCTGCTCGGCGAGGATGGGCAAGACGAGCCGGTCAGCTACGCCCGGCTGGCCGCTGCCGCCAAGGCGATCGCCGCCGGCTTGCTGGCGCGCGGTGTGCCGCCGGGCAGCCGCATCGCCCTGATGCTGCCCACCGGGCTGGATTTCTTCGCCGCGTTTTATGGGGCGCTGTATGCCGGCTGCGTGCCGGTGCCGCTTTATCCGCCGGCCCGGCCGGCACAACTCGAAGATCATCTGCGCCGCATTGCTGGCATCCTCGCCAACGCCGGTGCGCGCTGGTTCATCAGCGATCCGCGCGCGCGGCTGTTCGCCGAGGCATTGTCTGGCCAGTGTCCGGCCCTGGCAGGCATTGTTACGGTCGCCGAGTTGTGTCAGCCCGGCGCCGTGCCGCACCTGCCGACGCGCACGGCCGACGACCTCGCCTTCATCCAGTACACCTCGGGCAGCACCGGCGATCCGAAGGGTGTGGCGCTCACCCATGCCAACCTGCTCGTCAACATCCGCGCCATGCGCCAGGCGGCGCGGGCGACGCACGCCGACGTGTTCGTCTCGTGGCTGCCGCTGTATCACGACATGGGGCTGATCGGTGCCGGGCTGGGCAGCATGGTGATCGGCTTCCCCTTGGTACTGATGTCGCCGCTGGCGTTTCTTGCCCGCCCCGCAAGCTGGCTGGAAGCGATCTCGCGCCAGCGCGGCACACTCTCGGCGGCGCCCAACTTCGCCTACGAGATCTGCGCCAACAAGCTCACGGACGCTGATCTGGCGGGGTTAGACCTGTCCTGCTGGCGCATGGCCTGCAACGGCGCTGAAGCGGTTAGTCCGCTGACGCTGGAACGCTTTGCCGCGCGGCTCGCCCCCTGTGGGCTGCGCCGTACGGCGCTGATGCCGGTCTATGGCCTGGCGGAATGCTCGGTGGGTCTGGCCTTTCCACCGCCGGGACGTGGCCCGCGCATCGACCGGGTGGCACGTCGAGCGCTGGTGGATGAGGGGCTGGCGCTGCCCGTTGGTGACGATCAGGGTGACGCCAAGTCTGTACCCGGCTGTGGCCATGCCCTTCCCGGTCATGCGATACGCATCGTTGATGCCGCCGGTCGTGCGCTGGCCGAACGTCAGGTCGGTCGCATCCAGTTTCGTGGGCCGTCGGCGACTGCCGGCTATTTTGAAAACCCCGCCGCGACGGCGAAGCTGTTTGATGGCGACTGGCTTAACACCGGCGACCTCGGCTATCTCGCCGACGGCGAACTGTTCATCACCGGCCGCGAGAAGGACATCATCATCCGTGGCGGCCATAACATCCACCCGCAGGAACTCGAAGAGGCCGTCGGCCGTATCGTCGGCGTGCGCGCCGGTAACGTCGCGGCATTTGCCGCCACCGATCCTCGCGCTGGTACCGAACGCCTGGTGGTGCTCGCTGAAACGCGCGCAGCGGCAGAGGCGCACGCAGGCATCCGTGAGCAGGTCGAGCGGTTCGCCATTGAGCTAACCGGCCTGCCGGCGGATGACGTGGTGCTCGCACCGCC
>CAZAWN010000084.1:0-9152 GCA_964488825.1 uncultured Methyloversatilis sp. | reverse complement strand
TTGCGCCGTCCGCGCTCGGCCCGCCAGCAGGCACTCGGCCTCGCGTTCGACGCGGCCCGTGTCCGCCTGCGCAGTGCGCTGCGCACGCTCGCTGGCAGGATCTGGAGCGGCTGGGCGTGGACGGTCTTCGCCCTGCTTGCCCCGCCGTTCTGGCTACTGATCGCACTGGCGCCGACGCTCGCCTTGCGTCGCACGGCGGCTCGCGCCGGCGCCCGCCTGACGCTGGCGACGGGCGGCATCCTGCCGCGTGTCACGGGGCTGGAGAATCTGCCGGCCCGCGGCCCTGCGGTCATTGTCGCCAACCATGCCAGCTATCTCGACGGCATGGTGCTCGCTGCCGCGCTGCCGGCCCGGTTTGCTTTTGTCGCGAAGCAGGAACTGCTCGCTCATCCGCTCTCAGCGACACCGCTCAAACGTCTCGGTGCAGCTTTCGTGGAACGCTTCGACGCTGCGCGCGGTGCGGCGGACTCGCAAGCCCTGGAAGTGCGACTCGCCAACGGCGATGAAATGGTGTTCTTTCCCGAGGGAACATTCAACGAGATACCGGGGCTGCTGCCATTCCGCATGGGCGCCTTCCTCGCCGCTGCCCGCGCTGGTGTGCCGGTCGTCCCGGTGACGCTGGCTGGCACGCGTGCGTTGCTACCCGATGACTGCCGCTGGCCGCGTTACAGTCCTCTGACAGTGACGATCCACCCAGCCTTGAGGCCCGACGGCGACGATTGGGCAGCAGCGCTCGCCCTGCGCGATGCTGCGAGGGGGAGCATTCTCGATTGCTTGGGTGAACCGGATATCGTGTGAGAAGGAAGATCGTATTGAGTTCCTTCAAGTCAGCAAAGATCACTGACCTGCTTTCCAAGCTTTCGGCACCCGTGCGGGGGCCGACCTTCTGAATACACCTTCTATACCATCTTCCGGCCAACGACCGAATGGCGTGTCCAATGCGGCAAGCCGGGCGATGTGCGTGCAATAGTCGTCGCGCGGCATCGGATTGGCGCCAAGGGATCTCAAGTGTGCGGTTTCCATTTGGCAGTCGATGATGCCGAAATCCCTTTGTGCAAGGAATCGGCACAGGTGGGCCAAAGCGATTTTCGATGCGTCAGTGGCATGAGAAAACATCGATTCGCCGCAAAAGACCCGGCCAATGGCGACGCCGTACAGGCCACCGATCAACCGATCACCGCGCCAGGTTTCGACGCTGTGGGCATAGCCGAGCTCGTGTAGCCGGCCATAGGCTTGCTGCATTTCGGTGGTGATCCAGGTGCCGTTCTGGCCGGCGCGCGGTGTGGTGGCGCAGGCCGCGACGACGGCAGCGAAGGCGCTGTCGAGTTTGACGCGGTAGTCGGCATTGCGCAGGGTTTTCGCCAGCGAGCGGGTAATGCGTAGTTCCTCCGGAAAGAGCACCAGGCGCGGATCGGGGCTCCACCAGAGAATCGGTTCGCCAGGGGAATACCAGGGGAAGATGCCGCGCCGGTAGGCATCCAGGAGGCGGGCAGGGGAGAGATCGCCGCCTGCCGCGAGCAGCCCGTTGGGGTCCTTCAATGCCTCGGCAAGGGGAGGGAAGGGCGTGTCAGCGTTGAGCCACGGAATCATGGCGGAACGCTACCACATGATCGACATCGAGACGGATGCCGATCTGCTCGCCGACGGCGTGGTTGTGGTGCGAGGGAACCAGCGAAAGCACCCGGGCGCCAGAGGGCAGTTGCAGCGTGTAGAGAAACTCCGCTCCGCGGAAGGCTTTTGCGACAACTTCGGCGCGCAAGTCGGCCACGTCGTCATGCAGGACATCGTCCGGTCGCAGCAGCACATCGACCGGCGTACCCGCGGCGAGCAGGGCGCAACTGCCTCCGTCGCACTCGGTCGCCAACAGCCCGTCGAGCGGACCGAACTCGGTTACCACCTGCTTGCTTGCGGAAACCTCGCCGGTCAGAAAGGTGCCCTGACCGACGAAATCAGCGACATGGCGTGTCGCCGGCCGGTGGTACAGGTTGTAGGGCGTATCCCACTGCTCGATGCGGCCGGCGTGCATGATGCCGACCACATCGGCGACGGCGAAGGCTTCGTGCTGGTCGTGTGTGACGAGGATCGCGGCGGTGCCGGTTTCCTTGAGAATGGCGCGCACTTCGAGCGACAGCCGTTCGCGCAGGTCGACATCCAGGTTGGAGAAGGGCTCGTCGAGCAGCAGCAGGTGTGGTTGCGGCGCCAGCGCGCGGGCGAGAGCGACGCGTTGCTGCTGACCGCCCGAGAGTTCATGGGGAAACTTGCCGCCTTGGCCGGCAAGGCCGACGAGGGCGAGCAAGTCTTCCACTTGCCGTCCGCTGGTTGGCGGCGTGCCGGCCTTCTGCCGTCCCGCCAGCGCCGACTTCTGTCTGAGGCCAAAGCCGATGTTGCCGGCGACCGTCAGGTGCGGAAACAGCGCATAGTCCTGAAACACCATGCCGATGTTGCGTTGTTCGGGCGGCACGCAATGGCGCGGCGCACTGACGGTCTCGTTGCGCAGGCGGATGCTCCCCTGCGTGGGCGTTTCGAAACCGGCGACCAGGCGCAGCACGGTGGTTTTACCGCAGCCGGAAGCGCCGAGCAGGCAACCGATTTCGCCCGGCTGCAGCGTGAAGGAAAGCTCCTTCACTACGGCATGACGACCGTAGGCATGGTTGATGCGTTCAAGGACGAGCAGAGTCATGTTGCGATTATAATTGAGAATAAATATCAAGTTATCTGCCGATGCGTTCGCAACTGGTTCCTTTCTCCATCCCTGTTGGCCTGTTGGTGGCGCTGCCGGTGCTGTCGATCGGTGCGAACCTGTTTCTCGGTCAGACCAGCGATACTTGGGGGCACCTCGCCGCCACGGTATTGCCCGAGTACGTGATCAATTCACTGCTGCTGGTCCTCACGGTCGGTTGCGGCGTCGCCTTGGTGGGCGTGGCAACGGCCTGGCTTACGGCGATGTGCGAGTTTCCCGGGCGGCGCGTGTTCGAATGGGCGCTGTTGCTGCCCTTGGCCTTGCCGGCCTATGTGATGGCCTATGTCTATACCGATCTGCTGCAATTCGTCGGGCCGGTGCAGACCGGTTTGCGCGAATGGTTCGGCTGGAAGCGCAGCGATTACTGGTTTCCCGAGATCCGCAGCATCGGCGGTGCGGCCGCGATGTTCGTCTGCGCGCTGTATCCCTATGTTTACCTGATTACCCGCGCCGCCTTTCTCGAACGCGGCAGCAGCACTTTCGAGGCGGCGCGCTCGCTCGGCTTGTCACCCTGGAGCGCTTTTCTGCGTGTTTCCCTGCCGCTGGCCCGGCCGGCGCTGGTGGCCGGCGTGGCCCTGGTGCTGATGGAAACGCTAGCCGATTACGGCACGGTGGCCTATTTCTCGGTGCCGACCTTTACCACCGGCATTTACCGCGCCTGGTTTTCGCTCGGCGACCGCATCGCCGCCGCCCAACTGGCCGGCGCTTTGCTGGCTTTCGTGCTCTGTCTGCTGGCGCTCGAACGCATCAGCCGCGGTCGGGCGCGCTTTCACGAAACCGGCCGTCGCCGGGGCGAGCGGCGCATGCTGTTCGGCGCTAAAGCCTGGTTGGCCAGTCTCGCCTGCCTGCTGCCGCTCACCCTCGGCTTCCTGCTGCCCGGCGGTTTGCTGTTCCGCTTGGCGCTGGCGGAGGGGGATAGCCAGTTTGGCATGCGCTATGGTGTGTTGGCCGGCAACAGCTTGCTGGTCGCCGGCATTGCCGCGGTGCTGGCCGTCGCCCTGGCGGTGCTGCTGGCGTATGCGCAACGACTCTCGGGTGCGCGGGCGGTTCGCGCGGTCAATCGCCTGGTAGCACTGGGTTATGCCGTGCCAGGTTCGGTGATTGCCGTGGGCGTATTGATCCCGGTAACGCGTCTCGACCATTGGCTGGCGGCGCTGTGGCTAGAAAATTTCGGGACGAATCCCGGCCTGCTGCTGACCGGCGGCATTGCCGCGCTGGTGTATGCCTATCTCGCCCGCTTTCTGTCGATCGCCCTGCAAACCGTCGAATCCGGCCTGGCGCGCGTCACGCCCAGCATGGATGCCGCCGCGCAAAGCCTCGGTTGCGGGGCAGGGGAGACGCTGCGCCGCGTCCATCTGCCGCTGATTCGCGGCAGCGTGTTCACCGCCGCGCTGCTGGTGTTTGTCGATGTGATGAAAGAACTGCCAGCAACACTGGTGATGCGCCCGTTCAACTTCGACACCCTGGCGACGCAGACTTTCACGCTCGCCGCCGACGAACGGCTCGCCGAAGCCTCCACCGCCGCGCTGGCCATTGTGGCCGTTGGCCTGATTCCCGTCCTCCTGCTGGCCCGACAAGTGCGTAGCGCGCGCTAGTGCCGTCGCGCCAGCGCCGACTCTCCGCCCATCGATCTCGAAGTGCTTGCCAGAAGATGGCACGAAAGCTGCTCTATGGTGCCTGTAATCCATTGAGTACAGCAAAAAATGACCATCTATTCTTCCTTTCATGCATTTCTTGCCGACAGCTTTGAAACTGCGGCAGCCTTTGCCGGAGCAGTCCATCATGCCTAAATCCCGATCGCGAATCCCCGCTGTCTTGCCTTTCGGAATCAAAAACCGCATGCAAACCGAACTTCCGGCGCTGGTGGCGTTAACAGCCATCGGCGAACCCTGGTTTTGCGACGAGCATCAAAACGACCTGTTGGCCGTCGCCCTCGTCGTGAGCGAACTCGCCGAACCGAGCAGCCTGCAGGCGGAATCCGCATTCGCATTGCAGCGCTTGTGCGAAACCCCGATCACTCTGGAACAAAAGGCGGACGTTGCCCTCCATCTGGCGGAATGCCTGCCGTGGTTGCAATTGCAGCCTAATCCGCGGATTCAACGAGCGCTTCAGGCGATAACAGCACGCTGCTATCGTCTTGCCGCTTGAAGGGCGAACGGATGGCCAGCAGCATCGATTTCAGGGAGCGGTCGCTCATCGCAAGGAACATGAGACTCCACCGGTGCCTTGAAGCAGGCAACCCGACGGCGCGTTCAGGCTGACTTGGACGGATACAGCGCGATAAGCTCACCCTTCCGACTGGAGGCTCTGCCCGGCTTGGCCGTCCGGAAATGATCGAGCCAGCGCTCGAAGGCGGCATGGGCGAGCGGCCGGCTGTACAGGTAGCCCTGCAGCAGGTCGCAACCATGCACGGTGCTCAGGAAATGGCGCTGGGCATCGTTTTCCACGCCTTCGGCCACCACCTTGAGCTTGAGGCTGTGCGCCAGGCCGATGGTGGCGGAACATATCACGACGTTGTTGTCGCCGGATTCGATGCTGCCGACGAATGAGCGGTCGATCTTCAACTGGTCCAGCGGCAGGCGGCTCAGGTAGGAAAGCGACGAATAGCCGGTACCGAAGTCATCGAGCGAAAAGCCGATGCCCAGGGCCTTGATGCGGTGCATCAGTTCGATCAGGCTGTCGACATCGCCGGCAAAGACGCTCTCGGTCAATTCCAGCTTCAGCTGCCGCGGGTCGGCGCCGCTGTGCTCCAGTGCGGCGGTGACATGGTTGTAGAAGTCGGGCGACTGGAACTGCTGGGCGCTGACATTGACGGCGATGACCAGGCCCGAGTTGGCCGGCGATCTTGCCCATGCCGCCAGATGTTGGCAGGCCGTCTCGAGCACCCATTGGCCAAGCTTGATGATCAGGCCGGTGCGCTCGGCGTGGGGAATGAATTCCACCGGCGAGACCATGCCCCGCTCCGGATGGTTCCAGCGGATCAGCGCTTCCGCCCCGGCGACCTCGCCGGTCCTGTCGTTGACCTGCGGCTGGTAATGCAGTTCGAACTGCTGTTCGCGCAAGGCATTGCGCAGGTCATTCTCCATCCTCGCGTGCGCCTGTGCCGAATGGTCCATGCCGGCATCGAAGAAGGCATAGCCGTTGCCGCCGGCCTTCTTTGCCTGGTACATGGCCAGGTCGGCCTGGCGCAATAGATTATCGACGGAGGTTTCCGAACCCTTGAACAGCGTGATGCCCGCGCTGGCGGCAACATGGAACTCGAGGCCGGGCAACGCGTAGGGCAAGGCCAGCGCGCCGAGAAGCTTCTGGCTGAAACTTTCCACACGGAAGATGGCATCCTGAACATGGGCTGCATCCAGGCTGTTCAGAATGATCGCGAACTCATCGCCGCCGACGCGGGCCACGGTATCGCCATGGCGCGCGTACTGCTGCAGACGGGCGCCAACCTGCCGCAGCAGGATATCGCCGAGATCATGGCCCTGGGTATCGTTGAGCGTCTTGAAGTTGTCGAGATCGATGATCATCAGGGCGCTGTATTTCGCCGAGACTTCCCCGGTGGCCTGCGCCTGGTACAAACGGTCGACCAGCAGCGGCCGGTTTGCGAGGCCCGTCAGCTGGTCGTAGAAGGCCAGATGCTGAATCTTTTCCTCGGCCTGTTTGCGCTCGGTGATGTCCCGGCCGATACCACGGTAGCCGCAGAAGCGGCTGTCGGCATCGAAAATCGGGTCGCCGCTGACGGAAACATGCAGGATGCTGCCGTTCACACCGTAGCGGGAAATCTCGAAATCACGGAAAGGTTGGTGCGCTTCAAGCATGGCGCGATGGAGTTGCCAGCCGACCTCATCGGGGCTGACATACGGAACCTCCCAGCGCAGCATGCCGATGAAGGCTTTCTGCTGGAAGACGGGATCGACGGATTCGCGCTGGCTGCAGGTACGCATGGTGAAGCGGTGATCGGCATCGGTTTCCCAGTAGAAATCGGAAGACATCTCCGTCAGGCTGCGAAAGCGCGCTTCGCTTTCCTGCAGCGCATGCGTTCGTTCTTCGACGCGCCGGTCGAGGTCGCGGTTGGCGGCTTCGAGTCTTTCCTCCTGCGCCTTGACGATCTTTTCCGCATGGCGCACCACCCAGAACAGCAGGAAATACAGGATAGCGAACACCAGAGCCGTCGCCGCCACCATTTTCAGCACGGAATCATCAACCTGCCTGATCAGCTTGTCGACGTGCTGGTACTGCTCGAATACGGCAAGGACCTCGCCATTCCTGGCGAAGGGAATGTAGCTCGAAACCAGGTCGACATTCTCGATGATTCCCTCGGAGGCGCTGAACTTGTCGCGATGGACCAGTTCGCTGAAGGCCTTGCCGTTCTTGGCGGAAATAAAACCGGGATTGACGCGCCTGTCCTCGCCGATCTGCGCCTTTTCCGTCGAGAAAACCGTCAGGCCCTGCGGGTTGTAGATCTTGACCTTGACGATATCCGAGCCGCGAATGATTGTTTCGATGCGCCGGTTCAATTGCTCTACCGCTGCCAGTGTCTGCAACTCGCCGGAATTCTTCCCGGTCGATGCGGCCATCAAGCCTTCAATATCCTCTTGCAGCAGGTTGCCCAGCAACTGGGTCATGGTGGCATTGCGTTCTTCCGCCTGCTGCTTCATCTCGTCGATTTCGAGATTGCGGATGAAATTGGCCAGCAAGCTGCCGGACAGGACCAGCAGGATCATCGAGAGCAGGGCAAAATATCGGGCCAGTTTGAAGCGACGGAGTGGGGCGGACATGGCAACAGGCAAGGTGGGTTTGCACCACTTTAACGATCTCTCCAGCAGACGCAATCCGCAGAACTACGTAGTGCGGAACTCCGTCGCTGCCTGTTCCGTTCAATACGTATCGGTACTCCTCGAAGCCGAAACGAGAGTAGTCATGGTAAGGATGGGCGACGAAACCGGCAAAGGGCGCGAAGCGGCTGCTTCTCCATTCCCAGGCGTCACCCCAGCCGAACTTGGGGTGGGTGAGGGCGGCGCACTCCTATTCGGCTTCGGTGGGTAGACGACGACCGGCCCGGGCGCACCAGGCCTGCGCTTCATCCCAGGTGAGATCGATGGCGGCGGTGTCGAGGTTCGGCGCTTCCCAGCGGCCATAACATTCGAGGTCGATAGGATCAATCGGATTCAAGCGTGTAATCTGCTGCCTTGTCGATTCACCCTCAATCCGCCACCGCACTTCAGCGCAATGCCATGTCCATCGAACTGACCCCCAACGAGGCTCGCGTCATCGGCTGTCTGCTGGAAAAGGAAATCACCACGCCGGAGCAGTACCCGCTGTCTCTGAACGCCCTGACCAATGCCTGCAACCAGAAAAGTAACCGCGAACCCGTACTCGATCTTGATGAGGCGACCGTCCAGCAAACATTGGATCAACTCGTCAGGAAATACCTTGTCAGCGAAGGGAGCGGCTACGGTAGTCGTGTCACCAAATACCGCCACCGCTTCTGCAACACCGAATACGGCACGCTGAAATTCAGCCCGCAGGAACTCGGTATCGTCTGCGAACTCCTCTTGCGGGGGCCGCAGACCCCCGGGGAACTGCGCAGTCGGGCCAGTCGCCTGTGTTCCCTGAAGGATGTCACGGAAGTAGAGGCTGCGCTGGATGCTTTGGCACAGCGCGAAGATGGTCCCTTTGTTGTGCGTTTGTCGCGGGAACCGGGCAAGCGCGAGTCGCGCTATGCGCATATGTTCGGCGGCGAGACGCCGGGAGGCGATGACGATGAAGAGCTTGGCCAGCAATGCGACGCCGATTCTTCCCGATTTAGCCAGCTGGAAGAGCGCGTGGCCCTGTTGGAATCTGAACTGGCCGACCTCAAGGCATTACTTGATGCAGTTACCAAAGGCCAAACTCACTGAATCTCTTCAGGAATTCGAACGATATGAGCGAACCGATTTCTAGCCGCAAACCCGGTTTCACCACCCGGGCCATCCACCACGCCTATGATCCCTATGCTGCTCCGGGCGCACTCAATCCCCCCATTTATTTAAGTTCCACCTATACCTTTCCCACCGTTGAGGATGGCGCTGCGCGCTTCGCTGGGGAGCAGGCCGGTTACGTCTATTCGCGCGTCGGCAATCCAACCACCGTGCTTCTGGAGCAGCGCCTCGCTGATCTCGAAGGCGGCGAGGCGGCCCTGGTGACTGCATCGGGCATGGGCGCAACGACCTCGTTGATGTGGACGCTTCTGCAGCCGGGCGATGAGGTGATCGCCGACAAGACGCTCTATGGCTGCACCTTCGGCTACTTCAACCACGGCCTTGCCAAATTCGGCGTGAAGATTACCCACATCGACATGACCGTGCCGGCAAATTTGGAGCGGGCGATCAGCCCCGCAACCAAGGTCGTCTTTTTCGAGTCGCCCGCCAACCCC
>CAZAWN010000083.1:0-11797 GCA_964488825.1 uncultured Methyloversatilis sp. | reverse complement strand
GCGAGACGGCACGACGTGCGAAGCTTGGACAGCGCCATCCCTATAATGGCCGCCATGCCTTCCCTGCCCCCCCTGCTCGATACCGCCGGCCGGCCGGTGCGCGACTTGCGCATTTCGATCACCGACCGCTGCAATTTTCGCTGCGTGTATTGCATGCCGAAAACCATGTTCGGGCGCGAATATCCCTTCCTGCCACGCGCCGATTTGCTCAGCTTTGAAGAAATCGCCCGCATCGTCCGGCTGTTCGCGGCGCGCGGCGTGCAGAAAGTTCGGCTGACGGGCGGGGAACCGCTGCTGCGTCACGGCGTCGAGCACCTGATCGCACTGCTAGCGACGATCCCCGAACTGGAAGTTACTCTGACCACCAACGGTTCGCTGCTGGAGAAGAAAGCCGCAGCACTCGCCGCCGCCGGCCTGCGGCGCGTCACCGTCAGCCTCGACGCGCTCGACGACGCCACCTTCAAACGCATGAACGACGCCGACTACCCGGTCGCCAAGGTGCTCGCCGGCATCGAAGCGGCGGGGCAGGCCGGCATGCGGCCGGTGAAGGTGAATTGCGTGGTGAAGCGCGGCAGCAACGACGACCAGATCGTCGCACTGGCGCGGCACTTCCGCCATAGCGGGCCTATCCTGCGCTTTATCGAATACATGGATGTGGGCAGCAGCAACGGCTGGAAGCTCGACGAAGTCGTGCCGTCCGCCGAGGTGCTGCGGCGCATCGGTGCGGAATTTCCGCTCGCCCCCATCGACCCGAACTACCCCGGCGAAGTCGCGGAACGCTGGCGTTACCTCGACGGCGCCGGCGAGATCGGCGTGATTTCCTCGGTGACGCAGGCGTTTTGCGATACCTGCACGCGAATCCGGCTCTCCACCGAAGGCAAGCTCTACACCTGCCTGTTTGCTGCGGAGGGGCATGACCTGCGCGCCCTGTTGCGTTCAGGGGCCGATGATGCCGCACTCGACGCGACCATCGCCGGCATCTGGCGGCAGCGCACCGACCGCTATTCGCAACTGCGCATGGCGACCACGCCGGGGCTCAAGAAGATCGAGATGTCCTACATCGGTGGATAGCTTGACTACCGGCGTTACCGGCTTGATCCTCGCCGGCGGCGAAGGCCGCCGCGTCGGCGGGGCCGACAAGGGCTTGCTCGAATTCAGCGGGCGTTCTCTAGTCGCCCATGCACTCGAACGGCTGGCACCACAGGTTGATGGCCTGCTGATCAGCGCCAACCGCAATCTCGACATTTATCGAAGCTACGGCCACCCGGTAGTGATCGACGACTCGGCCGAGCGCCTCGGCCCGCTGGCCGGGATTGCCGCCGGACTGCGCGCCTGCCCGACGCCCTGGCTGGCCGTGGTTCCCTGCGATTGTCCGCACTTCCCGCGGGATCTGGTGGCGCGACTGATGGCCGGCATGGGCGCCGCGCCACTGGCCTTCGCCGCTACCCGCCAAGGCATCCAGCCCGCCTTTCTGCTGTGCCGGCGCGATCTGCTGCCAACGCTGTACGCCGCTCTAGGCGCCGGCGAACGCAAGCTGCGCGCGTGGTGCCACACCCAGGGCGCGGCGATGGTCGAGTTTCCCGATGCGTCAGCCTTTGCCAACCTGAACACTCAAGCGGCGCTGGAAGCATCCTCCGCATGGCAAAATGACCCCCATAAACAATAACAAGGAGTGGACATGGGCAGACCTGCCAAACTGATGGGCGCAGAGAGCTTGCGACCTCACCTGCGCGACGGCATGAGCATTCTGTTCGGCGGCTTCATGGGCGTCGGCACGCCGCCGCGCATCGTGCGCGAGATACTGGATTCCGGTGTAAGGAATCTGACACTGATCGGCAACGACACAGCCTTTCCCGACAGCGGCGTCGGCCTGCTGATCGTCAACCGGCGCGTGAGAAAAGTGATTGCCTCGCACATCGGCACCAATCCGGAAACCGGCCGCCAGATGATCGCCGGCGAACTGGAGATCGAACTGGTGCCGCAGGGCACGCTGGTCGAACGCATCCGCTGCGGCGGTGCGGGGCTGGGCGGCGTGCTGACACCCACCGGCGTCGGCACCATGGTGGAGGAAGGTAAGACCAAACTAGCGTTCGACGGCATCGAATACCTGGTCGAACGCCCGCTGCGCGCCGACCTCGCCATCCTCAAGGCGCATATCGCCGACCGGCGCGGCAACCTCATCTATCAGCGTGCCGCGCGTAATTTCAATCCCATCATTGCGCTGGCAGCGGATTTCGTTGCCGCCGAGTACGACACGCTGGTCGATACCGGTGCCATCGATCCCGATCATGTCATGACGCCGGGCACCTTGATCGATGCCCTGATTGCCGCCGGAGAGCCGTGAAATGGAAGCCAAGCACCTGATCGCGCGCCGCGTCGCGCAAGAACTCAAGGACGGCGATGTCGTCAATCTCGGCATCGGCCTGCCCACACTGATTCCAGACTACCTGCCTGCCGACGTGCATATCACCCTGCAGTCGGAGAACGGCTTTCTCGGCCTCGGGCCGCTCGAGGGGGAGCCCGTTGCCAATCTCGTCAATGCCGGGGGCAAACCCTGCGGCATGATTTCCGGCACGGCCTTCTTCGACAGCGCGTTTTCGTTCGCGCTGATCCGCGGCGGCCATGTGGATGTCACCGTCCTCGGCGGCCTGCAGGTCGACCGGCACGGCAATCTCGCCAACTGGATGGTGCCGGGCAAGATGGTACCCGGCATGGGCGGTGCGATGGACCTGGTGACAGGCGCAAAACACGTCATCGTGGCCATGGAACACACCACCAAGGACGGCGGTGCGAAAATCCTCGAACGCTGCACCCTGCCCCTCACCGCGGCCGGCAAGGTGAAGGCCATTGCCACCGAGCTGGCTTTTTTCCGCTTCATCGACGGCCAACTCACCCTGACTGAAACCGCCCCCGGCGTCACGGTGGACGCGGTGCGCGCCGCCACCGAAGCCAGCTTCGTTGTCAGCCCCGACTGCCGGGAGATGAGCTTGCCATGACGCTTTGGATACGCTGCAAACACCATGGCGTGGAGCATATTGCTACGCTCGACGGCGCACGGGTCGCCCTGCACAGTGGCGATCTGTTCGACCGACCGCAACCCACCGGCCTGACCTGTTCACTCGACGAAGTCGAACTGCTGATGCCCTGCCAGCCAGGCAAATTCATCGGACTGTGGAACAACTTTCACGAGCGTGCAGCGAAAGAAAACCTGCAGCGCCCGGAACATCCGCTCTACTTTCTCAAGAGCCGCAATAGCTACGCCGCGCACGGCGCGCCGATTGTGCGCCCCGCCGGCTATCGCGGCGCCGTGGTGTTCGAGGCGGAACTGGGCATCGTCATCGGCCGGCGCTGCAAAAACCTGTCGCCGGCCGAAGCCGCTGCGGTGATCTTCGGTTACACCTGCGTGAATGACGTGACGGCGCGCGACCTGATGCGTCTCGACCCGGCATTTGTGCACTGGACGCGCGCCAAGGGCTTCGATACTTTCGGCATCTTCGGTCCGGCCATCGCCACCGGACTCGACGCATCGAATTTGCGCATCAAGGCCTATGTCGATGGCGCAGAACGGCAGAACTACCCGGTCACCGACATGTTTTTCTCGCCCACCGAGATCGTCAGCCGACTGTCGCAGGACATGACGCTGGAAGCCGGCGACCTGATCGCCTGCGGCACCTCGGTCGGGGCCGGCCCGCTGCAGGATGGTGAAACCGTCGAGATCGTCATCGACGGCATCGGACGGCTCGTCAACCGGCTGACCAACCCGGCCGGGAAAACCTGATCAGGACGGCCCTCTCGTAGAACTCGGCGCTGGCACGACGGCACTTTCCTTGTCGAAACGGACCGTAAACCAGAAGGTGCTGCCAACGCCGGGCGCGCTCTCGACGCCGATCTCACCCCCCATCAAATCCACCAGGCGCTTACTCAGCGTGAGCCCCAAACCGGCGCCGCCATACTGACGCTCCATCGAGGCGTCGACCTGCTCGAAGGGCTGGAACAGCC
Source organism: uncultured Methyloversatilis sp. (assembly GCA_964488825.1). Lineage (GTDB taxonomy): Bacteria > Pseudomonadota > Gammaproteobacteria > Burkholderiales > Rhodocyclaceae > Sulfuricystis. The sequence goes on along the minus strand of CAZAWN010000083.1, from coordinate 7,798 downwards.
GCTGTTGCTCTTCCAGCGCAATGCCGATGCCGGTATCGCGTACCGAAAAACGCAACTCGGCCGACTGCGGGCTGTTCTCGACGCAGGCGCAGCTCAGGGTGACCACGCCGGTCGGGGTGAACTTGATCGCATTGCCCAGCAGATTCATCAGCACCTGACTGAGACGCAGGGAATCGCCGAGATAACGCGCAGCAGCGATTTCTGCGGGAACCTCGACCACCAGGGCTAAACCCTTTTCGCTGACGGAGGGTTCAAGCAGGTCACGCGCCATGTCAACCGCATCCGCCAGTACAAAAGGCGAACGCTCCAACCAGAGCTGACCGGCCTCGATGCGCGACAGATCAAGAATGCCATTGATGATGCCCATCAAGCGGTCAGCCGCATGCTTGGCCTTGTCGAGTTGTTCCAGCCCCTTCGGATCGCTCATGCGCCGCCGGGCGATGCTGATCATGCCCATCACCCCATGCATGGGAGTGCGTAGCTCATGGCTCATATTGGTGAGAAAAGCGCTCTTGGCCCGATTGGCCGCTTCGGCCGCCTGCTTGGCAACCGCTAGTTCGGCGGTGCGCGCCTCCACCTTCTGTTCGAGTTGCGTTTGATAGGCACGCAACTCGGCTTCGGCTTTCATCTGCTCGGTCACATCCAGACTCAGTCCAATCAGGGCTTCGGGAGTACCGGTTTCGTTGCGCTTGACCACCTTGATCACGTGCAGATCGTGAATCTGTCCATCGACGAAAGGCAGACGTTGATGGGTGACGCTAACGCTGTCGCTGGAGAGCGCCTTCTGATCGGAAGCCATACATTGAGGACGAAACTCGTCGGGAATCAGTTCAATGTAGTGATCAACCGACAGGAAACGCTGTTCCGGAATCCCGGTCGCCTGACAGAAGGCCTGATTGACGAAACCCAGCTTGCCCTTGCCGTTTTGCAGCCAGATACCGATCGGCGCGTTATCGAGGATCAGTTGCAGGGTCTCCTGCTGCCGGCCCAGTTGGCGAATCAGGAAAGCGATGATGACGATCAGCCCGAGCGCTGCCAAAGCGGCAATGCCCGTCTGACGTTTCGCCAACACTTCCCACGGCGCCAGGACCTTTGTTTCCAGTTGACTGGTAACCACGATGATCGGCAGCGTATCGATAGTTCGATAAGCAAACAGCTTCGGCACTTTTTCAACAGCGCAAATCTCGCGGTAGCTACCGTGCGGACTGAATGGTATCTCCTCTGCGAGCAAGCGGTTGTCGCTGAAATCGATCAGGAAAGCGCTGTCGTCCGGCGCCGGAGCGTGGGCTAGCAAACGACCCTCGCGATGCATCAGCAGGGCCGATCCGCCCGCTTCGGGAACAAATCCCTGCAGGACGCCCGCCAGATAGTCGTGCCGCAAGGAAACCAACACAATGCCCCCGAACGAGCCATCCGCGAGGTTAATGCGTTGCGTGATCTGCAGCACGCGCACGCCGGTGGTACGGCTTATGTTCGATTCACCGATAACCATGCCGTTATCGATGTTGTCGCGATGAAAACGAAAATAGGCGCGGTCGGTTACATCGACGGGTTTCTGATCGGCTGCCAGGTTGCTGGCGACGACACGGCCCGCGGGAGAAATAACGAGCAGATTGTTGAGAATCGGCAAGCCCCGGGCGAGATTGCGCAAATCAGGATAGAGCTTGGTATTGAGGTCCGGTTGCGTCGTATCGATCCCGGCAGTGAATACGCGCGCATGTTCCATAACCCGCTCGACCGCCAGGATATCGCGACGAATCTGTTCACTGAGGGAGAGCGATGCGGCGGAAAGGCGCTGCTCGGCAGAGCGGATAGCATCCTGACGCGCCAAGCGGATTTCGTTCGCCGTCAGCATAATGATCGTAGCGATCACGAGCAAGCCGATCACCAGCAGGCTGCGAACCGAGAACGGCAAACGTCTGATCGATGCGAGCACCCCATTCCTCCCGATTATTCACTGCACGTAAGCCGCATCCTACCGCGAAACCGCACTGCTTTTGCCAACGCAGACGGACAATCGCCGCTTGCGCCAACGCTGGAAGGGTTGTTCAACATGACGATGCAATTGATCCGCCGCAGCCAGACTGAGCAGCCATGCCAGACCTAGTCCGTAGAGCCCATGGACAGGTTCGCTCGAGCCAGCCCGTACGAAGGCAGCGCTGACCAGTTGATAGACGGGGAAATGCACCAGGAACAGTGCATACGAGGTGCGGCCGAGATAAGCAAGCAAGGGACTGACACGCGAGGAAGCGGAGGTCCAGGGATGAGAGAGAAGGATGGCAGCTATCGCCGCCACCCCCAGCCGATCTCGAAACTCGACCAACAAGGCCAAACCAGCCGCGCTCAGCATGGCCAGCAGCAACTGGCGCTGGCCGGATCGCTGCGCCCAGGCGGCAGCGATGCCGAGACTGTAAGCACCGAAGAAATAGAGCGGGGTGACGTCCCAGCCTTCGTCGCGGTTGAAATGGAACAACGATGCGAGGCCGACCAGCGCCACTATAACCACCACCGCAGGAGACAAAAACTCGGCGCTGGCGTGACGGCACGAGAAGCGCTGCCCGAGCCAGATCAGCAGGACGAACAAGACATATAACTTGAAATCGATGGCCACATACCAGACTCCGGCGGACAAGGATTCGACGCCCAGCAGGCTGTGCAGCAACAACAGATGCGCCAGCAACTGTTGCCACTGCGGCGTGCTGCCCAGCGACTCGTGCTCCATCCATTGCCGCGCCACCAGGTTGCAGGCGATGGCGAACAACAGAGCGACAGCAAATGGCACAACCAGCCTCAGGTAGCGCTCGAAGCCCAGTTGCGCAGGAGCAAGCCTGAACGACAAGCCCTGCGGCGGCAGTGTCAGCGCGGACAGGTAGCCGCCCACGACCAGAAACACGGCGACGGCATAACGACCATAGGCGGCAAACCCGTCGATCAATCCGTCGGCTGCCGGCCCCAGTTGCGCTGCCTGTTCGCTGAGCGGGCCATACCAGGCGAAATGATGCAGAACGATGCATTGCGCCGCGACAGCCTTGAGCGCATCGACCGGCAGGGAGCGGGAGCACGCTGCAGGCGGGTTCATCTTATCGGTCCGACTTAACAAAACGGGTACGGTGCGTGTCGTCTGACCAAGCGGAATTATCTGCCCCCCGACATGCCGCGTTGCACCGCCAGCAAAGCCGCTTCGGTGCGCGAGCGCACATGCAGCTTCTGCAGAATCACCGTGATGTGATGTTTGACGGTTTTCTCGGCCAGATGCAAGCGCTCCCCGATTTCCCGATTGGTCAGCCCCTTGCTCAAGAACTCAAGGACTTCGTTCTCCCGCACGGTGAGCGATTCGAACGCATCCGGCTGGCGCGGCCGGGAGAATTCGGTGAGCATTTCGGCAGCCAGACAGGGCGTCACATACGCCTCGCCCGCAGCGATACTGCGCACGATGCTGCGCAGTTCGCCCGCCGCGACACCCTTGAGCACATAACCATGAGCGCCCGCCTTGAGCGCTGCCAACAGGCTTTCCGGCGTTTCCGCCATGGTCAGCATCATGATGCGGGCGCGCGGCAACATGGCGGAGATTTGCGCAACCGCCGCGATCCCGCCGATACCCGGCATGCTGATATCCATCAACACCATGTCCGGCTCAAGTTGCCGGGCCAATTCGAGCGCCTCTTCGCCACTCCCCGCCTGGGCGACGACAATCAAATCCTCGGCTGAGGCCAGCGAGTTGGCGACGCCGTCCCGAAACAATGGATGATCATCGACAAGCAAAATACGAACGGAGGCAGTCATGCCATCTCCTCGCAATACAAGGGCAAACTCGCCCGAATGCAGGTACCGCATCCTGGCGAGGACTGAAGCTCGAATTCGCCGCCCAACAGGCGAACCCGCTCCTGCATGAAACTAAGTCCGAGACGCCCGGCATGAACGACGGTTAGCGGATCGAAACCCGCGCCGTCATCGACAATCTCGGCACACACATGGTCTCCCACACGCCAGACGCGCAAGCGCGGCACGGCGCCTTGCGCATGACGCAAACTGTTCGACAGCGACTCCTGCAACACGCGGTAGATGGTGATCTTCACTGCCAGAGCAACATCGCAAGGCAGTTCGCCCATTTCGGCCGCCACCTGCACACCGGAATGACGTTCGAAATCCCGGACAGCGCGTCGCACTGTATCGCCCAGCGATAGTTCGGCGATACCTTGAACACCCAAGCCGCCAGCGATGCTACGCAACTCGACCAACGAAGCCTGCAATGCGCCGCGAATCGATTCGGCATCGCGCCCGCCCAACGCGGCAGAACGCTCGCAGCCTCCGCAGGAATTCACCATCTCGTCGAAGCGCATCGCGGCGAAAGCCAGATTCTGCGCCGGTCCGTCGTGCAAATCGGCCGCAATGCGATGCAGCAGTTTCTCATTCAGCGCGGTGGTCGCCGCGCCCGCCTCGCCCAATTGCAACCGCATCCGTTCGTTCTCGTCGAATGCAACGCTCAGTTGTTGCAGCTTGCCCCGCAAGTCGTCACGCTGGCTCAGCAAGGTATCGTCTACACGCCGTGCCAGGCCGAAGAGGAGCAGCAGTATCGCCGCCGTGGCAACCATCAGCACGATCCAGCTGCGGCGCTGCGCACTATCGATTTCCCGGTCGATATTGTCTGTCGCGTGATAGAACTCCGCCACGGCGAATATCTTGTCCTCCTGGTTGTCGCGCAAGGGTACATACACTTCAAGCAGACGCCCCCAGCGATTGCGCTCGTCGGCATGATGATCTCCTTCCGGTTTCTTCATGTGTGCCTGCTGTGCGCCGGTAAATGCTGCTCCCAAGGTGCGGTCGATGGGAAACCGCACACCGATTTGCGCCGCGTCGCTGCTGTAGATGATCGTGCCATCCGGCGCCCAAAGCTTGAAGCGAACGACCTTGCGATGCAAGGGTCCTGCAACGAAGATTGGATCGAGTGCTTCCTGCAGCGACGCCGAGACAGTCAAGCCCTCGGCATCCTTCGGCAACAGCACCGCCAAGATGCTTTCAACATAGATCGCAGAAACCGCCGCCGCCCGATTGACGGCACTACGTTCGATTTCGCTGTTCAGCCAGCTCCCCACGCCCCCCATCCCCAACAGCAACACGGCCGCACCAAACGACAAGAATTGGCGCGAGAAACTGACTCGCTCGAAAGGCCGGCTGCTTGCTTCAACTGAAGCGACCCGCGCGGCGGGGGGGGAATCCGGGAAGGGCATGACAAAAATGCTAGCACGCATCGCCCGCCGCCTACGGCCCATGTCCGGGCCGACAAACGGCAGGGGATGCCGTCGCGCCAGCGCCGACTTTTGAAACTTTCGGGGAAACGGAACGAAAACCGGAAGGCAACTGCGCCAGAACGAAGCTAAAACCGCGCCACCCGAGATAAGTTCGAGTGGCGCGGATCTGGGATTGCGCTTAGTTGAGCTTGACGGCCTGAATGTCCGCCTTGACGCCCAAACCCAGCGTCTTGTTGTAAGACACGTGGTGGCCGCGACCGTCGAGGTTGCCGTCATGTACCGCAAAGCCGACGTTATAGACTCCACCCGCCTTGAGCGGCTTGTCATCCTTGTTCGCCAAACCGAGCGGGCGAATCAGCACCAGGGTCCAGACACCATCCTTGTAGTTGGCAATGCTGTTGTTGTCGGCTGCCGATCCTTCGGCATGGCTACGACTGACTGTGTTGCTGGGCAACATGTCGCCTTCCTTCCAGCCCGCGTTCGGGTCGAAAGGTACGGCGTTGGCCTGCGGGTCAAGATAGTTCAGCCCCTTGTTCAATTTGTCAGCGCCAATAGCCTTGTAGCCGGTCTTGCTGGCATCCCACATGAACTTGGGCAACTTGGTCTTGCTGTCGAAGTTGCCGGCCCACATGTTCTTGCCGGCATCGGAATTGCGATACTCGAGCACGAAGCCGTCGTCGGCCATGCCCGCCGGATGGCTGCGCGCGCCGCGCCACTGGATCAGTTCGAGGAAGGCCCCCGACTCTTTCAGCTTGGCAATTTCTTCGGCCGACTTGACGCTCTTCCAGTCCATCGGGTCATTGCGAGTCGCCGGCAAAAACTTGCGCAAGTCGCTCTTGCTCTTGAGCAGGGGAATCGCGGCCAAGTCCTCTTTCGTCGCTTCGCCTGGCATGTCGATCATGCCCGTGTGGCAGGTTGCCCAGCAGCCCTGATTGGCGAAGCCAGGCACCTTGCCGTCGTCGAGCATGACCGAGAGGCGGCTTTCATACAACGCCGGGGTCTTGCCCTCCTTGACACTCTTGTGCGTCAGCACTTCACCGTACTTCTTCCACTCCTTGCCGTCGAAGCGGTAATAAGGATGTTCGGTGCCCATGTTTTGCCCCTTCCACTGGAAGCGCAGGTAGGCATTCTTGTCGTCGTACGCGGCCTGCACGGTCATGTCAACGTGTCCGTTCTTGCCTTTGAGCGCCGCGATTTGGGGCTCGAGCGGATGCTTACCACTGAGGATCTTGGCGCCCTGCGTGGCTTCCTCGGTTGCGTCATCGTGGCAGGAGGTGCAGGCATCGCCGCGCGCCGTTTCCTTGGCTGCACCTTTGTGCTTCGTTTCGTCGCGCAGCCATTGATAGGACGACTGGCCGGGATAAAACAGGGCTACCTTGGTCGCAGGAATCGTGTTCCAGTTAATCCCTTGCGGACCGCTTGCCATGGGGGCGCAGGCCCCTGCGACAAAGGCGGCTGCTAGCGCTGCTGACATATTTCTTTTCATGCCAATCTCCTGTGTGAAAGCGCCGGTAAGGCGCAACTAAATCGCTGTGGATTCTCCACGACATCTGCGATATCGCCTACGGACAATAGGGTATGTGTGACGAGACTATTGACCGAAGAGGATTCAGACTTTGGTCTGACAGGGTTGAATCCGGCTAACCCGATATCGATGGATAGCCCCTGACTCCTTTCTTCCTTTAAGTCAGGTTTAAGGATCGCTCAATAAGCTGCATGTCAATATCTCCTGGAGAGCGATCTCATGCAAACCGCCCTGCGTAACTATCACACCCGCACCGCTTCGATCACCACAGAACAGGTCGACCTCGCATCGCCGCGCCGATCCGAAGTCGAAATTTTTATTCGCGATGTTTTCGCCGCGCATTACGGCGCCGACGTCAGGAGCTTCGCCCCCAATCTGATGCTGCTCGAACAAGGTGATCTGAAGGTCGCCGCAACGGGTTGGCGCGTCGCCGCATCCGGTCCCTTGTTTCTCGAATGCTATCTCGACAACCCGATCGAGCAAACCCTGACTCAATTGGCGGAGCGACCCGTACTGCGCAGCCGCATCGTCGAGGTAGGCAACCTGGCGGCTGTCAAAGCCGGAGGCAGCCTGCAAGTCATTCTGGCGCTGGCCGCGCACCTGGATCGGCTCGGCCACGAATGGGTCGTTTTCACAGCGACGCAAGAGCTGATCGGCATCTTTACCCGTCTTGGCCTGCCGTTGCTGGCCTTGGCCAAGGCCGATCCATCCCGTCTGGGGGACGAGGCGAAAACCTGGGGGGACTACTACGCCACCGAGCCGATTGTCGTGGCCGGGCGGATTCGCACGGCGATCGAACGTCTGGGTCGCGCCGCATGAGCGCAGCCACTGTGTTGGATGCTTTGTCCAGCATGCCGGGGAATACCCCGGTGCTGCTGGGCGACTCGGAGGATGTAACGGCGGCGGCGCTGCTTGAAGGCGCCGAGGCCCTGGTGCAGCGTTTAGGGCATGTCAATGTTCTCGGCGTCCTGGCGGACAATAGTCCGGCGTGGGTACTGGCAGATCTGGCTGCCCTGCAAGCGGG